>JAZDLP010000206.1:0-7501 GCA_043801885.1 Planctomycetota bacterium | reverse complement strand
TCGCCAAAAAATCTTTGCGCCACGCAAAGATTTTGATGGTTAGTAGTAACGCACTTAACTTTAGATAAACTAGACTCAATAACTACTTTTCAAATCTGTTCATCTTTGTGTCTTTGTGCCTTCGTGGTGAACGGTTACCTTTTTTTAAGAAAATGCCGATGCCTGAATTACAAAAAAATAAAACAAAATACGGTTATTTTTCAGAGGATGGGAAGGAGTATATCCTCACCCGTCCCGATCCGCCGCGTCCCTGGTACAATTACCTCGGCCACCAGGATTACGGCGTTCGATTTTCGCAGAACGGTGGCGGTTTTTCGCGCTATCGCCCGCCCGATGGAAACTTGATCAATCCGCTCGGAAGTTTTGATCGCCCTGGAAAATATATCTATATCCGGGACAACGACACAAAAAAATTCTGGACAACTAATTGGGCGCCTGTTCAAGCCGATCATGATTTTTTTCAGTGCCGACATGGTCTCGATTACAGTGAAATTACGTCGCTTAATTTCGGAGTTCGATCAATTTTTCATCTTTTTGTTCCGCCGGATGACCCGCTTGAAATCTGGACGATCACGCTGGAAAACTGTAGCGCAAAAAAACGGCGGCTCAGCATTTTCCCATTCATGGAGCTTTATCTGGCTGGGTACACGGCGGCCTACGATCTGCCGATTTACAGTTCCTGGGCGGATTATCAGCCGAAGAAAAAGTTGATTCTGGGCGAATATGTTCATCTGCATACGGCGGCGCGGTTTGAATACTTCATTTGCCCGCTGTTTGAGCCGGACGGCTACGACTGCCGGCGTGAAGATTTCATCGGTGTTTACAACGATTATTCCAACCCGCGCGCGGTTCTGGAAAACAATTCCAAAAACCATAAAGGCTATCACGATCCTCTCGTCGCAGCTTTCAAAAAAGAAGTGGTTCTGGAAGCCGGTGAAACGAAGATGTTTCAGCTCCTGGCTGGCGTGAGCGAAGATTCGGCGAAACAGCAGGAAATCATTACGCGCTACTCGACGCCTCAAAAAATCAACGTCGCACTCGAAAAACTTCGGCGGAATTGGGATGAGCGCCTGAATCAGGCGATTGTCCACACGCCTGACGAAGGCATAAATCTTTACGCCAACGTCTGGCTCAAAAATGTTATTGATAAATGCGTTACATGGATACGAGGCCCGACTTCCAATTCTAATTTTGGATTCAGAGATGTAATGCAAGACGCGAAGGGCGTCGTCAAATTCGACGCGGCGCGAACTCGTTCGGCCATTCTCCGAGCGATGCCCTATCAATTCTCGGACGGCTCGGCGCTGCGACAATGGGCTGCCGACCCGGCCTTTCACGACCGCCGTAAATTCGCCGATTCGTCGCTCTGGATCGCATTCGCCGTCTGCGCCTACATCCGCGAAACAGGTGACCAAGGCATTCTTGACGTCGTCCGTCCTTATCAAGATAAAGGCGAGGCGACCGTTTATGAACATCTGCTCGCCGGTTTGAGAAAAATCTCAAATGATCGAGGCGCGCATGGAATTCCTCTGATCTGGGAGGGAGACTGGAACGACGGACTCGGCAAGATGGGCGAGAAGGGCAAGGGCGAAAGTATCTGGTTAGCTATGGCGGTCATTGCCGCCAATAAAGAGACCTCCGAGCTGGCCGCGTTTCTTAGCGATAAAAAAGTCGAGACGGAACTGAATGAATATAATAGCCAGATAACGGCGGCGATTAATAGTCATGGCTGGGATGGACAATGGTATCGGCGCGGATTCACCGACGCGGGTCGCCCGGTCGGCACCGCCGCGGACGATGAAGTTGCGCTCTGGCTTAATACGCAGACTTGGGCGATTTTAAGCGGAGTCAGCGATCCGGAACGAACTCGTCAAATCAGAGACGTCGTTGAAAAGCGTCTGAAAACAGAGATGGGATATATGCTTTTCGACCCGCCCTTCAAGCGTTTTCGACCCGACATCGGCTATTATTCCAACCTTATTCCAAAACAATGGAACTACGTCCATTCCAACGCCTTCAAATTCGCCGCTGAGTGCGAAGGCGGATTCGGCGACGCGGCATATAAAACACTCAGCCTGATTTTGCCTGTCAATCATGATCCGGATAAAACTCGCGCTGAACCGTACACCATTCCAAACTACTACGTTACCGATGATCCCGAGCGCATGGGACGAAGTCTCTTCGGATGGTTTACCGCGACTTGTTCCTGGGTGTTCACGGCGATCATTGAAGGCATGATGGGGATTAAGCCTGGCTATGACGGCTTGACTATCCGACCTTGTTTTCCTCGGGAATGGAAAGAGGCTTCGGCGGAAGTTAATCTCCGCGGCGCGCGGTATCTGTTGACCGTTCGAAACCTCGATGGGAGAGAAACTGGCGTTCGGAAATTACTCCTGGACGGACGGGAAATTCCAGCGAATGAGAAAATCCCATACTCGCCCGCCGGCGTGACCCGCCGCATTGAAGCGTATTTATGAAAAACCACCACAGAGCCACAGAGAACACAGAGACGGAATTGAAGAACAAAAAGAAATTGTGGATTTGTAACTGTTCACCGCAGAGGCGCATGCGTCTCTGCCGTGAACGGTTACGAAATTCCTATACCGCGTAACAGAGTTTGCAGGTAGCGCGTGTCGAGAAACCCGGGATCAGGCGAGGTTAGTTTTGCGGTGCCGCAGGCCACGGCGCGGCGCAGAATTTCTTCGTGAGAGGCACCATCGAGCATGCCCCATAACCATCCGGCGGTCGCGACGTCGCCACATCCGGTGGCGGATTGCAGCGTTTTTTTTCTTTGATTCAAACGTGGTGGTGATGCGCTAAACAAAATTAGAGGCGCTATAGCGAACAATGCGCCTGCCGCGCCGCGTGTAATCATAATCGCGCGTGGCGCGGACTTTCTGGCTAGAGCTACCTGCAAGGCGCGACGGTGATTTAATTTTGATGGATCGAATGCGCGGCGCAGGCCCAGCCACACGCCAATCTCGGCGGCGTTACCTTTGATACCATCCAGCCCAGCCGCGCCGGCCACGTCCAGCGCCAAACCGTTAGTGTCGGCAATGATCGCGCGCGCTTTTTTGTGACGCGCGATATCGAATAGCCGTCGCAGCGTCTGAGCCGAAGTATTCGACGGCGCGGAACCGCAAAGTGCCACGATGTCGCCGGCGCGCAGCGTTTTCTTCCAGAAAGCCAACAGCGCTCGTTCTTCGCCGGGCCGCGCCGCAGCCATAGCTTCTTTGATATGCGTTTCTCGCCCGCAAGCTTCGAGAATCGTCAACGTGTGGCGTGTACCGCATTCGCGCGGGCAGATCGCCGCATGAATGCCAGACAATTCACGCAGCCGATGCCGATACCACTCGGCTTCCGCGCGACCCAGCCACACCGCTGCGATAATTTTTTCGGGAGACCGCCAGACGGCGCTCAGCGTTCGCGCGGTGTTAACGCCTTTTCCCGCGCTCGCCGCCAGCACGAGTTGCGAATCGAATGTGTCGCCCGGACACAAATCATTTACGCGAACAACACGGTCAATCGCTGGATGCAAAGTCAGTGTGACAACACGCATAGTCTCCCCGTCAACAATGCTTTTTGGTTGCGGCCTTATGGCCACGCTAATCAGTTGTGATTCTAAAGAGTATGTATCGCTCAAGCGCATTCAATCCGAAGAAAATGCGTCCGTTATCCCACTGAAACGGCAGCGGCTCGTAACTCTTCCCGGGCGACAGTGGCACGACCTGCTGAGGCGACCGTACGCAGGCCAGCGAACAGCGCACTGAACGCGCCGTCTTCGGTTGTAAATTGACCGCATGCAAAATCAACTCGCCGTCAGCAGTCTTCGCGGCTTCGGTCAACACCGAGCCGGATGGACAATCCACGTGTAGCGGCAGATTTCCGCCTGCAGCAAAACGGATAGCGTTGATTACCTCCGTTCGTGAGAATGGCGTATAGTCATGATTAGCGACGCCCGCCACGTTTTCGGGCACAAAAACGACGCGTCCCTTGCCAACTTCTCGTTGAAAAGCTTGCGTGTAGTCTTTACCCAGCAGCGCTGCCAGCGCCGGCTGGGATCGCATACGTCGCCAGTGATCGCGCTCACCGACGTTCTTCAATACCACTATTCCACCGCCCTCGGACACAAAGCGCTCGAACTTCAAGACCTGCTCATCAGTCAGAGAAATGCTGTGCGACAGCACCACGCAGCGAAATCGCGATAGTTCGGCCAGTTGGTGCGAGTAAAGCATTTCAAACCCAAGATTGCGTTCGAGCAGGAGATTCAATAACCAGTTAAAGCGGCTGTGTGTTTCTGCATGATCAAACATCAAACTGGCAGTGTCGCAAAAGACCGCTACTGTGGCCAACGACTGAGCGCCGAGCAACAATGCTTGTTTATGCTGCAGATAAAAATCCAGATACGCGCGCAAGAGAGTTGCGGATGCGATTAAGTTCGGCGCGATCAGACCAGTCCCGATGCTGCTGAGACCAGTTGGATTGAATGTCAGACTCAAGCCCAACGCCGTCTCCACGTCCACAATATCTGCCGCACTGGGGCGCGGCGCTCCCATCACTTTCACGTCCGCGGCCTCAAACGCCAGATTGAATGCGCGTGCGGTCTTCATAGCTCGCGCTAAAGCCAGGAAGCTTGCGTTTCTCGCCGCGGTGCCGCTCACGACAAGAGTCGGCAACAATCCTAAAGGCTTTTCTTGAGTCGTCGCGTCGGACGCGGTCTCTGTGGCGAAAAGATCGAGCTGTCCCGGTGCTTCGCGCGCGCGTTTGAGAGCGCGAGGAAGCAGTGAACAGTGCCCAGTGAACAATGAACAGTGAGCCGTGGACAGCGCTCCATCGGTTGCGCGGTCATCGCCTTCGTCGATGGTTGAAACAAATCGTACCATATCCAACATTGGTAATTGCCGGTCGAAATCAATACCGTGCAACCAGTCAGTATTCCCGCCGAAACTGTGGAACAGATCGGCGCCAATCGCACACTCCGGCTTGCGTTTGCGAATAGCGATCTCGAAGCGCGCAAGCGCCTGCGTCACTGTGTGAGCTTTAAAAATAATCCACTCTTGAATGTGCGGCGTGTCGAAACCGTTGACTTGAGCGGCCTGCTCCTGATCGGCGAGTATTTCGCGCGTCAGGAACGGTGGCCGTATATGCGTAAAATCATTGTGGCCGAAACGTTTCTGGCCGGCAGTTTGCGTCCTGTCTTCCTGCGCGCCGTACTGCTTATACAAAAAATCGCGGAAAGCGGCTACGCAAATCGGACAGCGGCACACATCCGGCTCGGGATTGTAACCAATATCATCGAAGTGGATCAAGTCGGCGTCAAAGTCCATCGCTTGATTGCAGACGCGTTCCATATATCGCAGGAAGTTCTCCGAGTTATAACAAGGACGCGCGCGAAAAGAATATGGCGTGGCGCATGTCGGATGCCACCCTGCGGCATTAATCTGCAACCAGTTTGGACATTCTGATTCTTCCAACAGCAACGTCTCGGGGACCAGCGCGCCCAATGAAATCAGCGCGGCGATCTTCAAGCCGTGCGAGTGAGCGCGCGCAATATAGTCTTGCGCGCGCTCCGCCTCGCTTTTTTCGAACTGCAGGCCAAAACCGGCGAAGAGTCGAATCCAAATCAGATTAACTCCATTTTGAGACAGCGAATCGAGCGTGGCGTCGGACAGCCACATATCGTACTGCTCTTCAACATCCGTTCGTTGCGCTCCGCAATATTTTTGAACGACAGGCGGTTCGGGCAAGACGACGGAGATTAATCCGGTTTGACGAACCCAGTTCGGACGTAGTTGAAATAATTCAAGCATTGCTGTCCTCATTGCGTGTGGTGACGAATTCTTAATAAAGTTGCGTTAGTTTAATCGTAAATCGAAAATGAATAATTGAAAATAGATTAAATAATTGCGGCAATGATTATCAAAAGAATTAAATTTTTCTATTGCATTGTCGTTTTTGGCATTATAATCCAATAAATGTGAGAGTTTTGAAGTTAAATTCATGGATAAGGAGCAAACATGCCTAAGCGAAAGTCAGAAATAGCAATTTGGATCAAGAATAATGAGACGAATGAATTGCGACAAAAGAAACGCGGACCAAATCCAAAAGGAATTTGGGTTCGGGGATATAAGGATCAAACAGGAACTTTTGTTGAAGGCACTCCGCCAATCGCGCCGAAAGGCAAACCTGGTCGCCCTCGAAAGATCGCGACGGCCAGTAGTCGGACTATCCGCAAGTCCATTTCCATTCCGTCTGGTTCTGGGATGTCGGGCGAAATTGAAAAGATCGTCCAGCGCGAATTGGAGAAGCGACTAAAGATGGCAAAAGCCGCCGCAATTGATGCGTTTACCAGAGCGTTGGAGATATAAAATAATAAACATGTTTATTGACGTAACGGATATTCATGTTAAAGCCGGCGACGGCGGCAACGGTATTGTGGCGTTTTTGCGACTGAAGTATATGCCTTGGGGTGGACCGGCCGGTGGCGACGGCGGCAAAGGCGGCGACATTATCTTTGAAGCCACGCGGAATGTTGACACGTTGCTGCCATTATATCGCAAGCGGAAAATTCGCGCGTTTAGCGGCGAAAATGGTGGCAATCGAAACTGCTCTGGCAAATCCGCAAAAGACGTCATCATTCGTGTGCCGCTTGGAACTTTGATCAGCGCTCGCAATGGTCGGCGGCTATGCGACTTGGTCGAAGCAGGTAAATGTTTCATCGTAGCTCATGGTGGACGCGGCGGACGTGGCAATCAACACTTTGCTACGTCCACTAATCAAACGCCACGCCACGCCGAGAAAGGCCAGGCAGGTGAGGAACTCGACCTGCACCTGGAGTTAAAACTGATCGCCGATGCCGGACTGATCGGCCTGCCTAATGCGGGCAAAAGCACTTTACTTAGCCATATCAGCGCAGCACGACCGAAGATCGCTCCGTATCCATTCACCACTAAAGAACCCAAGCTGGGCATCGTCAAAATTGACGACGATACACAGGTGGTTGTGGCCGATCTGCCGGGATTAATTGAGGGCGCTCATATCGGCGTCGGATTAGGCGACAAATTTTTGCGACACGTCGAACGCACTAGTTTTCTGGTGCATATAATTGATGTTATGCCTATGGATGAATCTGACCCCATTCACAATTACCATATCATTGAAAATGAACTGAAACAATATTCTCTAGCGCTATATCGTCGCGCGCGGCTGATTGTCGCCAATAAACTGGACTTGCCTGGCGCGCAGAAGAATCTTGAGCGCCTGCAAGCTGCGCTAAAGACAGAGATTATTCCGATCTCCGCGGCAACCGGTCAGGGGATAAAAAAGTTTATTGCGCGACTGGGCGAGAACAAAAGAGAATTTGTAACCGTTCACCACGAAGGCACAAAGACACAAAGATGAACAGATTTGAAAAGTAGTTATTGAGTCTAGTTTATCTAAAGTTAAGTGCGTTACTACTAACCATCAAAATCTTTGCGTGGCGCAAAGATTTTTTGGCGAC
>JAZDLP010000205.1:0-2577 GCA_043801885.1 Planctomycetota bacterium | reverse complement strand
CTGTGCCTGCACTACGGCAATTGTCAGATTTGCTGTATTTTAACTCGTTTTGCCGTGTTTTAAATCATTTTACTGCGATTATGTGTACTCATTGACATGGAGATATTCGCGTTTTGACTGATTACGGAACAGAAACTACTTCATGCCGAAATACACAGATCTGCCGGAAAAATGGATGGATAAACTATCGGCGTTCTGTCGTCGCTGCGGCTATCGTTTCATTTGCCGGCAAGCGACAATACAGCGACCGATGGATGTCGTTGGGCGGAATCGAAGTGATTTGAGGTATAATGAGGAGTTTGTATGAGTAAATTATGGCTGGTGAACGCGGTTCTTTTATTAAGTTTGTTTGGGGGCGCGTGGGCTGAGTCATCCGCTGAGATTTTAGAGTCGGACGAACAACCGCCGAAGAAAGAAGAATCAAAATTGCCGCTGGACGCGACTGTCGAATCGGAAGATACGCCGCAAGTTAAAAAATTACCGTTGGTAACCAATGAAGATATTTCGCCGCTGCTGGCGAAGGCTATCTCAAAAGAGAAGCGTGGCAAGAAACCAAAGGAAACGGTGGCACTTTACCAGCAGGTCGTGACGGCTGAGCCGGAGAATGCGGCTGCGTTCTATCGGCTTGGTATCGCCATGGTGCGCAACGAACAATTATTGGACGGCGCGGCAATGTTGGAACAAGCGTTGCAATTGAAGCCCGGCCATCCCAAGTATCTGTGCGATTATGGATTGGCAGCGCTACGCATCGGGTGGCTGGAAAAAGCGGCGGTCGCATGCCAGACTGCGGCGCTGGCCGTGCCGGCTGAAGCGCGGTTTCAGAGCGCGCTGGGCGATTGCCAACTGGCCGCGCGCCGCCTGAACGACGCGGCAGATTCATATAAACGAGCAATCAATCTGACCAAAGGTCGAAACCCGGATTACATCTATAATCTTGGCCTCACGCATCTGTATGCGCATGCGTTCAAAAAAGCTATTGAGATTTTTAACGAAGTCATCGCCATGCGTGGTGATTACTCGCCATACTATTGCAGCCGCGGGCTGGCGTACGAAAACATCAAGAATATCAAACAGGCTATAGCGGATTACTGCATGGCGCTCAATTTGAATAAGGACGACGCTTATGCTCATTTTCTGCTGGCTGGCACCTACAGCAATCCTGACGATCCAACCTACACCAATAAGTTCGAGGCTGTGACGCATGCTGAAAAAGCCGTGAAACTGAGTCAGTACAAAAATGCTCAGTATCTAATGGGATTGTCTCGCGCCCTGCGAGTTGCTCATAACTATGATCAGGCCTCGGCTATCGCTAAGAAAGCTATCGCCATTGATCCGCGAGAAGACTACAAGCAAGAACTCGTCCATCTTGAACAAATGAAAATGCCAGACTTTCGAAAATAGATTATACTGCTGGTGGTTAGTGACTGGTGGTTAGTGACTGGTGGTCACTAGCCACAAGTCACTAGCCGCGTATGGTATATTTTATGATCTCACCCGTATTATTGCCAAAGTTAGCTAAATTGCCCGTCGCACCGGTATGTCTGCCGCACGAAGGCGCGCCGCATATCTCGCCACGCGCGCGCCGAAAATTACGCGAGCTTAATATCTCGTGGACGGCGCTCCAGTTGCCCGCCGAAGGAAGACGGATTACCGAGCGGGACGTGCTGGCCGCAGTTCAGCATCTGACGCAGTCCGTCGAAAAATCCAGTGCGTCGCGACGCTTGTCTGTCGAACGAGCGCCGTTGAATTTGGCGCAACGCCAAATAGCCGAACACGCCGCATACTCGCAGCAGTTCATCCCGCAGTTCAGTCTGGACATGCTTGCGCTGGCCACGCCACTGCTCAATCTACAGAAGACACTGCAAGCGGAGAAGGGTAGAGCTGAAGCGCCGCGGCTGGAGGACTTTTTTCTACGAGCGCTGGGTTTAACACTTGCCGATGAGTCCTTCAAGGTTTTTCGTGGAGTTATTGACGGCGATGATGTCGTTTATAGAAGCGAGATCAATATTAGTTTTACTGTTTGGCTTGGCGAGAACGAAATGCTGACGCCAGTGGCGCGGGGCGTGGATCAGTTGTCGTTGGAAGCGCTGGCGCGCATGACCCGCGAGCTTCGCCGACGCGCGGGGCGAAAACTTTCGGCAACTTTCGAGTACGTCGGCGGGATAATGACGCTGATCAGTCTCGAATCGTATCATGCGCGATCTTTTCGATCAATAGTGAGACCGGGCGAGTCGGCGACGTTGACGTTGCCTGCGGCGCAGCCGCATCTGTTCCCGTCTGCGCGAGGAAAAAAAACACGCACGCAGTTGGCCTGGCAGTTGTCGCTAAGCGCGGATCGGCGGCTCGTGAGCGAGGTGCTGGCGGCGAAGTTTTTATCGAAAATTATTGCCCTTTTGGAGAAACCTGCTTGTCTGACTGATTGATAAGTATAGAAATTTCGTAACCGTTCACCACGAAGGCACAAAGACACAAAGATGAACAGATTTGAAAAGTAGTTATTGAGTCTAGTTTATCTAAAGTTAAGTGCGTTACTACTAACCATCAAAATCTTTGCGTGGCGCAAAGATTTTTTGGCGA
>JAZDLP010000204.1:0-3632 GCA_043801885.1 Planctomycetota bacterium | reverse complement strand
AGAGTATGGTCCGTTTCTAGCGATTCGATAACATGGTCTTTCCGAAAAAGTGGAAACGACCGAATAGCAGAATGCGCGTGATCGGCGACGGCAACCCATCCTTTTTGAGAAAACAGGCTTGACGGGTAGTTCCATAGCAGACCCATTCGAGGCCAGGCGTTCAATAGGAAGGAGATAAAAGAAAATCTGTGTTCATCTGTGGATTCATTTCTTTGCGCCGCTGACGAACGAATTATTTTTGATGTAGAATCGCAACGGCAGGTTGGCGGCCAGCATAATGCCAATACGCTTGCTGGCGTTGATTTCAAAATTTTCTTTTTCTCCTCCGTAACTGTCGCGACTCCAAATGGTTAGCGGGCCTTTGAATAGTGGCGCGCCATTCAGTTGCAGCGTCAGACTCATCGCCATAGTCAGTTTGCCCGGTCCATTACAGAGATTTTGCGACTCTTTGGCGTGGCGGCGCTTTTCCATCAGCGGGATGCCTTCGACAGGTTCAAGCGCGCGAATCAGCGCCGCTTCGCCGACGCCTTCGGGCGCAGTGACTACGTTGAAGCAATAGTACATTCCGTAAATAAAATAGAGGTACGCATGTCCGGGCGGGCCGAACATCGTGGCGTTGCGTTTGGTTTTGCCTTTGTGCGCGTGGCATGCCGGATCGCCGTCAAACAGGTACGCTTCGGTTTCGACAATCCGCCCGACAGTTCGGCCTTGCTTCGAATCGTGGACGAGATAGGCGCCGAGTAAATCTTTGGCGATGGCAATAGTGTCGCGTTGATAAAAACTAATAGGCAGAATCATACTCCGAGTGTGCAACGTCCGGCGATTCATGTCCAGCTCGCATTTCTTCTCGCGCTTTCAATCCACAATCTAAAATCTAAAATCTAAAATTCCTTTATGTTCCGCTTTTGGTTGCGACTTGGTCGCGCTATACTTTTAAATTATGCGCATCAAACTAGGCACTCGATCCAGTCGTCTCGCTTTGGCGCAGGCGCGATTGATTGCCCGTCTGCTCAAGAAGACTCATCGCGGACTGAATGTCGAACTCGTCGAAATTTTAACCACCGGCGACCAGTCGAGCGACCAATCGTTGCATAGCTTTGGCGGCGCTGGGATTTTTGTTAAAGAACTGGAACGTGCGCTACTAGATGGTCGCGTGGATATAGCTGTGCACAGTTTGAAAGATCTCCCAATTCGGCAGCCGTGCGGGCTGACGCTGGCTGCGGTGGTTGGGCGTGAAGACCCTCGTGACGCGGCGATTGTGCGGCATCGGACGCGCTTGGAGAATCTACGCGCGGGCAGCATCATCGGCAGCGGATCGCCACGTCGGCGCGCGCAACTGAAGCATTATTTTCCGCATCTCGAATTTGCCGAGATTCGCGGCAACGTCGAGACTCGTATTCGCAAAGTCGAAGAAGGCCGGTACGCGGGGACGATTCTGGCGCGCGCAGGCCTGCGGCGACTGAATCTGACTCAAAAAATTACGCAGACGTTGTCGCTGAACTGTGTACTGCCCGCGCCGGGACAAGGCGCGCTGGCCTTGGAATGCCGCGCGCGTGATGCGCGCGCGCGCCGCCTGCTAAAAAAACTCAACAACATTGACGTCGCCGCCTGCGTAACCGCCGAACGCGCGACGCTGGAAGCTCTGGGCGGCGGCTGCCACCTGCCGCTTGGCGCGCTGGCGACAATCGAAAAAGTGAAGGGGCGGCGCCGTCTGCGGCTGCGCGCGACGCTGGGCTTGCCGGACGGATCAAAACTGGCGCGCGTGGAAGATACCTCCACGCTCAATCGCGCGCGAGCGCTGGGCCGCAAAGTGGCGCGACTGATTCTCGCGCAGGGCGGACAGATGTGGATATCGCCATGAGTTTAACTCCGAACTTTAACACATTTCAAGCGCTTGCGGCGCAACATCCGGACAAGCTGATTCCGGTCACGCGCTGTTTTCTGGCTGACGGGTTGACTCCTGTGAGCGCTTACCGTCGCATGCCGAGCAGTTCGTATGCGTTTTTACTAGAGTCGGTGGAGCGAGGCGAACGAATCGGACGTTACAGTTTTGTGGGCAGCGGGCCGGAGATTATTTTTCGCGGCAGCGTCCTACCCGAACCGCATTACACCATCGAGCGGCCAAACGGATCTATTACGCAACACACGAGCGACCCGGAACGTACCGCAGGCGTCCCGCCTGCCCCCCCGCGTCCCAATGGAGTCGTTACGCAACACACGGGCGATCCGCTTGTGGCGCTGGCGCAGTATCTGGCTGATCATCAGGCGATTCGCGGGGTCTCTGGCGTGATCGCGCCGCCATTTGCCGGCGGCGCAGTCGGTTACTTGGGTTATGATGTCATTCGTCTGATCGAACCGCGTCTAGCCGGCCGCGCTCCAGCCAACGCAGGAGTGCCAGACGTGCCGGAGATGCTGGTCCCTATCTATCGAACAATTATTGCCTTCGATCACGTTCTGAACACAGTCACCGTCGTCCACCACGCCGACCCAAGCCGCGTCGGTGGCGCACAGGCCGCTTATCGCGTCGCCATCAATGCCATCGAGTCGGTGGTTCAAAGTTTGCGCCAGCCTATCGTTGAGCCACTGGATGAACTGGCCAGCGTCAAAACTCAGTCTGAAGTCGCGCCACGGAGCAACTTTGAACGCGGGGAATTTATGCGCGCCGTGGAGAAGGCCAAACAGTACATCACCGCCGGCGACATCATCCAAGTAGTGCTCTCGCAACGCCTGTCGTGCGAGACCACCGCGCGTCCGTTCGAAGTTTACCGCAGTTTGCGAGCAATCAATCCGTCACCGTACATGTTCTATTTGCGCTTCGGCCCGCTGCATCTGGTCGGCAGTTCGCCCGAAGTCATGGTGCGAGTAGAAGACGGCCTGATTACGGTGCGGCCCATCGCGGGAACTCGCCCGCGCGGCAAAGACGCCGCGGAGGATGCGCATCTGGCTCGGGAGCTTCTCGACGACCCGAAAGAACGCGCCGAACACGTGATGCTGCTGGACTTAGGCCGCAATGACGTGGGGCGCGTGGCCGACTATGGCAGCGTGCGCGTGGATGAGCAGATGACTGTGGAGAATTATTCTCACGTCATGCATATCGTCTCCAACGTCTCCGGTCGGATGCGCGCCGATCTCAACGCCTTCGAAGTATTTCGATCCTGTATGCCCGCTGGCACAGTCTCCGGCGCGCCGAAGATTCGCGCTATGGAAATTATTGATGAACTGGAACCAGACCGGCGCGGAGCATACGCGGGCGCTGTTGGCGTTATGGATTTTCTCGGCAACCTAAATACGGCTATCGCGATTCGCACGGTCGTCATGCAAGAACACGGCGTAACGCTGACTGCGCATGTCCAAGCAGGCGCCGGTATTGTGGCCGATTCGGTCCCCGAACGCGAATATGAAGAAACATTAAATAAAGCGTGCGCCCTGCTGTGGGCAATCTCCGCGGCGGAAGCGCGAAACAGTGAACCATGACCCGGTTTGCCGATAAATTCGTAACCGTTCACCACGAAGGCACAAAGACACAAAGATGAACAGATTTGAAAAGTAGTTATTGAGTCTAGTTTATCTAAAGTTAAGTGCGTTACTACTAACCATCAAAATCTTTGCGTGGCGCAAAGATTTTTTGGCGA
>JAZDLP010000191.1:0-5116 GCA_043801885.1 Planctomycetota bacterium | reverse complement strand
TGATAGTATTTCCCATCGGCCAGCCCTCCCTGAAATGAGTTGAGAAACGTTCGAACATCACAAACTGAACTTTCTGTAACCCATTCCTTTTCGAGGTAACTGGCCTTTTTTCAAGTTCCATAGTAACTCTGTGGCTAATTTGTTCCGCTTTTGGTTGCGACTTAGTCTAGCACGCTTTAGAAATCGAGTCTGAAGTCTTGTCCAAAATAACGCGACTTGGCATCGGCATTAGCCACGATCTCGCGCGGAGGGCCGTGAATCCAGATTTCCCCTTCATCCATGATATACGTGCGATCAGTGATCAATAACGTCTCGCGGACGTTATGATCGGTCAACAGCACGCCGACGCCTTGATTACGAAGTTCGCGCAGGATGCCTTGGATTTCGCTGACAGCGATCGGATCAATTCCCGAAAATGGTTCGTCGAATAAAATGATGCGCGGATTCAAACTCATCGCACGCGCAATCTCTAATCGCCGCCGTTCGCCGCCTGACAGAACAGACGCCATACTTTTGCGCACAGTCTGCAATCCTAGAGAAGCTATCAGTTTCTCCAAGTCCGATTGACGTTTATCGCGCGACTTTTCCTTTAGTTCCAAAATCGCCATCAAATTATCTTCGACGGTCAGACGTTGAAAAATACTGGGTTGCTGCGCCAGATAGCCGATGCCGCGATTAGCGCGTACGTACATGGGCAAACGAGTGATGTCGCGATTCTCATAAGTGACCTCGCCACGATCAGGATGCAGCAGTCCCATAATCATGCGGAACGTGGTGGTCTTGCCCGCGCCGTTACGGCCCAGCAAGCCGACAATCTCACCAGCGCCGATTTCCAAATCCACACCGCGCACCACTTCGCGCCGACCGAAATTCTTGCGCAGTCCTTTCGCTATCAGCACCGGCCGAGGCGGAGTAACTGGCGCTTGGACCGCAACCTTCGGCCAATTCAGACCGGAAGGCATTGGCATGTATGTAGATTTAATCTCGGTCAATCCGGCTCCCCACTCAGCACTCGATGTAAAGACTACCTTATAATCCGCCAACGTGACGCTGGCCACCAGATAAATGAAGCGCGACCCATCAGATTTTGTTTTGGCACAAAACCCCACACTCGACCATCCGCTGAAGACGGTCCGTTATCGCCCAGCATTAAAAAATGATTTTGAGGAACCTCGAAAGATTGACTATACTTCTCGCTATCGTACACCCGTCGGTTTCGATCTCGATCAGGATCATTCTGATCTGGCGGGCGCGGAATGTGAATTAGATTGCGAAAAAGGTCGAGGCGACTCACTCGCCCTTTGACGCCGTTAAACGCTACTCGCGCCACGCTCTTCATCTCACGGACTTTGGCCATAATCGGTTCCACATCCACCGTCCGCCGTTCGATTTCGCGACCATCCAGACTGGCGATAACTGTCGCGTCCAGATATGCCAGAACCAGCGTGTGGACACCCGGAGCCAACGGTTCCGTGGGCTGGCTCACTGCATGTACCGAATCGTCGGACGCTATAGCATCTACAGATCTGGCGTTCGATGGGATCACCCATTTGGCGTGATGAAGATTGCTGCCCACGTCCATCTCGATTACGCCGCCAGCAGCCGTCAAGTCGAGGACGATTTCAAGTTTTAGATCACCGACGACATCGTAACTGCTGTAAAAAAACTTTACATCTTGATTCTGTAGCGCCTCCAAGTAAGGCTTGGGCTTGTCGGCTACTGCATCTTTCGGCAAGATGGGAACAGGAAACATCACCTGTTTGCAATTTGGGCATTGCACGCCGTCCCAAGTGTTGGCGACGAAAGACGTAATATTTTCCGTCCGCTGTCTGGGATCTGAAATTTTGACGCCATCGGCTGATTCGAGCGGAGGCAGATGCGCCGCGGGACAATCGAGATGTCGAAACGGCCAGCGCCCGTGCTTAATATGCACATTCCGGACCTGATGCTTATATGTCAACTCAACAGGACTGGCGCCGTCCAGTTCGAGCGATCTGGCGTTCAATTTGACACTAGGCGCGCTAGGCGTTGCTCCGTTCCAGGGAAAGGTCTGCTCGTCGAGTAGTCGCGTCGAAACGCGCATATCTTCAGCCGAAAGACCAGTGCGCTTCAAGTCTTCCTGCGTCAACGGCTGATAAGGTGAGGCTGCCCAAGCTTTGGCGACCGGATACCAGAGCGACTCTTGTAATTCGCGGTTACTCTCCCACATCCGAATGATTTTATCTTTGCCGGTGGCGGAATCGAAGCGGAAGAAATTGCCGCCGGAGATAGTAATTTTCTCGCCAGGCAACCCGATCAGCCGTTTGATATAGTTGATCTGTTTGTTTTCGGCGCGCGGATTGATCCATTTGGTCTCGTACTTGAACACTACTACGTCAAAGCGGCGAAATTCGCCGGCGATAGCTTCGCGAAGCCACAGGCAGCCCATGCCGCCGAGTACCGCCACGGCAATAAACGCGGTGATCACAATCGAGCGGAGACGTCGCCAACTTTTAGAGGCGATGAATCCGCCGAGAATGATGGCGGCCGAGATCAACATGACCAGTGCCACGTCGCACGCAGTCGCGTAAGCTAATTTATTAGCGATGATACGGTCGCCGTAGTTCTCGTGGCCGATGAGTGTCGGTTCCATCGAACCAGAAGGAATCTTAAAAGGCTCCACTACGTAAAATCGAGCCAGGAGAATGGCTACGACCAAAAACGCAAACGCCCAGGACGAATCCCAAAATGAGTGTTTCTTTTTTATGCCGTTTTCGTTCTTGGCATTATCTGCCATGTGGTGGTCCTCAAACTGATATTCAGTACTCGGCAAACAAACCCCAAAATAGGAGCTATGTGAATTATAGGAGTTATAATACTTTGGCAAACATCCTTCATCTTTCATCCTTCATCTTTCATCCTTCATCCTTCATCTTTCATCCTTCATCTTCGCTGGTATCCAGCACGGCCAGAAACGCCTCCTGAGGCACTTCGACTGAGCCGATGTTGCGCGAACGCATCTTCTTCTTGCCTTCTTTCTGTTTCTCCAACAGTTTGCGTTTGCGCGTGATATCGCCGCCGTAACACTTGCTGGTAACGTTCTTGGCGGTGGCGGAGATGTTTTCGCGAGCGATGATCTTGCCGCCGATCGCCGCCTGCAACGCAATCACAAATAAATGTTTTGGAATCTGCCGACGCAGACGTATCAGCACTCGGCGCGCGCGTATTTCAGCGTTAACGCGATGACAGATGAACGAGAGCGCGTCGGCCGGCGTGCCGTGGACCAGAATGTCAACTTTGGCCAAATCAGCTTCATGATAGCCGATGAAGTGGTAGTCCATCGTGCCGTAACCGCGAGTGGCGGATTTCAATTTGTCGTAGAAATCGAAGACGATCTCGGCCAGCGGCAGTTCGTAATCCAGAATGCAACGCTTGGCGCCGATGTAATCCTGCTTCAGGAACTTGCCGCGTCGGTCTTCGCATAACTTGATCACCGTGCCGATAAACTCAGTGGGAACGATGAACTGCGCTCGCGCAATCGGCTCGCAATAACATTTGATCAACGACGGATCGGGCGCGCGACTGGGCGAAGTAATCAGTACTTTCGAAGCGTTGTATAGTTCTACTTCGTAAGTTACGTTCGGCGCGGTCTGCACTAATTCGACATTGAACTCGCGCTCCAGTCGTTCCTGCACAATATCCATGTGCAGCAGTCCCAAAAATCCGCAGCGAAACCCAAAGCCCAGCGCGTCGGAATTCTCCGGTTGATAGACGAACGAGCTATCATTCAATGCTAATTTATCCAGCGCGCGTTTTAGCGCTTCGAATGAATTGGCGTTGGCCGGGAACAGGCCGCAGAACACCATCGGCTTGGGTTCTTTGTAGCCCGGCAGCGGCGTAGTGACGCCTTTCGGGACCAGCGCCGATTCGATGGTATCGCCTACTTTGACTTCATGAATATCTTTGAGCGTGGCGGTCATGTAACCGACATCGCCGGCGCTCAAACTATCGCCAGACATGGGCTTCGGACGGAAAGTTCCGATATCAGCGATCTCGAAACTCTTCCCGGAATGATGCATCCGAATTTTATCGCCTTTCTTCATCCGCCCGTCAACGATACGAACGTAAGTGATAACGCCTTTGTAGTCGTCGTATTTGCAATCAAAGATCAATGCGCGCAACGGAGCTTGCGGGTCGCCTTGCGGCGGACGAATACGAGTAATCACCGCTTCTAAAATTTCATCTACGCCGATCCCTTCTTTGCCGCTGGCCAGAATGCAGCTCTCTTCCTGCAGGCCCAACACCTTTTCCACTTCGGCGGCGCTGGCGTCAATCTGCGCGGATGCCAAGTCAATTTTATTGAGCACTGGGACGACATCGAGCTTGTGTTCAAAGGCCAGCAGCGCGTTGGCCACGGTCTGCGCTTCCACGCCCTGAGTCGCGTCCACCAATAACAACGCGCCTTCGCAGGCGGCCAAGCTGCGTGAAACCTCGTAGTTGAAGTCAACGTGACCGGGAGTATCAATCAGATTTAAATTGTAAGTTTTGCCGTCGGAAGGACGTTGGTACTTGATCGTCACCGCGCTGGCCTTGATCGTAATGCCGCGCTCCTGCTCCAGATCCATATCGTCGAGCATCTGGTTATGAAACTCGCGCTCGGAGATCGCCTTGCATTTCAAAAGCAAGCGATCAGCCAAAGTGGATTTTCCGTGGTCAATATGAGCAATAATCGAAAAATTGCGCGTCAGCTCAATAGTCATGATCTAAAAAATATCCGCCAAACGTACCGCTGGTAGTATAATGATATTCGACACAGCGCCGAGTATGATTTCTTTATTGTATCCGAAACGCGCGCTAATTTCCAGATAGGAGTTATCGAACATGGATAGACAGGATAGACAGGAGTTATTGAACATGGATAGACAGGATAGACAGGATTTATCGAACATGGATAGACAGGATAGACAGGATTTATCGAACATGGGATAGACAGGATAGATAGGATTTATCGAACATGGATAGACAGGATAGATAGGATTTATCGAACATGGATAGACAGGATAGATAGGATTTATCGAACATGGATAGACAGGATAGATAGGATTTATCGAACATGGATAGACAGGATAGATAGGAT
>JAZDLP010000164.1:0-4493 GCA_043801885.1 Planctomycetota bacterium | reverse complement strand
CCATCGGCCAGCCCTCCCTGAAATGAGTTGAGAAACGTTCGAACATCACAAACTGAACTTTCTGTAACCCATTCCTTTTCGAGGTAACTGGCCTTTTTTCAAGTTCCATAGTAACTCTGTGGCTCTGTGGTGAACGGTTACCATTTTTACGTGCTGCAAAGATTTTGATGTTTGGATTGCAAACGAGACGCCTGCGTTACGTATGAATATAGCGCAAAACTCAGCGGATGAGCCAATCGGAATTCCAGTTGGCCGGCAACATCTACAACGCCGGTAAACGTTTTGCCCGCGCCGGCAATCGCTTCACAGACCACCGTCTCACCGGGAGTGAGCCAAACGCTCAGTTTGCCGTGTTCAGTGGTATTGTGTTCTCGGAAGACAAGAAAGTAACCCGCGTCGCCACGTAGCGATTGAAATCCAGTCCAGGCCGCCCCGCACGGTTCAGCTCCAATCGGTAGAATCTGTCCGGAGTGGATACGCGCCTGATGTGCGCGATAAGTCTTTATCAGCGTTGCCACTGTGAACGCTTCCTCCGGCAACTGCGATGCTTCGAACCAGCACAGCGGTTGAGCCATCATTGTTACGGCGAAGATGTAGTCGAAGGGGCATTTATGAGGCGCGAGTTTGTCGTCAGGCGGATATTTATCCACGTTGCGCCATTTATTCAAGCACTCGATCTGCAGGTTCTGCGACGGCACGTAGCGAGCGAGAGTCCAGAGATTCCGCAGCGTCCAATGCGGGTAATAGTTCGACCAGTCGGTGTAGCGGTTCTCAAGGAACAGATTTCCATACTCGTTCATGTAGTGGTAGCCGCAGCGCTTGCCGGCGGTGATGTCCAAGTTGAAAACAGCCTGGCCATTGGTCGCCATGACCACGCGATCAAGCATGGCTCGCAGGCGGATGTCAGAGGTTTTGTCGCCAATCACCACGCCGGCAATCTTGAACATGCGAATACCAAACTTCTGGAACAGGCCGGTTAACACAGAAGCGTCATCTTCCCAGTGCGCATAACTGTTGTCCTGGCTTGGATTGAACCAGACGCACACTTCGATGCCCAGTGTCTTGGCGCGTTCGACGACCGGTGCCAACCCGTTCGGGAATCGCGTGGGGTGGACGTCCCAGTAATCCGAACGCGTCCAGATACCGTCCAGCACGCCGCCGCCGCCGCCGTCGGTGGCGTTGTTGGATGACTGACCCTTCTGCCAGCCGTCATCGAGCTGAAAGTGACTGACGCCCAGTCGTGCGCAGGCGTCCAGTTCGGCCAGCGCGAAAGCTTCGCCGAGATGCTTGTCCTGGCCATAGTCACCCAAAGTGTTGACCAGCGTCATTTCGTCGCGATCAGGTCGGCGAATACGGACGCGGTCCTGGTAAGCGCGCAGCGCCTGTAGCAGCGGACCTTCGCCATACGCGGCGACGCCGGTCACAAAACTGTAAGCGCGCGTCCACTGTTCGATTTGCAAATCGCCGGGATCAAGACCCAAGCCGACGAGACGGATTTCGTTCTCATCACATACAAAATCGTAACCGGGGTAGGCGAGCTGACCGCCGGAGCAGGGCGACTCCTTCAGAATGAAAAAGCCGCCGTCGTCCAATAGCAATTGGCCCAGCAGCAAGTTGCCGCAATAGCCCTGGCCGATTCGGTAGGGCAGGAAATCTTCGGCGTGAACCAGATTATTACGGTGATCGGTTGCGTCGTAGAAGCGGACAGCGCGCAGGCGGACATGTCGGCGACGAAGCGGAAATCGCTCCAATATTGGCGCCTGAAAGTCATTGCTCAAGCGAGTACGCGATTCGGCCGTCGTCGAACGCCATGCAGCCGCGCTTTTTCCACGCAAGTAAAAATCACAAGCCAGCGTTGGGCATTCGGGATAAATCCGGAAGACGCGGCGAATCTCCAGCGCGTTGATTCGGAATGTTACCGTCGCTCGTAAATGCGCCGGCGCCAGCGACGTCTCGATACACGGCTGAACGTCCAACGCGCCATCAAATATCTCGCCATTTTCGTGAGGAAATTGACAATCCGGCAGGCCGCTTTCGGAGATCCACTCCTGCGAAGAGACGCGGTCCACGATGCCGCGAGTGATGATGTTTCCGCCGTTCCAGCGGAACTCGCGTCGAATGTGACTGTTCTCCAGCACAAGAATATTAGCGGTCAAAGCGGCACGGCAATTCATCGAGGTTCTTCCCTATTTGTGTCTTACCTGGTAATCTTTCAATCTATTTTTACCACAGAGACACGGAGAACACAGAGAAACTCTAATATTCTCTTTACGGATGCTATCCTTGAGCTTGATTATTGTGTAACCGGTCACGGCGCATATCTGCTGACAGGCACAGAGACCTGCGCAAGCCCTTGACTAATCCCACTTGGTCTGGTATCTGATATTGTTTTGAAAGGATCCATCCTATGAGAATAAAATTGCGTCCTTATCATATCTTCGCGGTCATACGACAACTCGCCACAGGGCCGACCAAAGAGGACATAGACCGTTTCCGCGGGATGCCTATAGTTACGGAAAAGATCAAGACGGATCCGGACGTGGAGATCGTATTAGTTAAAGAATATGATGATGCCTGCGTTCACTGCGCGGCGCGAGTTCCTGATGAGAACGGAAGCATCTGGGGCGAAGGATTTAGTTGTCCAAGCAGCAAGGATCAGGCAAGGGCGGAAAAAGTTACAGACTCTATGTATGAAATACTGCGAGATATTGGTCTGCGTTTCGGCTCGGTCATGAAAGCCCGGGACCTCTTGCGACTGGCCATTGAGAAGCGTCCATCTCATTATGAAGGCAAAAGCGACGCTTATCGGAAGCAGTATGAAGATGGAAAAATCAAGGTAGCAGAGCTTTTGTAACCGCGCGCTGCCCGCTCATGGGTTTGTTTTGCGCATAAATTTAAAGATTGTCTTGCCGCTAACTTCCAAACCGGTCGCCTGTCCGTCGCGTTCGCCATCAATGCGGTACTTGATGCTGACGGTGATCTCGCCCTCGACAAACTGGCCGGTGTCCGGATCAAACAGACTGACGCCGATACTGCGGCCGTTGACTTTGGTGATTTCGACTAGCAGTCCATCATTGTTTTCGCCTTTGAGGTCCTGTTTCTCCCAAGCAGATGCCAGTTCAATCAGAGCCAGACGTCGGCCGTCCTTCACTTCCCATTTGGCGAAGGTCATTTTAGATCGAATGATCGCGGGCTTGGCCAGTTTGAAGTCGCCCAGTTGCGGCATCGAAAGCTCATCATCCCAGGACTCGCCGGGTTTCACTTCTTTGCCGGCCAGAATGGGAAAGATCGCCTGAGACTGGCTTTTGATAGTTTCAATCAGCGATGATTCGCCCTGCACTTCCGTCTGACGTCCGGTGGCATCCAGCGTGGCGCGCATCTCGCCATTCTCGATGCTGGTGATGTGACGCTGATAATCACCAATGCGATCCATCCCGATATCGTTCTCGCTATCCGCAATAACTTTATCGTTTTCAGTGTATTTGATGCGCCCCTTGCTCACGTTCAGCTCAATCCGCGATTCGGCTCCGATCGAGCGTTTGTCATTATAGGACAGGTCTTGCAGGTGGAGCGATACGAGGATGGCGTTGTCGCTTTTGCGCGGCAGGCCTTTCAGCGCCAGCGTCATCGAGAAGCTTGAGTTGGCGGTTAGCGTAAATGGCTTGCCCAGTTCGCGGCCGCTGGATTCGCTGTTGGAGTTTATCTGCCAAGAGTAACGTAGCGTTTCGCCGGAGGCGATACGCAGGCGCAGATTAGCCGAATCGTTCTCACTCGCCCATGCCGACAGCGCTAACCCCATAGCCAGTCCGAGGAAAAATAATTGCAAGTGTTTACCGCAGAGGCGCAGAGGATATAAGTCTCTGCGGTGAACAGTTGTAAATAATTTACGTGGCATAAATAGACTTCCTTCCAGAACCGCTCCCTAACGATCACGGCTCGGATAACAAGAACCCCAAACGATCTTTTGTCCTTCAATCCGCAATCAAAAATCTAAAATCTAAAATCTAAAATTACCTTATATTCAAAATAGTTCTTCGGCCAGTTTAGCGAGTGCCTGGATATCTTTTTCAATCACGACTTTGGATATGCGAGCTTTGTTGGCGCCGAGTTTGAGCAGCGCATTTTCGGCGCTCTCCCACATCTGTTTAATTTTGACGGGGTTTGTTTCGAGATACAGGTCGGAGACCAATTCGCCGAGTTTCTGAGCGGAGATGTCGCCTATGTTATTATAGTAGCGTTTGACGATGCCCTTTTGGTGCGAATTAAGAAACTGTCCCTTAGCCATGTTCTGACTCCTTTACCCTTTATTACTGCGCGCAGGCTAATTTCTACCCAAGTCAAAAGCCGAATTTTCGTAACCGTTCACCACGAAGGCACAAAGACACAAAGATGAACAGATTTGAAAAGTAGTTATTGAGTCTAGTTTATCTAAAGTTAAGTGCGTTATAAGTAGCACAAATCTACATTAGAAACACTGGACTCAATAAGTAAAT
>JAZDLP010000161.1:0-4797 GCA_043801885.1 Planctomycetota bacterium | reverse complement strand
ATAGCCATATATGAAGGAAAAAGAAAAAAGGCAACCATCTTTTTGAAAAAGTGTTGGCCTTGATTTGAATCATGCCGAAATTCATGTACCTTAAACGATTATCAAAATATTCTTTTGAGGCTATTCGATGCGCTGCCCATTTTGTAGACAGGACGAAGATCGTGTTGTAGACAGTCGTTCCATCGAGGACGGCGCGACGATGCGCCGTCGTCGCGAATGTACGGTGTGCAAGAAGCGTTTCACCACGTATGAACGAGTCGAAGAGAACCCAATGCGGGTTATTAAGAAAGACGGTCGCGGCGTGCCGTACGAACGCGAAAAACTGCAACGCGGCATCGAAAAAGCCTGCTGGAATCTCAATGTTTCGATAGAGCAGATCAATAAGATCGTTTTTACTGTCGAAGGAGAAGCCTTCGAAAAACATGATCGCGAAGTTGATTCGCGCTATCTGGGCGAACTGGTTATGCGCGAGCTGCGCAAGGTGAACCAGGTGGCCTACGTGCGTTTTGCGTCTGTTTATAAGGAATTTAAAGACGTCGGCGAATTTATGGAAGTGCTTGAGGAATTTGTGAAGGGCAAGAGCAGCGCGCCAATCAACGCGCCACAGGAACTGATCGAACAAAAGCTATCCGGGGCCGTCAAAAAACAACTTGACGATAAAGCAAAATAGATGCTTCAATAAAGGATGTATTATCATGTTCAATTTAACTAAATATGTTTCAAAAGAAAAACTAGAAAAATTTTGCGACAAAAATCATATAAAAAAATTATATGTATTTGGGTCGGCTATTAAAGGAACAATGCGTCCGGATAGCGACATAGATATTCTTGTTGAATTTAAAGAAAATAACATTCCCGGATTAATAACATTTTGCGGCATACAAAACGAACTTTCCGATCTTATTGGACGCGAGGTAGATTTAAGGACTTCACAGGATTTGAGCCGATATTTTAGACAAGAGGTAGAAAAAAACAGCCGAAGTGCAATATGCGCATTGAAGATAAAATACGAATTTTGCATATGATTGAAACGGTTACTAATTTTCACATGTCTTGTCCTGAAGCAGTACGCAAACACGATGGCCGGATTGTGGCTTATGATAGCCACAAGCTGGCCACTTCGATCACGCGAGCCGCGTGCGCCACCACTCCATCCTTAACTGCGGAGTCAGCCGAACAATTAGGCGATAAGATCGCGTCACTGGTTGGTGCGATGCTGGTCAGCGAAGGCCGATCCGTGCCCGCCAGCGCGGACATTCGGACGATCACTGCGCAGATTCTGAGCGAAACTAACCACGCTACGGTATCGGAGGCCTACGTCGAGTACGCGCGCAGAGTGGCCACGTTGCTGTGGCGCATTCGGGTTATCGAACCGGGCACGCCCCTCGACAGTTCAGCCGGCTCGCCCTGGGATCGCCGACGGCTGTTGGAGTCGTTACGAGCTTCCGGCATTGCTCGCGATCCGGCCGGTGATATGGCGCATGAAGTGGAGCGTCGTGTCGTTGCTTTGAATCAGGAACGAATTTCACCGGCACTGATCCATGCGCTGACAATGCTGGTAATATCGTCGCGCGCATTGAATGCGCGTAACTATGCCACGCGACGGCTGGCCTTTTCGCTGACTGCTCAAACGCCGCGTTTCGATGTGGTCATGGCCGAACGGACGCCGCTGCCGTCTCAAGGGCCGGCGCTAACCGCATTCTGGTTGCAGGCGGTTCATTCGCACGAGGTAGTTCGCGCCGCACAAGATAACTTATTGTCGCTGGCGCCGTACCCCAGCCATCCCGACGATGCAACCGACTTGCCAGTTCACAATAGCGCGCTTGACCTGCTGGCGCTGGACGCGAACGCCGCTGCGCGCGAGACGTGTGTCTGTTGGCGTGGAGATGGCGCCGAGCGTTTGGCGGCTCTGGCGCAGCACTTGGCGCAACTTCCGGCGGCTGTGGCGCGCGGGACGGCCGCTCATGGCTTGAATATTTTTTTTCAATCTTCGCCGGTTGCGAAATCTGCGCGACATGCTCAGTACGCGTTGCCGGTGACGATCAATTTGGCCGGCATATTAGTACGGGAAGCGCTGAAAGACCAGCTTCGCGCGAATGTTCGAACGACGCAGATCGCCGCTGTGGCTGCGCAAGCGCATCGGGAACGAGAAGAGTATTTCAATCTTTCGCCAGTGCGCGGACGCATTTTACCAGTGGCTGTTGCTGGTCTATGGAACGCAGCGGCCTGGCTACAGAGCGAAAACTTCGATGCGCCGCAACCGACACGCGAATCTCGAATGCTGGCCTGCGCTTTTGTGTCCGTATTGCGCAGCGCATTGGATACGTTGCGGCATGACACGGGCATGGAATTGCGTCTCGTTGGCAACGCGCCGCCGGAAGCTATGATCGAATTATGGCGGCGCGATTGCGAATTTTTTATGCGTGATGGCGTAACGCTGAACTCTAGCGGCGGCTATGATGGCGCGATCAAATTGGCGCAAAGAGTGGATGATCTGGGCGAGCAGTTTAATTTTGCGCGTGCGGCCGGACTGGCGTTCGACGACCCACTCACGCTGACGGCGACCGTGCCTCTTGGCGCTGAATTCGATGCGAATGTGTGGCGAGAACTGCTGCGACTTTTGGCTCAGGCCGGCTTGCCCTGCGTCAGATTGCTGCCAGGCGGCACTTTTCGCGACTTGCGCAGCTTGACACGCATGATTCGCGCTAATCTGGAAACAGCCTCGTTGTTCGATCAGGTCACCGACAACCAATTTTAAAGAAGAAACGGAGCGATTATGGCTAAAAAATCTAAAAAAAGTAATGGCAAAGGCGAAAAAGTTATCCTGCTTTATTCCGGAGGGTTGGATACCAGCGTCATTGTGCACTGGCTGGCGCAGAAAGGATATCAAGTCATCTGTGTCACGATAGATGTCGGTCAGCAGGAAGAGACAAATCTTGAAAAGAAAGCGCTTGGCAGCGGCGCGAAAAAATTTCTAGTGCGCGATATCACACGAGAATTTGTGCGCGATGGCGTCTTTCAGTGCATTCGCGCCGAAGCCAGGTACGAAGGCCGCTACCTGTTGGGCACTTCAATTGCTCGACCATACATGATCAAGGCGATTGTGGATGTCGCTCAGTCAGAAGGGACGAGTATTATTGCGCACGGCGCCACAGGCAAAGGCAATGATCAGTGTCGCTTTGAACTAGCCGCTTACGCGCTGCTGCCAAATGTTCGGATTATCGCGCCTTGGCGCGATCCGGAGTTTCGCGCCTTAATTCCAGGGCGCAAGGAAGCCATCGAGTACGCTGCCAGGCACGGGATTCCGGTGCAGGCCAGCGCCAGCCGGCCGTGGTCTACCGATCCGAATATTCAACATCGGAGCCACGAGGCGGGAGAATTGGAAGACCCCTGGTACAAGCCGCGTGATGAGATGTTCCAACTGGTAACTCCACCGCAGCGAGCGCCGGACAAGACGGAAGTCGTCGAAGTAGAGTTCGAACACGGATTCCCCGTGGGCTTGAACGGCAAACATCTGGAGCCGGTGAAACTGCTGGAGATGTTAAATGTCATCGCTGGACGCAACGGCGTGGGCGTGTGCGACATGGTTGAGAACCGATTCGTCGGCATGAAAAGCCGCGGAGTCTATGAAGCGCCCGGCGCCACGGTGCTGTATGAATGTCATCGCGATCTGGAAGGCATCACTATGGATCGCGAGGTTATGCGCATCCGCGACAGTCTGATTCCGAAGTATGCGGAATTGGTGTACTACGGCTACTGGTTTCATCCGGCGAAGGAGTGCTTGGACGCTTTCGTAAACGAAACGCAAAAAAACGTCACCGGCACGGTTCGCTGCGAGCTGTACAAAGGCAGTCTGCGCATCACTGGCCGATGTTCGCCGTTATCTTTATACGACGCCAATATCGCCACGATGGAATCGGATGGGTCGTATAATCAAGACGACGCCACCGGCTTTCTGCGTATCGTCGGCTTGCCGACACGCGTCATGGCCGGCCTGAAACGACGAAACGCGAGGGACTGAATGGCTACTTTTTTTCGTAACCGTTCACCACGAAGGCACAAAGACACAAAGATGAACAGATTTGAAAAGTAGTTATTGAGTCTAGTTTATCTAAGGCGGCGTCGAAAAATTAGTTAAGGGACTCAGGGGACTGACCTGGAGCCATGGAAAAAGTCGTGGGTTATACTGCGTGCGGGCTAAATTTCGGGTTTTCTAACTAGTCAAAAGCCAAATTTTTAGCCGTGCGTAGTATAATGACTAGTGGCTAGTGACTAACAGCCACTATACTACACTACGCACGGCTGAAAACCCAGCTTTTTTACCCAGTAGCACCACGCTGGCACTCCTCGTGGGGTGCTACCAACAATTGAATCTATTTCCCGGTGGTATCGCTTCGCTCAACCACCAACTAATGGCTTTTGAACCCTTCGAGTTCTCGCCGAACTGTAATCCACAATTCTTAATTCGTAATTCTTAATTTACAATTCTTAATTCGCTCAAAATGCCTATACTACAAAAGTCGAAATTTCGACCGCGTGCAGTATAATTGTATAGTTCCAGTTTGGACACAGGCGATGATAAATAATGTTCAACGCAGCCATGAACGCGTCTGTTACCTTTTCTTTAAGAGGATGCCGGTGGCGATCCAAACTGGTCGTGGCAGCGACGCCCTTGGTACCGCGAATCAGCGATAACATTTTACCTATTGTCGTCAGAGGCTCGCCGCTCCAGTTATGGCTTACGTGACTGAATAGACGATGTTCGACCGGGTTCCACTTGGATGCGCCGCGTGGATA
>JAZDLP010000145.1:0-16263 GCA_043801885.1 Planctomycetota bacterium | reverse complement strand
GGCTCGGCACACAAGTAATTCCTGTGGAATTGACCGTCCGCGAACTGCGCTTTGAGGTCGAAGTGCCCGGTTTTCGGACGCAACAAATCACAATGGTTACGACGTTGCTTGATACGGAATCTTACCCAAAAGAAGATCTGGATGTTTCTGACTGTTTACAATCTGTTGCGTACGTTGATGTATGCGGCGGCGCAAAAAGCGGATTTGTCGGTGTCCCGTATGAGCTTTCAAGGTTGCCGTCAGCGATTGGACGCTGCCGTTCATGCTGGATCATCCGTTTCCGAAAGAAGGACACTTATCTCGCTACGGGAACTACTTTTCGCGATCATACGAGTCTTTTCTGCGAGTTGGTGGATCAAGTGGTTGAGAAAAAGATTCCTGGAGATTTCACCTTTGATTGCTATTTTACCTGCGCCGATATCTTGAACCACATTCAGGGTTATGATCGCGGATATGTGGGCGACTGCAAGTTCAATCGGAAGATATGGACAAAAGGGATCGAGATAAAAGCGTCGGAATTGGCCGCATCGATTCCTTCGGAGGATCGTAAGCCTGTGGACATTGACGGCAAGCGGCATCTTGGAATGGGTGACTGTCAGATCAGAAGCGGCGAGGGCCAGACCAGGCACATGTATCTCGTCATACTGGCGCACAGTCTGCTTGTATCCAAAATGCGGCAGGGCCGTTCGCATGAGAAAGCTCTAGCGCTGGCATCCACGATCGGCGAGGCATGCCGCAAGATTTTGCGTGAAACGCTCGGACGAACGATCACCTGGGCTGTTGATCGAGCTGTCAATCATTGCTGGTCTCATGAAAAAATTTGCGCAGCGTTGGCTTTGACATAAAATGCAAAAGTTCGGTTATAAGTGAGCAGGACGATTTTTTTGCGCTTTCTTCATGTGCCACGAAGATTTACGTTGTTAGTAGTACAAGTCGCTGGAGTATGACCGCTATGCATGTAGCCTGCATTCAAATGGATATTACGTGGGAAGACAAGATAGCGAACTATGCGCGTGTGCGGACATTGTTGAACGAAGCGCGGCTGCCTAAGGGCGCGCTGGCGCTGCTGCCAGAGATGTTTTCGACCGGCTTCAGCTTGAACGTGTCCGGTATCGCCGAAGATCAGACGCGTGAAACGGAAAAGTTTCTCGCTCAGGTTGCCGCTGATCATGAAATCTTTCTGCTCGGCGGCGTAGTCACTTTCGGTCCTGACGGACGTGGTCGCAATGAAGCGGTGCTAATCGGTCCTGACGGACAGGAGCGTACTCGCTACTGCAAACTTCATCCATTTTCGTTTGTGGGCGAAAATAATCATTTCGTATCCGGTGCCGACTGTGTTACTGCTGTGTGCGGCGAGTTTGCCGTGGCGCCGTTCATCTGCTACGATTTGCGGTTCCCGGAAGTCTTCCGCTGCGCCATGCGACGTGGCGTCGAATTATTTGCCGTTATCGCCAATTGGCCGCAGGCGCGCGAAGCGCACTGGCTGACGCTGTTGCGCGCGCGTGCGATTGAAAATCAGGCATATATGGCGGCCGTCAATCGCTGTGGCCACGATCACAAACAATTTTACTCCGGCCACAGCCAGATCATTGACCCGCACGGAGAAATTCTTGCGGATGCCGGCGAAAGCGAGAGAGTTATCAGCGCTGCCTTGAATCTGGAAACATTGCGCGTCTATCGGCGCGAGTTCCCAGGATTGCAGGACATCAGACCCGAATTTCTCGGCAAACCTTGAAGTATAGGAATTTCGTAACCGTTTAATCCACAATCAAAAATCTAAAATTCCTTTATGTTTGTTCCGCTTTTGATTGCGATTTGACCGCGCTATGTTATATTACTAACTCAAAGTCTTGACGTGACGCAAAGATTTTGATGATTGAATTGCAGGCGAGACACTTGCGCTACGACTTGTTTTTGTGGGGGGGATTAGCTCAGCTGGGAGAGCGCAAGGCTGGCAGTCTTGAGGTCACGGGTTCGATCCCCGTATCCTCCACCATGATAGCGCAGATGCGCGTATTCTTCTCATTATACTTGCATTGCTGGAAAGATATGTAATAATCAAAATGAAGTAGGGATGGTATTTTCCAGCCGAAGGAGTTGCATCAAGTTCTTTTATAGAAAGACGACCGTTTGTGCTGACGAGTCGAGATGCGTACATAGCGCTGGAGATGATGATAGAATTTTTAGTTGACCGTTTCCATTCGTTCAGCGAATGGCACATCCGTTGGCATGCGGCAAATATTTAAAAGAAGCACTGAACAAGATTATGGCGGTGGACGCGATTACAGAACAAAAGAATGGATGCGCTGTAAAACAAGACGAAAAATCGGTATTGAAAGAGTGGGTGGAATTATTGATTAGCGCAGGGTTCTGCGCATTGCTGATTTATTTATTCATTTTTCAAGTATCGGTAGTGGAAGGCCCTTCGATGTTGCCTAACTTCCACGATAATGACAAGCTGATAATTGACAAACTTGCGTATCGCTTTTTACCGATTAATCGGTTTGATGTAATTGTTTTTGAAGCCGTGGATTTAAATAAACCTCCACGTCGGGCTCGGGATTATATTAAGCGGGTGATCGGATTGCCAGGCGAGACGGTGAAAATACAGAATGGGCAGTTGTGGGTGAACGGGCAAAAGATCGAAGAGGATAAGCACTTTCAAAAGGGGCCATATAGTTTTCCCGAGAATGCTCAAGAGATGAGTTTGTTCGGATTGACGTTGAAAGTGCCGGAGAAGTATTATTTCGTAATGGGTGATAATCGGGGCAGTAGTCATGACAGTCGTTCGCCCGGTCTAGGGTTTGTGTCGGAAGGACAAGTCAAAGGTCTGGTGCGAATTCAGTGGTGGCCATGGGAACGGTTGGCTTGGTTTAGTCGAACTGAGTGAGTAGTCGGTTAAATAGTTTTTTGGCAACTATTCGTCACAGAGAACACAGAGATTAAAAAAAAAATAAGAAAACGGAATAGATCGTAGGTTTAATTATCGAGATTCACAAAGCTCTGGGGACGGGATGGCTGTGATAAAAACAGATTGAATGGTTGCGTTTTTTTTGAGGTGTAGTTATGGCATTGCGATTTTATCGGCCGATTACTGCGGGAAAACGCGGCGCGTCGGTGATTGATTTTCGAAAAGAATTGACCAGAGATTATCCGGAGAAGACGCTGCTCGAACGCATACCACGGAGTGGTGGTCGTAATGCTCACGGTCGCATTACCAATCGCAAAATGGAGAGTTTTTACGTCAAGCAGTATCGGGTGATTGATTATAAGCGCAACAAGGACGGCATGCCGGCGAAAGTCGCAAGCATTGAATATGACCCGATCCGCTCGGCTTTTATCTCGTTGCTTCATTATAAGGATGGCGAGAAACGCTACATTCTCGCTCCGCTGAATTTAAAAGTGGGTCAGACGGTTATTTCGGGCGATAAAGTAGAGCCGGATGTAGGCAACGCCATGCCGTTAAAAAATATGCCGTTGTCCACTCAAATCCACTGTATCGAATTGCAGCCGGGGTCAGGCGGTAAGCTGGTGCGTGCCGCTGGCGGCGAAGCAAGGTTGATGGCTAAAGAAGCTACTCAGTGCATCGTTGTGTTGCCATCGGGTGAGATGCGTTATGTGCCCGCCGAATGTCGTGCGACTATTGGCCAGTTGGGCAATCTTGACCATCAAAATGTCTCGGTTGGCAAGGCTGGACGAAATCGCTTTATGTTCGGGCGGCGGCCGAGTGGTCGTGGTTCGGCGATGAATCCGGTGGATCATCCCATGGGTGGCGGTTCCGGGCGCAGTAAAGGGCATATTCCTCAGTCGCCTAGTGGTGTTCTGGCCAAAGGCGGCAAGACTCGCAAGTTAAAGTCTCGCACGAATAATCAGATTATCCGCCGTCGCAAGAACGCGGCGATGCGGACGGGGTAGCGAAATTTAGGCATAGAAGTTTTTAAACGCAGAGATGTAAAATTTCCGACTAAGTCGGCTTAATTTACTGATCACTGTTTATGGATCATTAAAATTTTGGGAGCGAAACGATGTCGCGGTCAATAAAAAAAGGACCTTACGTGGATGAGAAGCTGGTCAATAAGGTGTCTAAGCAAAAGTTGGCCGGCGGGCGGGAACCAATCAAAACTTGGGCGCGAGCCTGTACAGTAACGCCTGATTTTGTAGGGCACACTTTTCTGGTCCACAACGGCAAGATGCATCTTCGGGTGTATGTGACGGAGGAAATGGTGGGGCACAAGCTGGGCGAGTTTTCTCCAACACGAGTTTTCCGTGCTCATTCGAGCGCTGGTTCAGCGCAGAAAGCGGCGATGGTGGCGCCAACAGCGCCAGCCGCGCCAGCAGCGAGTGCGGCACCGACGGCTAAACATTAAAAAGGGAGAGCAAGCGTACTCTTTTGCGCAATGAATACGACTTGCGGGAACGGCAATCATGTCAAAAATTTATCGCAGTAAAGTCGTCAGCCAGGCGCGTATTGATCGCAAGTATGCGGGGCGCGAAAATCCGCCGACGAGCAAGCTAGTTTATTCGGATCAACATTTTGGGGCTACTTTGCGAGGTATTCGGATTGCTCCGCAAAAGGTGCGGCTGGTGATGGATCAGATTCGTGGTCAGAAAGTTGATCGTGCGCGCGAAATCCTGCGATTTTCCAGCAAGCGCGCTGCGTATTACTTGGATCGCGTTCTGATCAGCGCTCTCGGCAACGCGGATGCGCAGAGCGAAGGGCGGGTTAGCGCGGAAAATTTGTTCGTGGTCGAAGCGTATGCGGATGAAGGTATGCGGCTGAAACGATTCTTGGCTGGACCGCATGGACGAGCACGCCCGATTTTACGTCGGATGTCGCATTTGACTGTAGTGCTGGGACCTCGTTTGTAAGTTCGGCTGGCGATAGAGTGATCCTGTGTGATGGTAGAACGGAGGCAAGTAGTGGGTCAAAAAGTACATCCCTATGGTTTTCGTGTTGGAATCACTCGGCCTTGGATTTCGCGTTGGTACGCGCGCAAATCAGATTTCGGCCAGTTTTTGATCGAAGATCAGAAGATCAAAAAATTTATCAAGTCGAGTTTAAAGCAGGCGGGTTTAAGTAAGATTGAGATCGAGCGCGCGGGGGATGAGACACGAGTGTTTCTATTTACGTCGCGGCCTGGCGTCGTGATCGGCAAGAAAGGCGCCGAAATTGACAAGTTGCGAAATGAGTTGCAAAAAAAGTTTTCCAAGAATGGTTCGGTCAAAAAAATCCAAGTCAACATCCGCGAAATCGCCAAACCGGAGTTAGATGCGCAGTTGGTTGCTGAAGGGATTGCCGAACAGCTTTTGAAGCGTGCTTCGTTCCGTCGCACCGTGAAGAAGGCTGTGGAAGCTACCATGGCGCAGGGCGCGCTGGGTGTGAAAGTGATCGTTGCCGGGCGGTTGGGTGGCGCAGAGATCGCGCGCACCGAGCCGTACATGGTCGGCGCGCTACCTTTGCACACTCTGACCGCCGACGTGGAATACGGATTGGCCGAAGCTTTCACGAAGTATGGCGTCATCGGTGTGAAGTGCTGGATATATAAAGGCAAGATCCAGAAAGAAAGTTTGGAAGTCCAGGCAATGCAGGAAGCGTGAGCTGATTTGTTCACGCATGTGTAAATTTGAGGAGTAAGTTTCATGTCGTTGATGCCAAAAAGAGTAATGTATCGCAAGAGTCAGCGCGGTCGTATTCGTGGAAATGCCACTGCCGGTAACTACGTGGCGTTTGGCGATTACGGTGTGCAGGTGATGCAGCCGGGGTGGCTGAGCGCGCAGCAGATTGAGGCGGCGCGTGTGGTACTCTCGCGCTTCATAGGCACGGAAGGCCGGTATTGGTGTCGAGTATTTCCGCACAAATCCATTACTGCCATTGCCGCAGAGACGCGTATGGGCAAAGGCAAAGGGGAAGTTGAGTATTGGGCGGCAGTGATCAAACCCGGTACGGTATTGTTTGAACTTTCCGGCCAGTCTGAAACATCGGCGCGGGAAGCGTTCCGGATGGTGGCTGGCAAACTGCCATTTAAGGTAAAGTTTTTAAAGCGGCGTCCCGAGTTCTAATGAGAAGTTAAGTGGAAGGATGTATGTGCTATGGTTGTGATTCTTGCTAAAAATCTGCGTGAAAAAACCACTCAGGAGTTGCGTGATCAATTGATGCTGGAGAAGAAGCGAATATTTGATGGCGTAGTGAAGAATGCGTCGGGCGAGGCTATCAAATCGCACGAGAAGCGTCTTGGCAGGCGTCTGATCGCGCGCATCCAGTGTATTCTGCGCGAACGCGAACTGCGTACAGCATTAAGTACGCAGATTGCGGAACTTACTCCAAAGGCTGAAAAAGCTGGGCAACAGTTTGTCAAAATGATCAGAAATGTCGAACAGCGGGCCGCGGATATAAAATCGGCGTTGGAAAAGTCGCCTGCGGCGGACCGTTCGCGCAAGGTCAAGCCGATGATTAAACGTGTTCGAATGAAAGATTTGCCGATTTCGTCGCAGGAAGTAACGCCTTCCGACCGAGCCGCATTGGCGCTGGCGGAAGCCAAACGACGGTGGGCCGCGTTGGATCGCGTAGATATCGGGCAGGGTTGAAAAAAACAAAACAGAAAGATTTTGAGGAGTATTCATGGCCAGCGACGCAGTAGTAGTGGACACCCTTAATCCGGCGAAGGCGAATTTCGAGCGCGGGTACCGGCGTATGGAGACCGGTATTGTAATTAGTGACTTGCGTGAGAAGACGATCACTGTTGAAGTGCAGCGGTTGGTCAAGCATGCGCGGTATGGCAAGTATCTTTTCCGTTCCACGCATCTGCATGCGCATGACGAGAAGAACGAGGCTAAAAAGGGTGATCGAGTGGAAGTGATTGAGTGTCGGCCGTTATCCAAGCAGAAGCACTGGCGTTTGGTGCGAGTGGTGACGCATGCGGCGGTATTAGGTTCGCTGGATATCAAGGAAGTGGAGATTGTACTGCCCAAGAAAGAAGTTTCGTCTGTGTCGGCGAACTCAACGGAAGAAACGAACGCAGAACAAAAAGCGTAGCGCAGGCGCCTCGCCTGCAATTTAACCATCAAAATCTTTGCGTTACGCAAAGATTTTGACGATTAGTAGTATAAGGGACAGGTGGAAGAAAATTATGATTCAACATCATACAATGCTCGTAGTTGCGGATAACACCGGCGCTCGAACAGCTCAATGTATCAAAGTGCTGGGTGGCACACATCGGCGTTATGCCTCGTTGGGCGACATCATTGTGGCAGCAGTTAAGAAAGTGCAGCCGGGTAGTGAGTTCATGACTACCAACAAGAAAGACAAAAAGAAACTGATTGTGCGCGGTGTGATTGTGCGCACCACTAAGTCGGTCAAGCGTTCCGATGGCTCCACGGTGCGATTTGACAATAATGCCATGGTGTTGATTACGCCGGAAAAAGAGCCGCGAGGCACGCGTATCTTCGGGCCAGTGGCGCGCGAACTGCGTCAAAAGGGATTTATGAAGATCGTCTCGTTGGCGGCGGAGGTGGTGTAACTTAATTCGGCGCCGGAACTTGATGAGGTAAATTATGATTAAAACGCAGGTGTGCAAAGGTGATAAAGTGATCATTATTCGAGGCGCAGCGGCTGGCGCGATGGATCCGAATACTAAGAAGTCGCTGGTCTGTACGGTACTGAACGTGGACCGTCGTAAGGGTCGGGCATTACTGGACATGCCGTACATTAAAGATAAGGAAAAAAAGAAAGATCGCGAGACGCCGCGACGAGGTGTGGAGCAGTGGAAGACAGTGCGTTACAATCAAAAGACAGGTGAAGCTGGTGGTCTAAAAATTGTCAAGAAAGCGGTGCCTGTATCTAATCTGCAGGTTGTGGAAAAAGGGCCTCAACGGGAATTTAAACAGAGTTAGCTGGTATTTAGCGGTGCCGAATATTGGAAAAAAGAACTATGGCTGATAAAGCGAAAGAATCTGAAGTAGAGAAGAAACCCAAAGGCGAAAATCCATCGCAGCCTTCTGCGGCGCAATTAGAGGCTAGGAAGGCGGCTAAGGAAGCCAAAAAAATAGCCGAGACTAAGGGTAAGGCGAAGGTCGGGGGTGGTCAACAGATTAAGCCTGCCGTAGTGCGTTTGCGGAATAAGTATCAGAACGAGGTAGCGCCTAAACTGTTGGAGAAATTCGATCTTAAGAATAAGAACGCCGTGCCCCGGCTGCTGAAGGTCTGTGTTAATATGGGTTTTGGCAAGGCGGCCACCGAGAATAATCCAAAGGTGGGTGAACAGTGCGTGACGGATATGACCACTATCACCGGTCAGAAAGCCGTGGTAACGCTGTCGCGCAAGTCAGTATCGAATTTCAAACTGCGCGAAGGCATGCAGATCGGTTGCCGCGTAACGTTGCGTGGTGTGAAGATGTATGAATTTCTCGACCGTTTGTTCAATGTGGCACTGCCGCGAGTGCGCGACTTTCGCGGAATAAGTCCGCGAGCGTTCGATGGTCGTGGAAATTATTCGCTAGGCTTATCGGAGCAGACGGTGTTTCCGGAGATCGAAGTGGACAAAGTGGATCTCATTCACGGCATGGATGTTACCATCTGCACTAATGCGCGAAAAGATGAACACGCTCGCGAATTGTTGAAAGCGTTGGGGTGTCCATTTAGAGAGCATTAGCGTTTATTAGCGGTTCATTACTTGAAACTTGAAGGGACTGAACGGTTACAATTTTTCGAATCGCGAAGTTTGGTAAAGTTCCCTTATGTTCCTTTAAATCTGTGTTCATCTGTGGATTACTTTGCCGGCGGTGAAACGGGATCGCCGTAACGCTGACACGCGGTATGAGACAATACTTTGATACGCATAATGAGTTTTCGCCATTGCTGCATACGCTCATTGCTGATCAATATGCTTTGTCCCACTGGGGCGTTGGCAATAAAACCACTGCTGTCCAGGCGCCCCTGCGGATGGTTTTTCGCGAGATTAAAACTTTCGAGAGTTAAGGCGTGTATTTCTCGCACTTGCGGATCGTTCACCAGATTCACTGGGACTTCAGTCTGAAATTTGGCGGCTATTTGTGTGCCGTTTAGTTTTATTCCCGCCTCGGAATATGTCCAAGCCATAAAATTCAAAAAACCGTGCAAGCACTCGCGATTAGCGGGGTTACTGATGTATGCGGCGGTTGGATCTTCCGTCTTGGCGTCCGATGTGGCTGTTTTGCCCGTTGAAGCAACGCTAGATGACGCCGTTGTCTTCTTCGCGTTTAAGGTAGCAGTAGTTGTCGGTGTTATCCGGGGACTGTCCTGACCCATGCACAGTATATACATCGAGATCAACACGACGGCGACCAAGACGACAAAGAACAAGACTAACAAGTGCGAGTTGTCTCCGATAATTGTCAGGTGAAACTTCGGTTTGTCGGACAGTTCCGCAATAGTTAGGTGTTTTGGAGCGAACTTATCGGACGTAGTGGGTTCAAGCGGCTGAATGGATAAGTCATCGCTGGCGGTAGTCGGCGACGGCAGTTGGATTTCCTGTTTCTGGGAGGTAGCCGTCGAACCTGCCTCCGCCAGTGGTGTGGCGTTTTTGAGTTTCGGCTGAGGTCGTGCGTGATTCTGGCTGGTCATTTTAGTTTATCCTTTACGGCTTGGTTCGCTTTTATTACAGCGGCAGCAGCAACAGCCACGCTCGAAGGCGTAATCTGCGCGTTTACTTCTTCCCAGTGATTTACCACGTGCAAATCAGCGGTCAGTAGTAGCAGTGCGACATCGCGTTTGCCAAGATTGATTAGTGCCGCAGGCCAGCCGTTGGGGTCGGCTACGGTGACCTTGATACACGTAAATTCAGCCAGTGCCTTCACCACGGCACCGTCATCAAAGATCAACATATCGAACGGAGCGGAGGCAAGATTTTCCTTTTTTGGATCGCCACCGATAACGTACAACGCGATAGGTTTTAAATCCAAAGCGCAATCTTTGGGACTCTTGCGCAGCCATGAAATTTTCTTGGACGAGCCAGGTAGTATGCCCGGAAATACAATGCTCATTGCGGATAGATTCGGCGCGACTTTTGTCGGCACACCTGCGGGTGTTACGCCGGGCGGCAGCGCCTTGGCAACATACAGAAAATCACGAACAAAGAATGCTTTGACCGCGCATTCCTTGGCAATTTTGTCCGCCATGTCCGGGATCGAAAATCCATTCATCTCAAACTTTTTGACCTTTATTTTGAGTAGCGTCGGATCAATACCGATTCTCAAATCAACAATGGGCTTAAGCTCGTTGATTGCTTTGACTAGATCTCCGATGGTTGTGTTATTTATTGTATGAGTCCATCCCTGTGCATTGACTTTGTCCATCGTACAGCCAAACAGCCAACCCATAACATAAAACGCAAGAAAAGGGAGCATTTATTCGTCCTTTGGCGCATCCGATGGTTTTTTCGGCTGTTCCGGCTGTTTGGCCGGATCATCTGCTGGAGGCGGTTTCTTTTCCTTTAAACCAGGAATACTGTGTTTTTCTTTTTCCTTCTCCTTCTCATTTTCCTTTTCTTTTTCGTTCTTTTGTTTGGGCGCGTCCTTCATTAGTTTGTCCTTTACGGCTTGGTTTGCCTTCATCACGGCGGCAGCGGCAGCGGCCACGTTCGAAGGCGTAATCTGCGCGTTTACTTCTTCCCAGTGATTTATCACATTCAGGTCAGCGGTTAGTAGTAGCAATGCGACATCGCGTTTGCCAAGCTTTATTAGATTCGCAGGCCAACCCACTGGGTCGGCTACGGTAACCTTAACACATGTAAACTCAGCCAACGCAGTCACCACGGCGTCGTCATCAAAGATCAACATATCGAACGGAGCGGAGGCAAGATTTTCCTTTTTTGGATCGCCGCCGACAACGAATAGCGCTATGGGCTTGAAGTCCGGAGCGCAATCCTGAGGACTCTTGCGCAGCCACGAAATTTTCTTAGACGAACCAGGCAATACGCCCGGGAAAACAATGCGCATTGCGGATAGATTTGGTGGGACTTTGGTTGGCACACCCGTAGGTGTCACACCCGTAGGTATCACACCGGGCGGCAGAGCCTTGGCAATATACAGAAAATCACGAACAAAGAATGCTTTGACCGTTCCTCCCTTAGCGACTTTATCTGTGCATTCCTTGGCAACTTTATCCGCCGCGTCCGCGATCGAAGATCCTTTCATCTCAAACTTTTTGACTTTTTTCTTGATTAGCACTGGATCAATGCCGATTTTCAAACCAACATTGGATTTGAGATTGTTAATTGTTTTGACTATCTCTCCGATGGTTACACCATCTAGCCCCAGTACCCACTGCTCAGAATTGACTTTATCCATCACTTCGCGAGGCAGATTACCCTCCACCGCCAGCGTCGAAAGACCACAGCAGGTCAGACATACTGCCAGATAGTGTTTTGTATTCATAAGTGTTTTCTCCCCAACGCGGCCTTTTTTCCTTCAATCCACAATCAAAAATCTAAAATCAAAAATTCCATTAGTCATACTTCCTGATCTTTCGTTCCAAATCGCGTAGATGATCTTGGCAGATACTTTTTTGTGTATGTTGATTTGGGCGATTAGCCCAGTGCTTTTCATAATTTTTGCTGAATTTTTTATAAAGATTCTTCGCTTCCATGAGAATCGCTGCCATCTCTTTGTTGTTCTTATTCTGGTAATCCTGGCGGGAGCGATTGTTGGCAAGAATCCAAAGCGCATCGCCGTTAGTAACGCGAGGATAAGCGGAGTACTTGTCTATCAAGATTATAGCTTCGTCCCCCGCATCTTTACTCAGAGGGATCGAAGACGGCGATAGATCATCAGAGAGACAGTCCATCAGTCGGTACTGCACATCACCGTTTGTTACGTGCTTGAAGTCCGGATACCATTCGCGCAGTTTATAGAGTACGCGAGCGTAATGCAAGGGCGCGTAAGGACGTTTTTCTCCAAAACGAATGCATAGCTCCCATAGAGCCTTTGGGTTGTCTTCGCCGTCATTTTCGAGTTGGACTAACTCGGCACGCAGAGTGGGGAAAGTACGAAAATAAGCTTCGCGTTTAGCCAGATCAGACTGCCGACGTTGGCTTTCGGCCTTAACCCAGTTTTCGTCAGTCCACGGCTTTGGTAGCGCTTTGATGTCGGCCAACATTTGTTCTTTCCAGTTATTGAAAAACTTTTCCAGCAGTTCCTGTGGTGGCTGATTGCGGGCAAGGATGGCGGTTTCCCATAATTTTTGATTAAACCAACTTTCTTTCATTTTTTGTTCCCAGCGCTTTGGTTCGGAAAGCATGTGTCCCAGATAATTCAGCGCCTGATCGTACTGTTCAAGGCGGTAGGCGGAGTCCCAAGCCTTTGGCCAGTCGCGGGCGGCTTCCTGTTTAGGCAACAGCGTTTGCGCGTATTGAAGATATTTATTCGTAATCTCGCGGCCTGGTTTGGTTTCTGTCTTGCGAGAGACCTTGTGCTTTGGCTGATCGGCAGGCTGTGGCGATTTTTTTTCGCTCAAAATTTTCGGATCAGTTTGAGGTTGATTCGATTTGATCTCTTCCACCCAACCAAGATAAAATGCGGCCTGGTTGGCTTCCTTGCTTTCCTCTTTCTTGAATCGTAGCAATGTCTCGTAGGCTTTTTCTTGTTTGCCCTGCCAAAAGTAACAGATGCCCGCTGCGTATCGGCTCTCTATGTCGTCGCTGGCTATGCCCGACAACGTTACCAGCTCCCACGGATCCAGTTTGACTAACGAAATAATGTAGACCCGCGCGTCTTTATCTTCCAGCGAGAAGCCTTCCGCATTTTTGTCTATTAGCCGACCAGTGATGGTCGTGCCGCTAGGGTGCAGCGTCAGTTCTGTGTTTGTTCTCATTTTTTCTATCAGAGCGTCTTCAGCTTTTTGCAGATAAGCGCGAACAGTTTGTACATCCATTATCAATTGTCGCAGCTTAACGCTAAATCGTTCTAATGACTTATCGCGCAACGATTTATTTAGTTCGTCTTCGGCTTTCTGTAGATCGCCACGGGCCGCAATTTGACAGGCGGCGTTGACCCACTGTTTAAAAGCCATATCCTGTTGATGAATCAGATTAGCGTTGGCATCTTGTATATGAATAACCAACTGGTGACGCAGTGTCTTCAACTTATCCAAGACCGTTTGTACGCCGACGTATTGGCGTTCAATGCTGGTCAGTTTAACATCGAAGGCCTCCAACTGGGGCAGATTCTGTCCAGCCGCCTTTAGCTCCGCGTACAAGTTGCTTTCCTGCAATTTGAGATAATCATCCAAGACGCCGGCTTCGATGTCTTTGCGCGCTCGGCTCAGTTTGCTGCGATTATATTCACTCAACAGATTAGGCGGACAGAGTTCTTCTTGTATCGCATTGATGGCGCCAGCGTAATCTTTCTGCTTGAGCCTGTCTTGCGCCTTGGCGTTGAATTCAGCCAGTACTTTGCGAAAAGCTTGGCGTTGCTCACGCTCTACTTTGTCGCGCTGGCGACGAATTTCATTGATTAGTTTTGGTGGCGCGTCCTGTTCCGCTTCCATAAATGCGCGGATCAGATTCTGATAGTCTTCTGGCTGCTGCCTGGCTGCTTCGCGCGCTTTTTCCAGAGGCGCCCATTTTGGCAGCAGGTTCTTCTTCGGTAGTAGCGGCAGTGTGGGTGGTGTGGGCGGAGTGAGGTCTGGATTGACCGATGGCGGCTTGACATTCGTTAGATTTGGTTGCGGATTTGGCTGTGGGTTAAGCTGCTCAATCGGATCAATCATCGGCTGCTGGACGATATTGGTATTCTCTTGCAGGCCGCTCGAAAGACTGACGACTAGCATAAGCGCCATCAACCCCACGCAAATCACTCCCGCGCTGACGATATAGATTCGAGCTGCGCGAGATTTTGGCGGCTTTTCTATCGGTTGCTGATCACTACGCTTTAATTCGCGGTTGATCGGCGTGTGTTTGCCGGTAGTGATAGGCGCGTGTGTTCCCGTAACCGTTCGGCCGCGGTCTGGCATGGCGAGAATTCTGGCGATCTGCTCATCTAACAGTTCGGCCGTCTGGATACGCTCCACCTGCTCTTTTCGCATCAACTGCGCGATCAATCGGTTGGTGTCCTCGCTGACCATTGGGTTGACACTGCGCGCATTTGGGACCGGCGCCTGCTGATGCATTTGCAGGATTAATGAGATCGTTTCGGCTACATACGGCGCGCGACCAGTAACCAGGTGGAACAGCGTCGCGCCCAGCGCGTACAGATCGCTACGCGCGTCCACGATATCCGACCGGCCCTTGATTTGTTCGGGTGACATGTAATTTGGCGTGCCGACGGTGAATCCGGCCTGAGTCAGCTCCGCATTATCGTTATTTTTCTTGTCTTCAGCGTCTTGATTATCGGCAGCGTCGAGCACGAAATGCGCCAGCCCCAGGTCGGCCAGTTTTGGTTCTCCACGCGAGGTAAGCAGGATATTGTCGGGCTTGATGTCGCGGTGGATGATACCAACGCGATGCGCGCAGATCAGCGCCTGAGCGACGCCCTTGACGATCTCCAATGCCTTGCGTTCGGACAGTACTTTCTGCTGCTCCAAGACGACCTTCACTGTAGGGCCGTCTACATACTCCATCGCAAAGAAATAAACATTTTGCAACTCGTCGAAACCAACATCAATGCCTTGCACGATATTTGGGTGATTCAGTTTAGCCAAAGAACGCGCTTCGCGCAAAAAACGCTCAATGAAAACTGGATTTTTTTGCGCAATCTTGGGAGGCAGCAGCTTCAGCGCGACGATACGGTCCAGAGAAATCTGGCGCGCCTTAAAGACGGCGCCCATGCCGCCCTGTCCAATCTTTTCGCCAAGCTCGAACCCGCCGATCTTGCGTGACGCTTTAGTCACGACGCTCGGGGCGCTTGTCTCCATACTACTACCTCGTAGCGCAGGCGTCTCGCCTGCCATCCAACCATCAAAATCTTTGCGTCACGCAAAGATTTTGACGATTAACAGTGTATAAAAGTATAGCATATTTAGATGATATTCGCAAAAAACAGTAATTATAATTATACTGTGCGATTACGATTATCGTTATCTAATCCGCGACCGTAGGGGCGGTTCGCGAACCGCCCCTACTAACGCACGCGGCTCGGATAATTGCTGAACAATCGCCATTCGACAATTTGCGTTTAACATCTTACGCTGTAATTATGTCTGAATCGTCTTTCGCGAATTTGCCTATACTCTCGTCACCACAGAACTCGCGTGTCAAAGAATACGTACTGTTGCGCGCCGACGGCAACGCGCGGCGCGAAAAGAAGCGGTTTTTGCTGGAGGGCAAGCGCGCAGTTGGCGCGGCACTGACTCTACCGCATACGATTATACACGAGCTGATTTTTTCAGAGTGCCTGGGCGCTGATTTGGAACTAGTAGCGCAAGCGAAGGCAAAACAAATTCCGCTGGTGCGAGTCAGTCGGGACGTTTTTAAGAAAATTACAGACGTGATGGCGCCGCAGGGTATCGCGGCTGTGGTGAAGATTCCGGAGTGGAATGCGACGAATGTTTTTTCGCGCTCGGACGCGCTGATTATTGTGGTGTGCGGTCTCAACGACCCCGGCAACGTCGGGACAATCATTCGTTCGTGCGAAGCCGCCGGTGCCACAGCTTTGGTGTCGCTGGAAGGCACAGCCGATGTTTTCAACGCGAAAGTGGTGCGCGCCACTGCGGCGAGTCTGCTGGTGTTGCCGATCTTGCGTTTCAAAGCTGCGGAGTTTCTTGTCGAAGCAGCCAGGCGGAATCTGCGATTGGTAGCCACGCGCGCTCACGGCGGACGACCGTACAAGCAATTTGACTGGCAGAACCGTCCGCTGGCGCTATGCATCGGGAGTGAAGGCGAGGGATTGCCGGCCGAAATTGAAGCTGCCTGCCAGGAGACGGTGACGATTCCGATGAAAGGCAAGGCGGAGAGCTTGAATGCGGCGGTGGCGGCAAGCATTTTGTTGTTTGCTGCAGTGGGCGACTAAATCAAAGGCAACCGCTAATGAACGCGAATAAACGCGAATTACAGGAGAATGGTTGCTCGCGTTTGCGTATAATGAATGTAAGTAAATGCCAATAGTGCCTTTGTGGTGAACGGTTACGAAAAATCTTATGAGTTTCTCTGTGTTCTCTGTGGCTCTGTGGTAAAAATAGCTTGGCCATGATAACGGTTTTGTTTTTCGGAGATGTGGTTGGGCGGCCTGGCCGCGAGGCGTTAGCGTACGCCATTCCGGTGTTGCGCGAGAAGTATAGCGCTGATTTCGTCGTGG
>JAZDLP010000097.1:0-8077 GCA_043801885.1 Planctomycetota bacterium | reverse complement strand
GATGACTGTTACGGCTAAAGATGCCGCCGGAAACACCGACACGGCTACATTCAAAGTATTAGTTCGCGACACGACGCCGCCGACGCTGGTCGCGCCGCCAGATCAAGTCGTCGAAGCGACCGGCTCCGATGGCGCGATCGTTACTTACCCGGCAGCGACGGCGACTGATGCTGTAACCGTCGCGCCAGCGATCACGTACAGCCAAGCCAGTGGCACGAAGTTCGCGCTGGGCGCGACGGTGGTAACGGTCACGGCCACTGACGAAGCAAAGAATGTGAAGACGGCGACTTTCAACGTCACGGTCCGCGATACGACCGCGCCGACGCTGGTCGCGCCGCCAGATCAAGTCGTCGAAGCGACCGGCTCCGATGGCGCGATCGTTACTTACCCGGCAGCGACGGCGACTGACGCCGTGACGGCCGCGCCAGCGATCACGTACAGCCAAGCCAGCGGCACGAAGTTCCCGCTGGGCACGACGGTGATGACGGTGACGGCTACTGACGAAGCGAAGAATGTGAAGACGGCAACTTTCAACGTCACGGTCCGCGACATGACCGCGCCGACGCTGGTCGCGCCGCCAGATCAAGTCGTCGAAGCGACCGGCTCCGATGGCGCGATCGTTACTTACCCGGCAGCGACGGCGACTGATGCTGTAACCGTCGCGCCGACGATCACGTACAGCCAGGCCAGCGGCACGAAGTTCCCGCTGGGCGTAACTGAAGTAACGGTCACGGCTACGGATGAAGCGAAGAACGTGAGGACGGCGACTTTTAACATCATGGTCCGCGACACAATGCCGCCTCAGATCACTCCACCCAGCGCACAACTGACACCATCGAAGAACGCAGTGAAACTTTCGGTGTCAGCAATCGATGCTGGCGGCGAGAATGCGCTCACGTATACGTGGTCAGTCGTTAGTGTGTCTCCATCACCGGTTTCATTCACTGAGAATGGCAACAACGCCGCGAAAAACACCATAGCAACGGTTTCGAAGCCTGGCGATTACTCATTTGCGGTGATTGTTACCAATGCAATGCAACGGAGCACTCATGGCGCTGTTGCGATTCATATTGATTCGCAACTTGCATCAATCATCGTGTCACCTGCGGCTGCGATTGTCAGTATTAATCATTCCAGGCAATTCAGCGCGAATAGTTATGATCAATTTGGCAACCTCTTCACAATTGTTGCTTCAAGAATGATCATCATTCCACCACCACCACCACCTCCTTCTACGCCTTTTATCTGGACAGTGGATGGAGGAGGCACAATTAACCAGGACGGTCTCTTTACTGCGGATAAAGATATTGGCGGGCCTTATACAGTCAGCGCGTCATTTGGCGATGTGACAGGCACTGCAACGGTGTCGGTTGCATTGCGCGCGCCTCCCTGCATCAATCAACAAGCTTACGGTTTTGTCGGCTACGACAAGAAAACTATATTTCTCGATGTCGATGCCAGTGATGACGACGATCAAATACTAACGTACAAATGGGAGCTTATCGCCGGACCGAATACGATCTCTTATGCTCACAACAATGATATTTATAGTTCGACACAGGCGTATCTTTCCGAGCCTGGGATATACGTTTTCAAGGTCACGGTCACGAACAACTTTGGGCTTGCTTCTGTCAGCATAACTGATCCTATTCAAACAGCACGCATTCTTTGCATTACAATTTCACCACAATTTGCCCGAGTTAGTGTGGATAACACACAACAATTTATAGCGATTATAACGGATCAATGGAATGTGCCTTATAATAATCCGCCGCAGGTCGATTGGAATATAAACGGTGGTGGTACGATTGATGCAACCGGACTGTTTACGCCAACAGTGCGAACCGGTGGCAGATTCGAAGTTCGCGCATCGGTCGAAGACTCCAACGCTTGGGCTACACTAGAACTGGTCCCTGCTATTACGATTCGCATCGTTTCGCCAGACGACGGTTCCGTGTATGATGCACCTGGCGATATTACGATTACAGCGGAAGCCGAGTCTATTGACTCAAAAATTGTCAAGGTTGAGTTTTTTGACGTATATATGTCGCCATACCACCCAATCGGACAAGCAGCAGAAGAGATTAAGAGAAAACTCGGTGAGGCGACCGAACCGCCATACACGCTTCATGGTTCGAGCATCCCACCCGGAACCTATACCATTCGCGCGATTGCCACGGATGACAGCAACGTCACTGGTAGCGATCAGATTACGGTTAGGGTCGTATACCAGATTTATGAACTATTGCCTTTGTCTAATCAAAGACCAAATGACCCCGGAAGCTCCGTAGCTCACGGAATAAATGATAATGACGAGGTCGTTGGCTGCTCCACCAAACGCCAGTCCCCTGACCCTGACACCACTCTCGTAGATAAGTTTAAGGCTGTTCAATGGCACGCCGATCAACCGGATAATCCGGAAATCCTCGAAGGCTTAAAACCATTATATCAAACCGATGCGCACTTTATAAATAACGTCGGCCAAGTTGCTGGCTTCTCGTCGGAGTATGATCCTCGTTACTATTCTTTCGAATTTATGGACATTGCTCATCCCGTATTATGGCCAGGACCTGCGCCAATGGGGAACCGGTACATAGAGATTACGGCCCTGAGCAATAATGGCACTGCAGTTGGATGCCGATATGACAAGATTTTTCCTGGCCTCCCCTTTGAACACAGGGGGCACCCTCATGCGGTGCTTATTACTGGGGCTGGCTTCGTTGCTCTTGAAAGTCCGGGCAACTTCAGTACCACAATAGGCATTGATGATCAAGGGATGATTTTTGGTTGTCATGGAGTATGGGCAGACACTTTTGAAGAGATAGGATTCGCACGTGCATGCGCTTGGGATAATGGCGCCATAATCGATCTGCACCAAGGCGATGTGGATGCTGATACTTATGTTGCAACCATAGATCATACAGGTAAACTTCTCATCGGTTACTCATCTCCGTCAGTATTCGGCTATTATTGGGCGGAAAGAGACGCGTTACAGACTTGGCATTTTTCAGACGTTATTCCGTGGGGTTATCTTGCTCCCATGGCCATGAACGATCAAGGTGACGTCCTTGCGGAAGTATATTGGGGGATTTGCTATCTGATCAGAAAAAACGGTAAAGCAATACCCCTAGGCGACCTTATTCGCGACACTACAGCATGGTATAACCTTAGAAGACGTGACTCAACTTGTGTTGACTTTTATGATCGCGCATTTCCCATTGGGCCTGCCTTTGGCATCAACAATAAAGGGTCAATCATCGGAACTATTTCGAAAGATTTCGGTAATGATCAACATTATCGTGGATATCTACTTAAATGCGATTCGATCTTCGATAACGATCCTCCTCAAATTGTGCAGCCAGACGACATCAAAGTGTGGGCCGAACTAGGTGAAACATCGGTTAAAGTGAACTATCCTGACGTGAACGTAACAGGAGCAACCATCATAACGTATGATCATCCCAATGGCGACGAGTTTCCTATCGGCAAGACGATTGTCACTGTGACAGCCGCAGACGAGGCTTGGAATACCGCCTGTGTGACTTTTACCGTTACCGTTATGCCTATTGATGTAGAGCCTAATACGGTGGTGGCAGGCAATACCGTCTCGTTGCGCATCTGGTCAATATATCGCGATGACGAGCACCTCGTAGAGCCGTTCCATCCGAGTAATGATTACGTGCGATTTTTCTTGAATGGCGTTGACGTCACGGGAGACCCGAATGAAACCGATCCCGACATACTTGCCACTCAAATCACTCTGCAGAAGAATGACGACGGCAGTTTGCAGCAGACGTTGACCTGCCAGAGCGAAACCATTCAATATCTTGATATGAAAGTCTTTGTCGGGGCCGCTCTTGCTCCCGATGTTTACGACGTGAAGCTCAAACTGGGCATAGCCCAAGATGATCCGAACGATTATCACTGCGCCAAAAAGGCACTGAGCGTCCTTAAGATTGAAGTCACTGGCGGTTACTACGTTGATAGCCTTGCCAAGATTATTCCAGTACAGGTAAAGGGGACTGATGGAAAGTCGATTTGGTTGGGTTATGGCACCCGGATTGACAATGACCATCCTGCGGCGGCAATTATTAAAGTCACCACGGACCAACAGACAATAACCGACCTTATTGCTGGCAAGTTATCTTTGTTTGACACGGCCACCGGCGAGAAGTGCATTAGCTTAAAGGATAGCATTAAGACAAACGAGGATTTTCTGAAACTCTTCAGCGTGCTCCACGCTATTTGGGCGGCAACTCCAGAATGGTTGCGTAACCTTCTCGGTTGGCAAGAACCCACGGTTGATAACACATACTCATTGTTACTCACTGTCACAGGTACTTCACAGGCAGACATCGATAAATCGTGGCAGACGCCAGCCTACACCGCGCCAGCTATTAAAGAGTTTGTTCTGGGCAAGGCGAAGGGCGACAACGGGCCGAAGATCAAGGTGCGCCTTGAGATCGCCAACGTAGTTGCCGATACAAACCGTGATGGCCAGGTAAATGATGCTGACATCACTGACGAAAAGAACGCACCGGTGGCTTATTTGAATCCAAAGGGTGCTCTTACTTTGGCGAACACAAACTTTGATGGTCAACTCACTGACAAGAAGAGAGATTGCGACGATGAGCAGGTGAACGGTGCCGACGACTTGAATGACGTGGCAATGTTGAATGTCCACAAGATCGGACTGGCCGCTAACGAAATCCCCGATGACATGACGGTGAAACTGGAACTGCTCAATCCGGATGGAGACACCACCGGCTTGACCGCCGCGCAGAAAGCGCATGTCTTTGATGGCCATCAGAACAACTCTACGGTGATGATGGGCGGGACGAAGCCGGTAATCGTGGTCTACAAGAAGAATCCTGGTGCTGGTGACCGCAATATCGATGATCTTGCCGGTCCTGACTATCTGAAGTTGGGCGTTGAAGGTGTTGAATACGGCACCGAAATTATCGTCAAACTTACGGTGAGCAAGGGTAGCCAGACACTCTTGGTGGACAATCAGCACATTCTTGTGTCGCCGTTCTTGGTGACTTCGAGCGTAGGCACTTTAAAAACGGCATTCGTTGCGTCTAGCACAACTGACACAAATATTGCCACTTTTGCAAATAATTTTGCGGGACTTCTTGGTGATACTCAATGCTTTAAGGTAATTGCAGACTACTATGGCAATGACCTTTGGGTGCAAGATTGTATGAGCATTGGGTATTCACGCCAGGCAGATGCTGGGGCGTCAGGTTTTCGAGAAATGAATGTTGTGCTTGATCTATCGCGACCAGCGGGACTTGGTGTACTCCCTGCCGGACTTTCCGGTGCTCCGTATAGTCTAAACATGGGTTACGTTAAAGTAATAAATGCTGTACTTGATGTAGATGAAGCCACACACAACGGCGGCGGAAACATAATAGCGTCTCCGCCGATTGCAAATTCGCCATGGCCAGCCGGGAGAATCGTCACGGGCAGCGGAATTCACCCCGACTTAAAATCATTCTTTGAGCGACAAAAGGTACAGGTTGATCAAACTTCTGGACTGGTGACGGAGGATACCAGTTGGCTTGCCGTGGGACATATTGATGAAATAGTGGCATTTTGTGAGATCAATGGAAGCAAGAAAATGTTAATTGCGGCACCGCAAGACGCAATGTTCCAATGGTCGTTAGAGGGTGGCATCTATGACACTTGGGCAAAGATGACTGTGCGAAACTTTCTTATATCAGTAGGCAAGAGATCTTCGGAAGATATTGATAAGTCTGTGCCTGCTGCTACCCAAGCCATGACCATGACTGCCTACAATCAATCTTTATGGGATGATCATTTACGTGTTATCCGAAATACCTTGCCCGAACTGGTCGGCCTGACAATCGCAGATGTGATTAAAGTTCCAGTAGTATTTATGCCGGATACTGTCAATGGAACTGGAAAAGCGGCAACAATAATATTCCCGAATCGTGTAAATCTGTTCGTGCGAGACAGTGGTGTCTTTACTGTTGGCGATATGCTTCTTCCTTTTGACCCAGTAAGAGATGTTGTGGCTTATCGTTTAGGAAACATTTCCACAACATGGTTCATTGATTCTTCCTCGTTCTACGAATTTTTTGGCGACGTGCACTGTGCAAGCAACGCAGTACGGTCTGGGCCAACAGTGAAGGAGTGGGTAAAACAATGAACTTCTGCACAATTTTAATCTTTATAAGCTGTTTTTTAATTGGCACGCCTGTAGTGTTCGGAGGCGAAATGGCATCAACCGAGGAACTCCTTCGCCAGTTATTTGCTTTGCGTGGAAAAGAATATATTGCAGCCAGAGATGAATTATTAACCCACAAGGACATCGTAGCATCCATAGCCGTCATTCGTAAGGGAGCGAAGGATTGGCGTTTTTTAATTTTGCTTGATGCTCTATCATATAGAGTGCATAACTCTGAACTTGCGCCACTTGTTGATTATTATCTAGCTCCTAATCCATTTAAAACACGACTTGGGACTTCAGGAGGGTCTCGAATTTCTCCAATTGTTGTGATAATATGCTGTGGGCAGGAAGGATTTCCAATAATTGCCGAAGGACTTTTTTTTTAGCCATGTGCTTGAGCCTCTATCTGCCATTTCGGCTATAAGCGAATTGCATGATTTGCGTTCGTTAGATGTACTTGCATACTTCATCCAAGATGCAGATTCTTCCATTACAATACGCGCAAATTCTATTTATTATTTAAGTTATATATATAAGGGGATGCCTGCGAATCGAATGGGCGAAAATGAGCCAGTAACAAAAAGTATAGCATTAACTAGAGCGAACGATTTAGCTGGATATTATAAAGAAAGAGAATTTTCAAAGGTAGAAGTTGACGAAGCTAAACAAAAATCCATAGTCGCTTTATTTGAACAGCTTCTATTAACAGATCCCGATAGACAGATACGGGCGACGGCAGCATTGTCTTTGAAGCATGCTTCCGATAGCGTTAAATGCTTGGTAGAGGCGTTAAGCAAGGATAACGATCCATGTGTTAGAGCTTGGTGTGTTATGTCGCTTCGTGCAATCGGCGGAGAAAAAGTACAAGAGGCATTAACTGAGGCACTAAAGATCGAGAAGCATGAAGAAGTCAAGGCGGTACTCGAAAATAAAGCCCAACCTTTTTCGCCACTTTTTAAAGGAAGAACGGCAGGCTCCATACTTGATAAAAGAGTTCTGGTTCCTCCGCCCTCCGGCCAAAGAGAAAAATAAGTGGTGTCTCGAATGAGGGGAAATAGGAACAGCCACCTATTTTGCACGATGGGTGGCAATGACAGGCAGACATTTGTGTGGCACGGGCAGCGGCGGCGGGTGGCACTGGCAGGTAGACATTTTTTGTTTGTGTGGCACGGGCAGCGGTAGTTTGCTGCCCGTGAGCGGTCGAGATAAACTTTCGACATGACTTTGAATCCGCCTCACCGCAAGAGCGTCCGCCACTTTAATGTGCTCGGACACGACCGCAACTTGCTTACGGTGGAGAACTGTATCAAAGCCGTCGAGTACATCCATAATAATCCCGTGCGGGCGGGTGGCAATGGCAGGCAGGCATTGGTGTGGCACGGGCAGCGGTTGTTTGCTGCCCGTGAGAACGCGAGAAAGATATGGTCATGGTGGAAAGCCGCTGAATGGAAGACGTGCTTCGTCACAGACTTGCCCTACGAATTTCAATGGAAGTATGTTCCGTTTGGCAGCTATGTGCTCGTCGCTCAGGCGCTCAATGATCGAGGCGCGGTGGCGCTCTCTGCGCCTGTGGTGCTTATCGTCAAAAACAGCGATCAACCGCCACCGGTTCCGCCGCCCGATCCGCCACAGCCTCCAGTTCCGCCGCCACAACCCGCGCCGGTCGCAGTAGCGGACTATTACACTACCGATGGCTTTAATCCGCGCGCTGTGATCGCACCGGGCCTGTTGAGCAATGATCTGAATCCGTCCGGCCAACCGATCACAGTAACCCAAACGAGCGTCAGTCAGCCGCGATACGGCTCGGTGGCCGTGAATGCGGATGGCTCGTTTGTCTATACGCCCGGTCCTGATTTCGCCGGAACGGACTCCTTTACTTAT
>JAZDLP010000053.1:0-5272 GCA_043801885.1 Planctomycetota bacterium | reverse complement strand
GTAGCGAAGGTCTCGTGTAGGGCAACTTTATAATCCATCACCGGTTTTGAATTTGCGCCAGCACATATTGCGCAGCTTGTTCAGTGGCGCCTTGCGCTTTCAAGAAACCTTCGCGCGCTCGCGCGGCCATCGCTGCGGCGTCCTGGCGATTGGCGAGGAGTTTTTCAAGAGCGGAAATAAGCGTTTCGCGCGTAACTTCCCGCGCGCCCTGACATGCGCGCAAGATGCTCATGGCATCGTTAAAGTTATGCATATACGGACCGTGCAGCACGGGCACGTTTAGTCCGCATGGCTCCATGATATTTTGACCGCCGTGAGGAATCAACGAGCCGCCGATAAAAGCCGCGTCCGCAGCTCGGTACATAGACTTCAGTTCACCGACAGTATTGATTACCAATACACAGGAATCTTTTTTCTCCGGCGACAGCGCGGCCAGACACGCTACCAGTCCTTTTTCTTTTAATTCGCTTTGGAGTATGGCGGCATACCCGGCGGCGGCGATCTCCGCCAGCACATCCTTGATTCGTTCCGGATGGCGCGGAACCAGAATCAATCGCAGTCGCGGCGCCGATCCATTACGCAAATAAGTGTACGCCGCCAGTAGCGCGGTCTCTTCGGTCGGATGTGTGCTGCCGCCGATCAGCACTGGCGCGTCGAGCGCGATGCCCAGACTCTCGCGCAGAGCCGCGCGAGTCGCCAGATCGGTCGGCTCGATGTCCACCGCATCGTATTTGATATTGCCGGCGATTGTGATGCGCGCGGGTTCGACACCGAGCGCCTTGAGACGCGCTGCGTATTCGTCGCTCTGCATCAGCCAGTGTTGCACACATCGGAACGAGTTGCCCACCAGAAACCAGAACCGCCGATAGCGTGCAAAAGACCGTTCCGTAATACGTCCGTTAACGACTACAACCGGAATGTCGCGCGCCGTGGCTTCAGAGATCATGTTTGGCCAGATTTCCAGTTCCATCAATACCAGCGCCGACGGTTTGACGCGATCCAGAGCGCGTTTGACCGAGCAGGATAAATCGAGCGGATAATAGAAGCTGTGGTTCTCGCCATAGCGTTTCACGGCTACGCTCTGGCCGGTCACAGTCGTAGTCGAGACAACTACGTCCAGCTCCGGCCTGTGTCGTTTGAGCGCCTTGAACAGCGTCTCGGCGGCGGGAGCTTCGCCCACAGAGACGGCGTGAATCCAAACTCGCGGCACATTGTCGCGTTCCGGGATGTATCCAAGTTTGCTGCGTAGTGGAGCGCTTGATTTCTTTTTTATCAGACACCGATAGATGAAATATGGGATCAGCAGCCCGGCAGCCAGCAGGTAAAGCGCATCCAACCAGATAGACGCGCCGCGCGAGATGGGAGCTGACGGAGATTTTTTGTAACCGTTCACGATATATAATGTAACACGCGTATATGAAGGAAAAAGTAAAAAGGTAAAAGGTAAAAATAGCGGGTAATGCTGAAGAGCAACCTGTCAGTTAAAGCGGCGGAGTGAAAGAATAAAAGAAAAACAGAATATGGAGGCTTCGCATTTTTCTAAGGCGTTTATTGTTCAATAGGAAGGAGGAAAAAAAGATTGAAAAATAAAAACTGTAGCGCAGGCATCTCGCCTGCAATCCAAGCATGCAGGCGAGACGCCTGCGCTATGGTTATTTACTCAAGGCTTTCCAGTGTCAAGATGAAAATCGTAGAGGCGTCTTTGCTGGCGATCTCAATGGGCCGCGCCTGACTTTTTTTGAAGCAGTAAGCGATAGGAGCATACACGACTTGCTTTTTTTCGTAGATTGTCACCGTCACCTTGGCGACGTCTTTCTCCACTTTAGTCAGCGCAATCTCGATCGTGTAAATACCGATTGAGACGCAGTTTTTTGCGGAGCTTTTGCTTTTTTTGTTTTTGCCATCGGCGCCGATGGTTATCTTGCAATTGTCGCAACCGGCGTCTTTAAATACGCCGAAATTATAGCTTTCGAGGATTTCCTTGTACTTAGTCAGCGAATCCGCTATTTTTACCGGCTTCTTGCCTGGCTCAGTCGCGGTGACGCTCTGGATTTTAAAATCGACTGTCTCAGCGCACGCGACTCCGCATAGACTCCAGAATAGCAAAAGACTCAACGGCGCAGCCGCAAGATTTCTAAAATATGTTCGCAATTTTTAATCCTCGTAACAATTTCACCACAGAGCCACAGAGAACACAGAGAAACTCATAAGATTCTTCTTCGAGTATCATTATCTGAGCCGCGTGCGTTAGCAAGCGGTCAAGCGAACCGCTCCCTAACGGTCGCGGCTCGGATAACAATAATTCAAAACGATCTTTTGTCTTTCAATCCGCAATCAAAAATCTAAAATCAAAAATTCCGGTGGTGACTCAGGATAGCTCATCATTTCGAATGCGCACAATCTCTTGTGTTAGCCGAAAACCACAACCACTACACATTGTGTCCTTTAGCTATTCGGATACACTACCAAAATTCCCTTATGTTCTTTAATTCTATCTCTGTGTCCTCTGTGGCTCTTCGGACGTAGTTTCCGGGACGGGCGACGGTTCTTCTTGACGATAGAAAATTACAAGAGGCTCACGTTGCCCTTTAATGAATTTGACGCGCACCTGGTAACTAGCATCGTTGGGTTCGTCGGGAATCTCCAGAGCCACGAGTTTGTCCATTGACGGCGTTGAATGCGGAAACCTGACTATCAGCGCCAAGACTGCCGCCGCGCTGGCGGCAATGATCCAGCGCCACGCATGTCGGCGCGAACGTTGGAAGTTTACCGCGACGACTGGGCGCGATGCTGCTTGCGCGAAGGCTGCTTTCTTAATCTGATTCTGAATGTCCTGCCAGACGTCCTGCCAGCGCTCTGCGGAGACTATCGGCGCTGTCGCAGTCGTGCGCTGCGCGATCTTCTGCCAGACGCGATCAAATTTCTCCGGTGAAATCATAGGCGCTGGCAGAGCCGCGATTGCTTTCAAATACTTCGATTCGAGCGCAACGTTCGCATCCGCAGGCGAGAACTCGCCAGCCCAAACCGCTTGTGATTGAGGAATATTTGCCACCGCCCAATCCAGCCGTTTATACAACGCTAGATTACGAGCGAGTTCCGGACACTGCGCCAATTGCTGTTCAACAGCGCTCCGTTCGACGGCATTCAGTTCGCCGTCAGCGTACGCGGAGAGTTGAACCAACAGCGCGTTGTCCATGCTCTTCATACTTCTTTCAAATGTGGCCTCAACAATTCCTGCAACCGTTTCCGTGCGTAGAATAACCGCGACATGACTGTCCCGAGATTGCAGTTCAGAGCGGCGGCGATCTCCTGATAACTCATCCCTTCGGCCGCGTGCAACATAAAGACGGTTCGTTGCGTATCTGACAATTTCAATAACGCTGTCGAAAGCGCTTCGCTAAACTCCGCCAGTTCCGCCTGCGCTACCGGGTTGTGAGCTTCATTCTTATCGGCGATGAGCGCCATGCGATCTTCGCCTTGTTCCGCGTTCTTCGCCCATTTTCCGTTTAGACTCAGTTCCACATTGCGTCGAGTGTGTCTGATCTGATCAATGGCCAGATTGACCGCGATGCGGCGAATCCATGGGAAGAATTGGCATTCTCTTTTTAAATGCGCCAATTGTTCATACGCTTGCACAAAAGCATCCTGCACCACATCCAACGCCGAGTCTTCATTCTGTAACAGCCGCCAAGCCACGGCGAATAATCGTTGCCGATGCCTGGCGAAGAGCGTCTCGAAAGCCTCTGCCTTGCCCGCTAATGTCTGCTCGACCAGCACCGAATCATCCACGTCTGAGATTGTCTGTGCCGACTCCACAGGCGAGATACCCTGGCCTGTTAACTTTGACGCAGGAGTAGTCATTTTATTCATAACCAGTTAAAATATAGGCTCATGTTGGCAAGTGTGTGCAATAACGTAGGGGCACGGCATGCCGTGCCCCTACGGAGCGCACGGGATTTCACACACTTGCCGACATGAGCCAAAATATAATCGTTCGTAGCGCAGGCGTCCCGTCCGCAATCCAAAATCATCAATCCAAAATCCCAAATCGTCAATCCCCAATCATCAATAGTCTTCTTGTTGGCGGCGAATATAGTCCGCCGTGTCGGCAATACAATCGTCCAAAGTTCGAGTCGGCGCATAGCCAATTAGTTTTTGGGCTTTCTCCAGACATGGCACGCGTCGAACCATATCTTCGAAGCCATCGGTATAAGCTTCGTTGTAAGGCACATATTGAATGATTGACGCGCTGCGCAGAACTATCTTCACGCGTTCGGCAAGTTGCTGGATAGAAACTTCGTCACTCACGCCAAGGTTGACGACAGCACCGCGCGCGTCGGAGGATCGCATCAGATTGACTAACGCGGCCGTGATGTCGGCGACGTGGCAGAAGCAACGAGCTTGCTGGCCGTCGCCATAGACGGTGATTGGCTGATTCGAAAGCGCCTGCCGCACAAATGTGGGAAGCACCATGCCGTAACGCCCTGTCTGCCGTGGGCCAACGATATTAAATAGCCGCGCGATGATCACCGGTAAGCGCGTCTCGCGGTAGTGCGCCAGCGCCAAGAATTCTTCCAGTGCCTTGGCCGAAGCATAAGCCCAGCGCTGTTTGCCGGTGGCGCCCAGCACCAAGTCGCCTTCTTCGCGAAACGGGATGGCTGTGGATTTGCCGTAGACTTCGCTAGTGGAAGTCAGCAGTGCTGGCTTGCGATAGCGGCTGGCCAGATTAAGAATGTTATTCGTACCGCAGACGATCGTTTCAATCGCCTGTACCGGCTTATCCAGAACCAGCTTGACGCCAACCGCGCTGGCCAGATGAAAAATGGCGTCACAATCACGCATCGCGTCATCCAGCAAGCGTTCGTCCAGCACCGAACCGATCAGTAGCCGTACTCGCGACTGACCTTCAAGATGCTCGATGTTGGCATAGCGACCTGTGGACAAATTGTCCAGAAGCGTAACTTGGCAATCTGGTTCGTGAGCCAGCACGTAATCGGCCAGATGCGAACCGATGAATCCGGCGCCGCCAGTGATGAGGTATCTCATGGCTACGGATTATAAATTACGAATTACGAATTACGAATTATGAATTACGAATTACGAATTACGAATTACGAATTACGAATTACGAATTACGAATTACGAATTATGGTAACCGTTCAGCCTATACGTCAGATGTGTAAGAAAGGGGATAAGGAGATAATGGGGATAGTGGAGATAATGGAATATCCAGAAAACTTAGTTGCTGAGAAAATAATTCAATGAATCAGCA
>JAZDLP010000181.1:0-4798 GCA_043801885.1 Planctomycetota bacterium | reverse complement strand
GATACATTGAATTATTCTCTCAGTAACCAAGTTTTCTGGATATTCCATTATCTCCACATCCCCATTATCTCCTTATCCCCTTTCTTACACATCTGACGTATAGGGTGAACGGTTACTGGGTTTTGAATCACGCCAAAATTTTTACGCATGCGCAATATATCATGCGTTCAAAAACGCAGAGACCTTCTCCCGGAGCAGTTCCTCGTAGCCAGGCACGCTCAAAACATCACACTCGCTGCCAAGTATAAAAGGATGATCCACCGCCTTCATTTTTGCGACGATTTCGCGCGCTTGCGCAACGATCTCTTCTTTTGTTGGCGAGTCCTGGATGAATCGCTTGGTTGGGAGATTTCCGTAGAGGACGGTATTCTTCCCCACGAACTTCGCATCCTCCCATAGGCAGCGGGAACTGCCGAGACTGAGAATCACCGGATCAATCGCGGCGATCTCCTGAAGCATCGTGTTCGTCAATTCGCCACAGTCATGGAGGATAAAGTCCACGCCAGCGCGATCAAGCGTCTGTTTGATTTGGCGGACACGATTTATGCAATAGCGGCTAAAAATATCGCTCCCTTCAGCCATCTGCTTTGGGGAGAAAAAAACTTTGTTGGCCGCCGGTTCGGCCATCATAATCACCTTAGCTCCGGCTTTGATCTGCGCTTCGACTGATCGCAGGATCACGAGTGTCGCGACTTCCAGACCCCATTCGATGGCGGCAACCTCAGCGTCTTCTCCGGCAGCGACGCCAGTGCCGGCTATGTAGACCGGTGTAATCGGGTCAGAGAAGAGCTTGGTCATCAGCGAGAACGGTCCAATCACCATGCCTACGGGCCGGAGATCCGTCTCTCCGGCGATATAACTGACGGCATCAATGTTTGCCTGCAAACGGACGGGAAAAGGGGCGCTTTGCGTTTTAGCCGCGAAGTCATCACGAAGCGCTTTTTCCGGAAGGCCATTGAAATGGAATGTCGCGCGCTCAGTTTCGGGAACTCCCATTTGGGCGAGCAGAAATTCCTTCTCAACCATTAAATCCATCAGCGGGATGGCGAGCGGAGTTTTGAAGCGTCGGGCCGTCTCCTCGACCACTTTGCCGAGCTGTTCGCCTGATTTCACGATCACCTGATGATTTGGCTTTTCATGCAAAACCAGATCGCTGCCGATCGGGAAACGAATTCCGTCTTTAGCCAGATCAAGATAAAACTTGCGATTCATACAAACTACTTCCTTTCGATGGTTTGCTATATCTGTACTGTCCGAAAGTTTCTTAAGATAGCAAGTTGTTTTGCCGATACATCTTTCATGAGGAATGGTCCTCATGGGAGGATAGAATCGGACAGTACAGCTACAGTGTCAAAATACACAATTTTATATCGTGGCGGTCAGGCGGCGCGCGATGGCGCGGAATAGCTCGCCTCGCTCTTGGAAGTTGCGGAACATATCGTAGCTGGCGCAAGCCGGCGACAGCAACACCGCTTCGCCCGGCAGCGCGTTGGTGGCGGCAAGTTTGGATGCGTGTTCCAGATTGCGCGCGTGGATGATCTCCGGCCCGCGCAGCAGATGGTCTTGAGCGGCGCGTTGCACTGCGGCTTCGATCTTTGGCGCGGTGACACCGATGAGAATCAGTCGGCGCGCTTTGCGCGCGATGGCGACGCCCAGTTCGTCGAATGGCGAGCCTTTATCGGAGCCGCCCGCGATGAGCGTGATCGGTTCATCAAATGACGCCAACGCGCAGATCACCGACTCGGGCGTCGTGGCGATGGAATCATTGTAGAAAGTAACCGCTTCCGAAGTGCGCGCGACCGCTTCCAGACGGTGCGGCAGTCCGCGGAACATCGAGAGCGCTTCGGCAATCTGCCAAGGCCGTACGCCAAAGGCCAGCGCCGCCGCCGTTGCTGCCAATGCGTTAGCAACATTGTGCCGGCCCGGCAACCGCAACGCGCTACGCTGCGCCACGACTTCTTCCTGGCAGCCCACGCGCGCGACCAGTTTCTCGCCGTCCAAAAAAGCGGCGTCGCCTTCCGATTTTGGCTTGAGGCTGAAATACATCACGCGACCCTTGGTCTGTTTATGCCAACTGCAGAGCGACGGATCGTCGGCGTTCAGCACCGCTACGTCTTTCTCGGTTTGAAAAGCAATGATATTTTGTTTGACTGCGGCGTATTTTTCCATTGTTACGTGGCGATCAAGGTGGTTGGGCGATAGGTTCGTCACGATGGAGATGGTCGGGCTTTGACCCAGTTCTTGCAGCGCCTCCAGCATGAACGAGGAAAGTTCCAGGACAATTGGCACGCCCGCCGGCAGTGTTTCGATATCGTCGAGCAGACATTTGCCGATGTTGCCGCCCATCAACGCTCGCGGCTCCATGACGCGCAGCATCTCGCCGACCAGCGCCGTCGTCGTGGATTTGCCGTTCGACCCGGTGACGGCAATTTTGGGATTGTTGGGAGTTAGTTTGAATAACAGATTGATCGAATGTTCGATCCGCGCGCCCGCGCCACGCGCCATGACGACCAACGGATTGTCCGCCGTCACGGCCGGATTGACGAGAACGATATCGGCGTCGCGAAAATCAGATGACTCATGTCGTCCCAGCACATACCGAATCGGATACGCGCGCAGCGTTTCGATAGAGGATGACAGTTCACTTTCCTGGCGCTTGTCGGTGACAGTAACGATGGCGCCGTGTTTGGCGAAGAATCGCGCCGCGCCTACGCCGCCGCCGAATAATCCAAGTCCCATTACAGTAACGCGCTTGCCTTGATATTCATGGAGTTGATTGCTGACATTTGCGAACATTTTAGTTGCGCCTCGAGCCTGTTGGTTCATAAAATACGAAACGCAGGCGTCTCGCCCGCAATCCAATCATCAAAATCTTTGCGCCCGCAAAGATTTTGACGATAAGTGACATAGATTAGTATTCGTCTGAAAAAACGTATAACATAAGACGAAAAAGAGAGATTTTTGCAATCGTGTAGACAAATAACACGCGTGGCGGTGGCTATTATTTAATCGTAACCATTCACCACGAAGGCACAAAGACACAAAGATGAACAGATTTGAAAAGTAGTTATTGAGTCTAGTTTATGCTATGGTGAACGGTTACCTTTATTTCGTTTTTTCTCTGCGTTCTCTGCGCCTCTGCGGTGAACCGGATGTTACCCTGATTTGAACCAGTGCCAAAAATTCTTCTTTTATATTCAACAAAATTGCATTTAATTTGTATAATATTATGCGCGATTGGGATTGCAGTCTTTTCTACTGGGTAAAAAAGCTGGGTTTTCATTCGTGCGCAACAAAAATATCATTATGTTGAGAATACGTTTGTAGTCTGAGATAGAGGGTTTTCGCAATGATGCCAGTGATTGGCGCTACATCAATGTGGTCGTTGGTCAGTAATGCAATCAGTTCGTCAAGTCCGCTGGAACAGAGCGTTCTTTACCTGCTGATATTCTTCTCTATTGTGTCTTGGGCGCTGATTCTGAAGAAATGGCGGATGCTGGCGGTGGCTAAGCGCAACAGTCTGCAATTCTTGAGCGTCTTTGAAAGCGCGTCGAATATCAAAACACTCGGGACTGCCGCGAGCGCAACGGGTTCGTCGCCGCTGTATGGCGTCTATAAAGCTGGTTTGGAAGCGTGGGAAAGCGTCAGCAAGGAGGCCAGCGCTTCACCAGAATACTTGGCGGAGAAAGTCCAGATCAGTATGCAACATAGTTCGCGCGTGACTTTCGCGCAACTGCGCAGTGGCTTGGGATTTTTAGCTTCGATCAGCAGCGCTTCGCCATTCATCGGCTTGTTCGGCACGGTCTGGGGCATCATGGCGACCTTTCAGAATCTGGGCGACGCCAAATCGGCGAGTTTGGCGGTGGTCGCGCCGGGTATCTCGGCGGCGTTGATCGCCACTGCCGCAGGTCTCGCCGTCGCGATCCCGGCAGTCATGGCCTACAACTGGCTGCTAGGTCGCGTGGATGAACTCCAGGAGAAAGCCGACAGTTTCATTGAACGCATGGGATTTTTGCTCAAACATGGCGGCAACGTCGGCGCTCAAAGCGCGCCAGCGTCAGACGTGTTGCAGAATCATCACATACCCGTAACTATACCGGTCATTACCACGGCGATTGAGCAGTTGGCGCCCGCTGGCGCCGAGAAAGCATAGCTATGGGCATGAACGTAGGTTCCGCAGGCGGCAAGAAACGCCCGATGGCTGACATCAATGTCACGCCCATGGTGGACGTGATGCTTGTGCTACTGGTCATTTTCATGATTGCCGCGCCTTCGATCAAGCAGATCGAAGGTTTGGAAGTAAACTTGCCACAACTGACCGAATCGGCGGCCGATACGATTCTCACCGAAGATGCGCGCACACTGGCTATCACCGTCGAGGGCGTCGTGGTGCGGCCCGGTTCTAAACGCCTCGATGACCACTACGAAACGATGGCTCTCCTGATTGAGGATTTGAAGCTCTATAAAGAAGATTGCGCGAAGACACAAAAGAAGCCGGTCATCGTTATTGCTGGCGACCAAAACACGCCGTATCAGAAGATCATGCAGGTCTGGAATGCGGTTAAGAGCGCCGGGATTCGTCAGGTATGCTTCCAAGTTGAGTCGGCGGGGACTGGCGAGAAGAAACAGCCATAGCGAAACAAGCCACAGCCATAGCGAAACAAGCCACAGAGTAACGATGGCGCCGTGTTTGGCGAAGAATCGCGCCGCGCCTACGCCGCCGCCGAATAATCCAAGTCCCATTACAGTAACGCGCTTGCCTTGATATTCATGGAGTTGATTGCTGACATTTGCGAAC
>JAZDLP010000379.1:0-5766 GCA_043801885.1 Planctomycetota bacterium | reverse complement strand
GGAAACAGCTTTGCCTAAAAAAGTTACAAAAAAATCTTCGCGCGTCACAAAGATTTGCATTGTTAATGATATAAGTCGCCGGCAATGGGACTGCGGCTACAAGTTTTTTCAAGTGAGAATCTACTGTCAAATTAGGCTCTTCGGAAAAATCTGTGGGTAAAAAACAGAGTATTTGATTCAACCAGCAATGGTTGAGTTTATAAGGCATGAGCTGCTCAAGAACGCACGAATAGCTAACCCACGTGTTATGGCACACACTTATACATTTTGTATAGAAAGTACCCATGATAATCTTTCTTGCCGGCGCCTGATCCGCCGGGATGCTCAACGCCACCTACGAACACATTCAACACTGTACGCAGTATAACACCGATTGAGTGGACTGGTAAATCGTAAATATTGGTTTAAATTAGCCGATCTTATGATTCAATCATCCACGCGATCAATTCGCGAATTTTTTACCGGGAAAAACGTCCTGCTGACGGGCGCGACGGGCTTTTTAGCCAAAGCTGTCGTGGAGAAAATCCTGCGCGACCTGCCCGACATCGGCCAGATTTATCTGCTGATCCGCTCGCGCGCTAAAGCCGATGGCAGTTGCGTAGATTCTCACGCGCGCCTGCAGGAAGACATCCTGCGCACCAGCGCTTTCGCTCGTCTGCGCGAACAACTGGGCGCCGAGTTTGAAAAATTCTGCGAATCCAAGATCACTTGCGTATCCGGCGACCTGACGCGCGACCGACTTGGTCTGGACGAGGCGGCATTTGCGGATCTGGCTCGAAAAATCCACGTGGTCATCAATAGCGCCGCCACCGTGGTGTTCGATGAACGTCTTGACCAGGCGCTCGATCTTAACACTCGCGGTCCCGGACGTTTGTTGGATGTGGCGCGCGCCGGTGGCGGTCTCTACATTCATATCTCCACCGCTTACGTCAGCGGTCGGCGCACTGGATTGATTCCGGAAAAATTGCTCGCTCCGCTGGAAGCTATTGACGCGCAACTGCCGCCTGGCGTTCCGCGCCCATCGCGATTCGACGTCCACGAAGAACTCGACCGTTTGGCGGACTTGATTAGCGGCATTAAAAGCGATTTCAAGAAACACTGCCAGCAGAAAGGTCTTAATCCCGATTCGGAACAAGCAGCCAAGCAATTGCGCGCAGCTCTGGTCGGCGCGGGAATGCGTCGCGCGCAGAGTTTAGGATGGAGCGATACGTACACTTATACCAAGTTTCTCGGTGAGCAACTCGTCAAGCTGACGCACGGCGCAGTGCCCACGGTTATTGTGCGTCCCTCCATTATCGAATCCAGTCTGCGCGAACCGGAACCCGGCTGGCTGGACGGTCTGCGCATGGCCGACCCATTAATCATCGGCTTCGGCAAAGGCCGCCTGACAGATTTCCCCGCCGATCCGAACGTGACACTGGATATTATCCCCGCCGATCTGGTGGTGAACGCCATTCTGGCAGCCGCGACACACATCGGTGCGTGCGCGGAGCAATCAATCGCCTCGCCCGCGAATGCCGCGGAAGGACCGTTCGATCTTTTTACAATCGCCAGCTCGTCCGAGAACCCACTGCTGGTTCGCAATCTGTACGAATACGTCCGTGATTACTTCCTGAAGCATCCGCTGACCGACCGCAAAGGTAAGCCGGTGCAGGTCCCGCGCTGGAAGTTTCCAACGATCAAAAAGTATCGCTGGAAGGTGCGCAACCGGTATCTGCGCCCCATTCGTCTCACGCATTTTCTGCTTGGCGGACCAGTAACCTTGCCCGGTACGCGTCGAATACGCGCGCGATTGCGCAACCTAAGCGCCACGCTCGAACAACTGCTTTATTATGTTGATATCTATGGCCCGTACGTCACATTGGGCTGCCGTTTTGAAACTTCGCATGCGCGTGAATTGCTCGAAGCGCTGAATCCCGCGGATCGCATCCTCTTTGATTTTGATCCGCGCAGAATTCGTTGGCGCAATTATTTGCAGGATGTCCATATTCCAGGCCTCAAGCGTAACATTCTGCGCATGGTCGCGCCGCCACGCACCGGCGCAGGCGAAGGCCACCTGTTGGATGAAGAAAACGAAGCTGTTCAGAAACAATCTAACGATGGCGCTGCGCGCGGTGTGCCGCAGACCATCGTGGAATTGTGCCGACGCGGGCATGAACGTTTCGGTCAGAAATCGTTGGCCGAAATTCGCCGCGCCACCGGCAACACTCGTATCAGTTATACGGAGATGTTCGAACGATCCGATAACCTGGCGCGGAAGTTGATTGCGCGTCTAGATTTGCATCCCGGCGATCGCATCGCGTTGCTCGGCGAAAACTGCCCCGAATGGGTGCTGGCTTATTTAGCTATCTCGCGCGCCTGTTGCGTCGTCGTGCCGCTGGACCGACTGATGCCGGTGCCTGAAGTTCTCCGACTGATCAAATTGGTCGAGGCCAAAGCAGTCCTGATCTCGCCCGCATTCTTTAAGATCGGCGACGCCGTTTATACGGCCAATCAGAGCGCGCCACCTTGTCTGAATTTTCTCGACGACCAGTTTGCTCCGCATCCCGGCCATGCCTGGCCTTGTCCGGAGGCCGCCAAGAGCGATCACGAACTTAAAGAACCGACGCCAGAGATGACAGCCTCGATCCTCTTTACCAGCGGCGCCACAAGCGATCCCAAAGGCGTTATGCTCAGCCACTCTAATTTTGTGGCCGACGCGATCGCCGTCGCCGCGGTGCTTGCGCCGATGGAGCGCGACCGCTTTCTGTCGGTTCTGCCGCTGCACCATGCGTTGGAGTTCACCGGCGGATTTTTGATTCCGATGTATGGAGGCTCGACGATTCACTATATCGAGAACATCAAGGAAATTGAAACCACCATGAAGCTGGCTGGAATAACCGTGGTGATCGGTGTGCCGCGACTGTTCAAACTATTCATGGATCGTATTCAATCACAAATCGCCGCCGCGAGCGCGGCCACACGCCTGACCGCGCGGATCGGCAAAGGCGTCGCGACCGCGCTTGAAGCCGCAGGCAACACCAGTGCACGTCGGCACATCTTCAAAAAAGTGCACGAAGCCTTTGGCGGCAATTTGCGTCTGTTCGTCTCCGGCGGCGCGGCGCTGGACACGGAGATTTTCAATTGTTTCAAGGACTTCGGCATTCCAATCATCGAAGGCTACGGACTGACCGAGACGTCGCCAGTCCTGACAGTCAATCCGCTCAGCGCGCCCAAAGCCGGCGCCGTGGGGCCACCGGTGCCAGGTGTCGAGATTTGCATTGACGCGCCAAATATCGAAAACATCGGACGAGTTTTGGCGCGCGGCCCGACGATCATGCAGTGTTACTGGCGCAATCCCGCCGCCACAGAGAAAGTCTTCGAGAACGGCTGGTTCGATACCGGCGACTTGGGGCGCATTGATTCGGACGGTTACCTGCGCATCACCGGGCGACTGAAAGACGTTATTATCACCGCCGCCGGCAAGAATGTTTATCCCGATGAAGTCGAGTCTGCGTTGCGAGGCATTCCAGGCATCAAGGAGTATTGCGTGCTCGGTCTGCCCGCTCGCTCGGACGTCGGTGAAGAGGTAGCCGTAATTATTTTCCCCGAACATGATCGGAATCATCAGGCAATCGAAGCGGCCATCGGATGTGTCAATGCGACGTTGCCCAGTCACCAGCGCGTGGCGCGCGTGGAATTTTGGAATGAAGAGCTGCCGAAAACATCCACACTGAAACTGCAACGCGCCAAGTTGCGCGAGCAGATTGCGCGCGCCGACACGTTGCCGCGTGAGCGCACACGCGACGCGACCGGACCGCTCCCTAACGGTCGCGGCTCGGATAAGCGCGAACAGATCACGCGCGCCGACGCACCGACTACGGACCACACGTTGGAGAGTGAATTGTTTGTGGAAGTGGCGCGCGCTGTGGCCGCAGTTGCCGGACGCATCACGCCCGCGGAAGGGACACCGACTATGAAGCTGCAGATGGATCTCGGTATTGACTCCATCGGTCGCGTTGATCTGTTGCAAAAATTGGAATCGCAATTAGGCGTCACGATTCCGCATGACCGCGAAACCACGCTGTTCACCGTGCGCGATCTGCTCGTTGTGGCAAGCGCGTCGTTGCCTGCGGCAAGCAAAAAGGCGCGCTCCACTCCCGCCGCGCCGCGCGCCATGAAGTCCATCTGGGATCGCTCGAAACAACGCCAAGACAACGTCCACGACGATATGCGCCAAACCGTATCCAAGCGCGTGCTGCAAAGACTGTTCGGCGCCAGCGCGTCGGCCATTATGCATACGTACCTGCGTCTCCACTGCTACGGGTTGGAGAATGTGCCGGCCAGAGCGCCGTACATTCTGGCCGCAAATCACTGCAGCCATCTGGATGCGGCGGCCATTCGCGATGCGCTGGGGCGGCGCGCGATGGAACTGTATGCGATGGGCGCGCGCGATTATTTTTTCAATACGCGCCTGAAGAGCTGGTTTTTTGCCACGTTTTTGAATGTGCTGCCTTTTGATCGCGATGAGAACGTCACAGAAAGCCTGGCGTTATGCAAGACTGTCCTTGAAAATAATCGAGCGATTCTGTTGTTTCCGGAAGGCACACGTTCGATCAGCGGTGAACTACAAGCATTCAAACCAGGCGTTGGTGTGCTGGGTATCGAATTAGACGCGCCGGTAATTCCGGTGCATTTGCGCGGGACATATGACGCGCTGCCCAAGGGCCGCTGGCTGCCTAGACCGACGCGTCTCGAATTGCGAATCGGCCCGGCTGTGGATTTCAGCGCGCTGAAGGCCGCGCGCGGCGCAACGTCACAGACTGAACTCTATCGTCGCGCGGCGAATGAAGTGCGCGCGCAAATTGAAGCGTTGGCGGACGAACGACTAATAAACCGCGAATGAACGCGAATTAACGCGAATTTTGGCAAATGTTTATGCTTAATACCGATCATGATAAAATCCAACGCGCCGCTTACTGCGACGTGGACGGTACGCTGGCCGCCACGCATATCGTTACGCCGTTGATTTGGTTCAAACGCCGCCAACTCGGAGCGTCGGAACGATGGTTGTGGCTGGCCAGTCTCGGATTGCGCGCGCCGTGGTGGCTTGGTCTCGACTGCGTCAACCGATCCGCGTCCAATCGCGCGATTTACTCGAGCTACGCCGGACTATCGTGCGAAAAAACCAAGTCGCTCGCCAAAGAATGCTTCGAATCCTACATCTGGCCACGTCTGTTCCCGCAAGCGCTGGAACGGCTCGCTGCGCTGCGACACAGCGGACACTCGCTCGTGTTGGTAACCGGCGGTTTGGATTTTCTGATGCGTCCGCTGGCCGAACAGTTGCAAGCGGAGGCGCTCGCGCCGGAGCTTGAAGAACGAGATGGCGTCTTCACCGGCGCGCTGCTCAACGGTCCGCTTGCCGGTCGCGCCAAAGCCGACGCCATTCTGCGCCACAGTGCCGCGCATAATGTGAATCTGCAGGAGTCTTGCGCCTTTGGCGACGCCTTTGGCGACTTAGAGATGCTGGAATCTGTCGGACATCCCGTGGCCGTCAATCCCGACTGTCGCCTAGCCAGAATCGCCGCGCAACGCGGGTGGCCGCGCGAACAATGGCGTCAATAAAGTAGCGCAGGCAGAATTATGAATTACGAATTACGAATTACGAATTACGAATTATGAATTACGAATTATGAATTACGAATTATGAATTAAGAATTATGAATTATGAATTATGAATTTTGTATTATGAATAACTAATATATAATATATAGACTATGTAATTTG
>JAZDLP010000353.1:0-3192 GCA_043801885.1 Planctomycetota bacterium | reverse complement strand
ATGCAAACGCATTGAAATTGCCGATACAAGAGGAGTTAAAATAAAAGATGTGGACCAAACTCAAAGAATACGAACGCCAAATTGACCAGATGGTTTATGAATTATACGGTTTAACCGATGACGAAATAAAGATTGTGGAGGGATTAGGGAAATGAAATATAATCTGGATAATCGTCGTCGTAGGGGCGAACGGCCGTTCGCCCCTACACGGCCGTTCGCCCCTAAACGGCCGTTCGCCCCAACACGGCCGTTCGCCCCAACACGGCCGTTCGCCCCTACACGGCCGTTCGCCCCTACACGGTTACCAAAAATTAAGGAGAGCGTAATGAACCTGATTTTTGAAAAATCCAAAAAAGGTCGCGCGGATAACTATTTTCCGATGAGTAACCCACGCGGAGCGCGTGCGGTGACACAGACGCTCCCCGAAGCTTGTCTGCGTCAGGACACGTCTGACCTGCCGGAGATCAGCGAACTGGAATTTGTGCGGCATGTCTTGGCGCTCTGCCGCCGTCAGGTCGGCGTTGACAGCACGTTTTATCCGCTCGGTTCATGCACAATGAAGTACAATCCAAAAATTAACGAAGCCGTGGCGCGCGATCCGGGTTTTGCCACTTTGCATCCGCTACAGCCGTGTAGTACCGCGCAGGGCACGTTGGAGTTTATGTACGAACTCGAACGCGGTCTGTCAGAAATCACCGGCATGGACGAAGTTACGCTCAATCCGCTGGCCGGCGCGCACGGCGAACTGACAGGCATGTTGCTCATCAAAGCCTATCACGCTTCGCGTGGCGATACTCAGCGCACCAAAGTGCTTGTGCCCACTGCCGCGCATGGCACCAATCCAGCCAGCGCCGCGCAGTGCGGCTTTCAGATCGTGCCCATCCCCAGCACGTCGGAAGGTGAAGTCGAACTGATCGGTCTGGAGAAAGCGCTGGACCATACCGTCGCAGCGTTGATGCTGACTAACCCCAATACGCTGGGCCTGTTTGAGACGCAAATTGGCGCGATTCAGAAAAAAGTCCACGAAGCCGGCGGACTGCTCTATTATGACGGCGCAAATCTCAATGCGATTCTGGGCGTGGCGCGTCCCGGCGACATGGGTTTCGACGTTGTTCATCTCAATTTACACAAAACTTTTTCGACGCCTCACGGCGGCGGCGGACCGGGCGCGGGACCGGTCGGAGTGAAAGAACGATTGCGTCCATTTCTGCCGGTGCCATACGTAAAGAAAATTGGCGAAGCGCCCGCAGCGCAATTCGAACTCGCTTCTGACCGTCCGCAAACGATCGGTCGCGTCTCGACTTTTCAAGGCAACGTGAACATCCTGCTCCGCGCATACACTTACATTCGCCACTGCGGCGGCGATGGCTTGCCGCAAGTAGGCCGGTACGCGACGCTGAACGCCGCCTATATGCTCAATCGGTTATCCAAGACGTACAATCGTCCGATGAAATCGCCGTGTATGCACGAATTCGTCCTGACGCCGACGGAGGCGATGCTGGCCAAGGGCGTGCGCACACTTCATATCGCCAAACGACTGATTGATTACGGCTATCATCCGCCGACGATCTACTTCCCGATGGTGTTGCACGAAGCCATCATGATCGAACCGACGGAGACCGAGAGCAAGACAACGTTGGATCACTTCTGCGAGGCCATGGAACAGATCGCCAAAGAAGCGATCTCAACGCCGGAACTGGTCATCGGCGCGCCGCACACTGCGCCAGTGAGCAAAGTGGATGAGACCAAGGCGGCGAGAGATCTTGATTTGCGATTTTGTGAAGTATAGGAATTTCGTAACCGTACAGTGCGGCTGGCTGGAAGCCTGCGCTACAATATGTTTGCCTTTAGATTTCTTTATCTGTGTCTATCTGTGTTTATCTGTGGATTTTCTTGAACGGATTGGTCGCGCTATGATACGTCTGTTGTCATACACTGCGCCTTCTCCCGCTGCAGACCTCGCTCTGGAAGAAGCCATTCATTTGGCCGTCGAAAGCGGTTCAAGCCAAAATACCTGGCGTATCTGGCAGGCGCGCGCGACGGCCGTGATACTGGGCACTGGTCAGGAGGCGGCTAAAGAAGTCGAGAGCGCCGCTGCGGCGAAAGAAAATGTGCCTGTGCTGCGGCGGCATTCGGGCGGCGGCGCGGTGATCATCGGACCGGGCATAATCAACTATTCGGCATTCTATCTATTGAAAGATCTGCCTGGCACGGAGACCATCCGCGGCGCGATGTCTGCGGCGCTGCAATCGGTGATCAAGGCGCTCAGTGCCTGGAAACTAAAAATCCAGGAAGCGGGCAGTTCTGATTTGGCGGTCATTACTCATGACGGCACATTGCGCAAGATCGCCGGCAATGCGCAAGCGCGCAAACGCATCAGCGTGATGGTACACGGCACACTGCTGGCCGATCCTGAATGGGCGCAGATGACCCGACTGCTGCGTTTCCCCTCCAAAACACCTGACTACCGCGCCGGCCGGGAACATCGCGCATTTCTGACTAGTTTGAAAGAGAACAACGCGCCGTGCGATCTCAAGCAGTTTGCAGAAGGCTTGACGGCCGCATTGACCTGTGATAAAGCGATAGAGACTTTGCCGACTGCCGCTGAACTGGTTTGCGTCGAACAATTGATGAAAGAAAAATATGGCAACTCGGCGTGGAATCTGCGCCGCTGATCGCTCTTTATATGATTACACGGTTACTAAAAATCAGTCTGGTGGCAACGGTGCTGAATGAAGGCCGTGCGATGCGTCCGTGGCTGGAAGCGCTGCGTTTGCAGACCCGTCAGCCGGATGAAATTGTGATCTGCGACGGCGGTTCAAAGGACGGCACTCTAGCCATGCTGGAAATGTTCGCGCATGAGCATTCCGCGCCGCCGCTGCGTGTGATCTCGAAGCCTGGCGCGAATATCGCCGCCGGCAGAAATGCGGCCATCGCCGTCGCGACCGGCGAGATCATCGCTATTACTGACGCCGGCTCGTTACCCAATCCGGATTGGCTGGCCGAGATACTCAAACCATTCGATACGGATCATGCTGCGCAGATCGTAGCTGGTTCATATCGATTTCTGGAGGACACGCGCTTTCGCCGAGCGGCGAGCGCGTACCTGGGCAAGCCTTGGAAGAGTTCTAACTTTAATCCGTCAGCGCGTTCGGTTGCCTTCACGAAAGCAACTTGGGAGAGCGTCGGTGG
>JAZDLP010000338.1:0-2054 GCA_043801885.1 Planctomycetota bacterium | reverse complement strand
AAGAAAAGCGCAAGAAAAGAAAGGTTTAGGCCACAGTTAACAACAAAATCTGCTGTTTGATTTTGTTGTTAATCTAAAAGAGCGAAAAGATGAGCCTTGAGGTTAAAAATGAATCAAACGCTGCCGCGTTTGATTCATTTTGTGGCCTAAACCTTTCTTTTCTTGCGCTTTTGATTGTGGCCTGGCCACGCCAAGAATCGTTACGACGTCTTAAAAGTATCCTTCAAATCTTCAAAATTGTGAGTGTATTGAAGAGCGGTTTCATAAGTGATCCTGCCCATCTTATATAGCTCCAAAAGCGACTGATTCATGGTTCTCATCCCGGTCTTGCTGCCGGTCTGAATAGTCGAATATATTTGATGAATTTTATCGTCACGAATATTCGCTCGGATGGCGTCATTTGGAATCATAATTTCAGTCGCCAGGACGCGACCCTTGCCAACCGCTATCGGCAGCAGTTGTTGACAGATCACGCCCTCCAGCACAAACGATAACTGAGTGCGAATTTGGTTTTGCTGATCGCCCGAAAAAACGTCAATAATGCGATTAATAGTCTGCACGCAGTTGGACGTGTGCAGTGTGGCAAAGATCAAGTGTCCGGTTTCAGCCAGCGTCAATCCAAATCCAATAGTCTCTTTGTCGCGCATTTCACCAATTAGCACTACGTCCGGGTCCTGTCGCAAAATATGTTTGAGCGCCTGCGTAAATCCAAGCGTGTCCGGTCCCACTTCCCGCTGGTTGATCAGGCACTGCTTATTGCGGTGTACAAACTCGATCGGATCTTCAATGGTGATGATATGCCACTGGCCGTTAGTATTGATGTAATCTATCATCGCCGCCAGCGTGGTAGATTTGCCCGATCCGGTGGCGCCGGTGAGCAGGATCAATCCTTTAGGCAAATTGCACATCTTCCGGCAGATATCTACAGAAAGCCCTAATTTTTCAAAACTGGCAATTTCATAGGGAATGATTCGAATAGCAGTGCCCACCGCGCCGCGCTGGTAGAAAACATTCACACGGAAACGACCGATGCCGGCGATGCCAAAGCTCATATCCAATTCTTTTTCAGACTCGAACTTGGCGATCTGCTCGTTATCCAAAATCGAATAAATAATCTTCTGCGTGGCCTCCGCATCCATCATTTCATATTCGATGGGCACCAATGCGCCGTCTATGCGAATGCGTGGCGGCGAACCGGCGGTGATGTGCAAGTCGGATGACTTGCGTTCCAACATAACTCGCAATAGTTCCTCAAGCGTTATCATATCATTCATCACTCCGGTAAGATTTTGACCCGTCGTCCCTCAATTTTCAAGCGGTCATTGGCATAAAGTTGAATAACTTGAGGATAAATCTCGCGTTCAGCTTCCTGTACACGCGCGGCTAATGCATCTACGGTATCGTCCGACAAGACGGGCACGGCTTTCTGCGCTATAATCGGGCCATGATCATACTCGTTATCCACAAAATGCGCCGTGCACCCAGACACCTTGCATCCGTATTCCAGCACCGCCTCATGAACGCGATGGCCATAATATCCTTTTCCGCCAAACCGCGGCAGTAACGCCGGATGGATATTCAGGACGCGATGTTCAAAATGAGATGGTATTTTAAGCAGCGACATGAAGCCGGCCAGACAGACGAGATCCGGTTTATATGGCGTCAGCGCCGCAAAGATCGCTTCGGAGAATTCTTCAACTCCGGTGTACGCTCGCCGCGCCACGATAACGGATGGAACGTTGCGTTGTCGAGCGCGTTCCAAGCCATAAGCGTCCGCGCGAGTGCTGATCACCACCACGATGTCGGCAGACAACCGGCCCGCCGCTCGCTTCTCAAACAAGTTCTCCAAAGTGGTGCCGGAACCAGACAACAATATCGCTAAACGTAAATTTGCCATCCTAGCTCCATTTTCACATTAACGTCTTTTCAGAATTAAAATACTTACAAACGAGGCAAGATTTAGGTCATGGATGCCTCTTTAAGCCGAAGCTGAAGAATACGGTCAACAGAGTTTAAAGCGCAGGCCAATTTAGAAGGAAAGGGTTGAGCGGGAA
>JAZDLP010000302.1:0-4723 GCA_043801885.1 Planctomycetota bacterium | reverse complement strand
TTAGGAGCGGTAGCTTAACTATGTGCCATTCGGTACAATTCCCGAATATGGAAATAAGTATCTTCGTGTTGTGACACTGTCAGATAGAAAGACTATTCTCAACATTAAGACTGCATAAGTGGAGAACTTACATACAAATTCATTGGCCTAAGTGTATTGTGTGGCTTAACGGCAATTGTGTTTCAGAACAGAAGAAATCGAAGTCAAGAGTAGACGTCTGCTGGTACTTGCTAGATTCGCATAATAGAGAGGAGCTTAAGCGTCGCGCAAAAGTAAAATATCAGATTTGCGACATCATATCTTATATCCTCTGCGTCCTCTGCGGTGAACACTTACGAAGTTCCCAGTTAAATTACGAAAGCTATGAAGAGTTTGGAACCGACCGTGAGAGCGCGGCGCGGTGTGTGGTTGTGTATTTACAATTTGGTTCTTGACTCAAAAGAAAGGTAATCGTTTGCCGCAGAGACTTAAACAACATATAGGCAAAAAATAAAATCATCTGTGTCTCTCTGTGTCCTCTGTGGCAAAAATAGCCTGAACACTTACAAAGAAAGAACATACGAAAAACATGACGTTTATGCCTACTTCTGATCCGATTACCGCCACGCCGATTAACGCTCGTATTCAAACCGTGCGAAATATCGGAGTCACGGCGCCCCTTCATGCCGGCAAGACTACGTTCTCCGAACGCAGTCTCTATTACACCGGCAAAGAGCACAAGATGGGCGAGGTGCACGAAGGCACCACTACTTTGGACTATTTGCCGGAAGAACGCGAACGCGGCATCACTATTACCGCCGCGGCCACGTCCTGCGAATGGTTCTGCAAGCCATTGAATACGATCTTTCGCATCAATCTCATTGATACCCCCGGCCATGTGGATTTTACCGCGGAAGTGGAACGTTCGTTGCGTGTGCTGGACGGCGCCATCGTGATTTTTGCGGGCGTTGAAGGTGTCGAGGCGCAATCCGAGACCGTCTGGCGACAGGCTGATCGCTACGGTGTGCCGCGCCTCTGTTTCGTGAACAAAATGGATCGGGCAGGCGCTGACTTCTGGAATGTTGTTGATCAAGTACGGCAGCGTCTCGGCGCCAAAGGCTATCCATTGCAAATTCCTGTCGGCAAAGAAGATGCTTTTCGGGGCATGATTGATCTGGTGCAAATGCGTCAGTACGAGTTTGACCGCGCATCGTTGGGCAAAGGTTGGACGAATAATGATATCAGCTCAGAGTACTTAGAGGAAGCCAAAAAGCGTCGTGAAGAGTTGTTTCATCTGGTAGCGGACGCCGACGACGCTATCGGCAGACATCTACTGGAAGGCACCGAGCCTGGCAATGATGAATTGTGCGCCGCGATACGGCGCATTACTCTGACCGGCAAGCATTTCCCGATACTATGCGGATCAGCTTATCATTATATCGGTGTGCAACCTGTGTTGGATGCGGTGGCCATGTACTTGCCTTCTCCGAATGAGGCTAGGACTGTAGTCGGTGTTGTTCCCAGCCAGAAGAAAAAGGTTCAGGTCAATGACCAACGCACTCCCGAGGAGATTGAAAAGGAAGAAGTGGAGATTACGGCTATCCGGCGGCCGCTGGAGACCGAACCTTTTGCCGGACTTGCGTTCAAGACCATCGCCGACAAACACGGCGACCTGACCTTCGTTCGCGTCTACTCCGGCACAATACAACCTGGTGACCGATTGGACAACCCGCGTCGCAATAAATGCGAGAAGGTCGGCATGCTGTATTTGATGCACGCTGACGAGCGAGAGAAGATCGAACGAGCCGGTCCGGGAGATATTGTGGCAGTGTCCGGCCTCAAATTTACTTATACCGGCGACACGCTTTGCGCCGAAGATGCTCCGATCATTCTTGAAGCCATGCAATTCCCGGATGCGGTGATTAGTATGGCGATTGAGCCCAAAACGAACGCTGACAAGGAAAAGCTGGCGCAGGTGTTGGTCAAGCTCTCCAAAGAAGATCCAACCTTCACTCATAATTTCAACAGCGAGACCGGCCAGTTGATCATTGCCGGCATGGGTGAATTACATTTAGAAATCATTAAAAATAAAATGATCCGCGAACATGGTGTAGACGCCAACGTCGGCTCACCGCGAGTCTCTTACCGTGAGACGATCACGCAAAGCGCTGACGCGGAAGGACGCTTCGTTCAACAGTCGGGTGGCCACGGCCAGTACGCAGTCGTTAAACTGCGGATCGAGCCGTACTCCAGTCCGGACGAAGATCATATCACGTTTGTGTCCGAGATTTTCGGTGGCGCGATTCCAAAGGAGTTCATCAAGCCGGTGGAAGCTGGTGTGCGGAGCACCGCCAAAGGCGGCATTCTAGGCTCTGGTTATCCCCTGATTAACATTAAAGTTACGCTTTACGACGGCAAGTTCCACGAGGTAGATTCTTCTGAACTGGCTTTTCAGATGGCTGGATCTTTTGGGTTCAAGGAAGCCGCGCTGCGAGCCGGGCCGATATTGCTGGAACCCATCATGTCTCTGGAAGTGGTGGTTCCTGAAGAATTCATCGGCAACATCATTGGAGATCTGAACAGTCGGCGAGCAGAAATTCACAACGTGACCAATCGCGGTCACTTGAAGGTAATTCACGCACGCGCGCCGCTGTCCGAGATGTTTCGCTACTCCACAGACAGCCGCTCCCTCTCGCAAGGGCGCGCAACCTACACCATGGAACCACACAATTATCAAGCAGTTCCCCGCCAAAAGTACAAAGATATATTAACTTCAATGTCCGGAGCTTAAGGGGTTGATGTCTTTAGAATAATGGCATGACCATTTAAATTATGAATTACTAATCTATCTTTGCGTATCATTTGCTCTTCTACGTATTGAGTAATCCCGTCGCAACCATAAAAACCGTAATCGTCGTAAACTATAATTCCGCCAGGAACCATCTTATCCCAAATCCAATCGGTAATATCTTTAGCTGATTGATAAACGTCCACGTCTATATGGCATAATCTAAATTGCATGCCTTCCACCCGATGACCTGTCTGTTCTGGAAAGATGCCTTCTAATATCTCAACATTATCTAAATTCATTCGAGTGAGAATTAATTCTTTTACGGCTTGGCAGCTTGTATCAGCATGTTCTCCTCCTTTATAACGCGAATCTCTTGCGCCCGCCTTTACCACGCCTGCAAAGGTATCACAGAGGAAAACCTTATCTTTAATTCCGCAATTTCTGGCTTGCTTTGCAATGAGCGCGCCAGTGCCGCCACGCCAAACACCAATCTCAATAATGTTTCCGGTTTTCAATTTTGCGATTTGCTCAACAAGTTTCCAAAGTTCAAAGCACCTATATTTATCAACCATAGTGAATTTTTCTATCGAAGCAAACATTGCTTGAAACAAAAGGTCCTTGTTCCAAGGGCTGTAAGTTGCGGCTGGATATACCGTCTCATATTCATTAGCCATTGAAGAACCGGGCTTAGGGATTCGAGTTATTTCAAACCCAAAGCGATTGGCTACACGTCTAATAGTTGTTTTTATCGAAGAATTCATTGAACTTATTTTCCTGTTATTTGAAGATGTTGACTTACGCTTGCAGCGCGGCGATGCCTGGCAGCATTTTGCCTTCCAGAAATTCCAAACTTGCGCCGCCGCCGGTGGAGATGTGAGTGATCTTGTCGGAGACCTTTGCCTTCTTGACTGCCGCAACCGACTCGCCGCCGCCGATGATCGAAGTCGCCTGAGTGTTGGCCGCAACAGCTCTGGCAATCGCAAACGTGCCTTGATTGAACGGTTCCAATTCAAACACGCCCAGCGGCCCGTTCCAGATGATCATTCTGGCTCTGGCGATCTCGGCGCTATACTTCTCAACTGTTCGCGGTCCCACATCTACGGCCACTTTATCTGCTGGAATCTGATCCCAACTGACGACTTGGTTGGGCGAGCATGCTTCAACTTTATCGGCCACCACGTGATCCAATGGCAGGATGAATTGCTTATTCATGGCTGCGGCTTGAGCCAGGATATCTTTAGCCATCGGCACAAAGTCCGGTTCGATCAGTGATTTGCCAACCGGCTTATTCTGCGCCAGCAGGAAAGTGTAGGCCATCGCGCCACCGATCAATAGTGTGTCTGCTACTTCCATGAGTTTAGTGATGACTTTGATTTTGTCCGAGACTTTTGCGCCGCCTAACACCACTACATAAGGATGAATGGGTTGAATAAGCGCGCGGCTGAGATAATCCACTTCCTTCTGCAGCAATAATCCCGCAGCTCGATCTTTGAACTTTGCCGCCACGCCATGTACTGACGCGTGAGCGCGGTGCGCGGCGCCAAAAGCGTCGTTTACGTAGACTTGGGCGAGTTTGGCGAGTTGATCGCAGAACTGCGGATCATCTTCTTCCTCGCCTTCATGGTAACGCAGATTTTCAAGCAATAGAACGTCGCCGTTCTTCAAGTCCGCTGCCGCTTTCTCCGCCATTGAACCGACGCAATCTTCGGCAAAAGCCACCGGTTTGCCGAAATGCCTAGCAAGGCGATCAGCGACAGGCTTGAGCGATAGTTTTGGATCGCGTCCCACCGGCCGACCGAAATGGCTGCAGAGTATAAGGCGCGCGCCTTTAGAAGTTAGTTCCTTGATCGTTGGCAGCGCCGCAACGATACGTGTATCATCTTTGATCTCGCCCGTTTTTTTGTCAGTGCTTACGTTAAAATCCACACGGCAGAGCACTGTTTTTCCAGTTAC
>JAZDLP010000298.1:0-7335 GCA_043801885.1 Planctomycetota bacterium | reverse complement strand
AAGAAAATTCATTTTATAGTCCCTACAAACGCCATCCAAAAACCGTAAGTGCTTTAAGATTAACAACTTAACTTTTAGGCTAGGTGTTAAATACGCATAAAATAAATCTTTTGCACGTTGTGCATGCGAAACTTGGGCTAAGGCACTCTGGCCGGGTAGGTCAACCATTCTTTGATGCTCCAAATGTGATCCGACAAACCGGCTGCTATAGCCGGAGTGCGCTTCAGGCGTGTACCGTCCGCCTGCTTGAGCGACAACGTGCGCACCGGCCAACAAAAATTGTAGCTGAATGCAATGAAATACGAAGTGGCGTTGTGCAGCTCCCAGTCCTTGGAAAAACAGTAAGTCTGACGAACTTTTCGTGCGTTCTGTCCGCGATCTGTCCCGTTATTACGTTCCACAAACGACGTGTTGATCTTACTGCTAACCGTCGAGCGTGTCAGAAGTAAATCCAACAACGCCGCGGTGCCAAAGACAATGGTGCGCACAACATCCACGACACGCCCTTTTTTTCGTATCTTGCGAACCGTCGCGTAACACATTTCCGACGGCATGACCTTTTGAGGTTTCGATGGCCGGCCCGGACCAAGACGTTTGGGCGCGGGAACATCCTGGCCATATGTCTTTTTCAGCGCGCTTTTATAGGGCGCATGTTCATCACTGGTAAAAAGTATGTCGGCGCGTTCGCCTGTTCGACGCTGCACCTCCTCTACCACTTTTTCACAATTCTCGAGAGTGCGTTTGCCTGGCACAAGTTCCAACAGCAGCCGATGCTCGGCGTCTATAGCCGTGTGATCCCAGTTATCGCCACATCGCTCGGACGGCTTGTCAGGCCCGCAGTTCTTCTCTTTGTTGTGCACGAAGTTCCACTTTTCATCCAGTTGCACTTCTTTGGTGCGTGGAGAAAAAAAACCTGTTCGTCATGTACGCGGCGACTATGGCTACCTGCTAAACGCAAGTAGCGTGTGACCGTGTTAGTGCTCACGCTAGTCAGGCGTGCCGTGGCGCGTGTGCCATTGCCTTCGCGCAGATGCTCCAACAGTGATAGAGCCTTCTTCTCCGGCAAGCGCGATTCCTCCAGCACGGTGCTCTTGCGCGAAGAAAAGTGTGCCTGGCAAGTGCGGCAGTAAACCATGCGGATGCGCTTGCCTTTGCCGCTCCAACCACAAAATGAGAGATTTCCTTTACTCCGCAGACCATGGTTCGGACAGGTTTTATTCTGGCAACAGAAGTGTTCGATGGGGTGCATAGCTTCTCTCCGCAATAGAAAGTCCTTGGCCAACTACGACTTGCAGTTCTTTCTATTATCGGCATAATTGCCTCTCAAGATTAGCTATTTTGAGTCACCACCCAGTTATTGTCATTCGCTTAAAAGTCAAGTTTGTGTTTCAAATATCGGTTCTTCCACTGTTTGCGCTGCAATCGTCGCTTGGAAGATTGTCAGGTCGCGCTTATTACGGCGGTCCATCTCCTGCCACTGAGCCAACGCCTGCTCACCTAACGAGATCAGTTCGGGCGGCAGGTCCTGCGCCGCGCGGCATTTTGGAAAATTCGAACAACTCAAGAACGGCTGCCGATTCTTGCCTCGCGAAGTAACACGCACCACTAGCGGGCTCTTGCACTTTTCACAGATGCGATCAGTCTTGATGGGCGCGAACTTGCGAATCGGATGACCCTCTTTGTTCAACTTCATCGTAAATGCGCATTCTTTAGTCGAATATTTAACGCAGTGCAGGTACGGTCCGAAGCGACCGACGCTTTTCACGACGTCGCTGCCGCAAAGATCACATTTGATACCGGTGGATTGCGGACCTTCTTTTTTCTGAATATGACCCTGCGCATTCAGGCGGTAAGTGGCTTTGCATTGAGGCGCAGCGTTGCAACGCAAATAATAGCCAAACTTGCCGAGACGTTTTTCCATGGACGCGCCACAATCGGGGCAGACAGTATCGGTCTTCTCGACCTGAGTTTTGGTACAGGGCATGTTCTTTTTGGCCTTCTGCAAGTCTTTCTCAAACGGCCCGTAAAAATCCGCAATCACTTTGCGCCAGTCCAGATGCGCTTCTTCGATCTTGTCCAGCTCCTCTTCCATGTCGCGAGTAAAGCTCAGTTCCATGATCGAAGGGAAATGCCCTTTCAAGCTCGTGGTAACCACGCGGCCCAGAGGCGTGGCCATGAATGCTCCGCGCCCGCCGCTGCCGAGTTTCTGAGCGTAGCCGCGATCTTGAATAGTTGATAGAATTGTCGCGTAAGTGCTTGGCCGGCCAATGCCTTCGCGTTCGAGTTTTTTCACCAAGCTGGCTTCAGTGTAGCGTGGCGGCGGCTGAGTGAAGTGCTCATCAGGCGATAGCTCTTTAAGCTTAGTCCGGTCACCGACCTTCATCGCTGGCAACAGTTGTCCGGCGGATTGTTTCTTGATCGCGACTTTGCGCGCCAATTTGTCGGCAGCAGGTTCTTCATCACTCCCGCTCTCGATTTCATCGCCTTTTTCGCGATCAGCGGCCGACGCTTCAACATGCGCCATCGCCGCGGCCGCTGCGCCGCCTTGAACCGCCAGCCAGCCCTCGAACTTCAGCACTCGACCGTTGGCGCGGAAGACGGCATTCCGCGTGCCGGGTCCAGAAGCGGCGATATCCGCAGTGGTCGCGTCAAAGATGGCGGGCAACATCTGACACGCCACGAACCGCTCGTAGATCAACTTGTAGAGTTTGTATTGCTCGTCGCTGACGCAGGGTTTTACTTGTTCAGGAGAAATCTCCACGTGCGTCGGGCGGATACATTCATGCGCCTCCTGCGCGCCCGCGCGTGAAGCATAGAAGTTTGGTTTTTCGGGCAGGTACTTTTTGCCATAGCGCGTCTTAATCACATCACGACATTCCTGCAGCGCGTCTTTGCTGATACGAAATGAATCGGTGCGCATATAAGTAATCAGCGCGACGTGGCCCTGCTCACTCAACGGCAAACCTTCATAAAGTTGCTGAGCGACGCGCATGGTCCGACGGGCATCGAAGCCAAAGCGATTGGCCGCGGCTTGCTGCAATTGGCTGGTGGCAAACGGCGGATATGGTCGGTCCAGCGCCTCTTTAACTTCGAACGAATTTATCAAGTACGCGGCTGAACGCAAGACGGCGACAATGGCGTTGGCTTCGGCGCCATCTTTGATCAGCGCGCGAACGATACCGGAGGAACCCATCTGGCCTTGGCCGGATTTAAATTTAGCTAAATCTTCAGCGCTGGCGACGATCTGTTTGCCATCCAACGCTCGCAACGACGCCTCGAACGTCTTGCCGTTGAAGTCGAAGTTCGCGTCAATCGTCCAGTACTGTTCTGTTTTGAACGCTTCGATCTCTTCTTCGCGGTCCACCAGCAATCGCACCGCCACCGATTGCACACGTCCCGCCGATAGTCCGCGCACGATCTTCTCCCACAGCAACGGCGATAACTTGTAGCCGACGATACGGTCAAGCACGCGGCGCGCCTGCTGTGAATTGACCAGCTCCATATTGATCTGGCGTGGATTGGCCAGGCCATGTTGAATGCCGCGCGGAGTAATCTCGTCGAACGTGACCCGCACGATTTTCCGCGACGGCAGATTCAAGGCTTCGACCAGATGCCAGGCGATGGCCTCGCCCTCGCGGTCAGGGTCTGGACAAAGATAAATTTTTTCCGCAAGGTCGGCAACTTTCTTGAGATCGTCAATGATTTTCCGCTTGCTCGCCAGAGTCACATACATCGGCGTAAAATCCTTGCCGATGCCGGTGACGATCATTTCTCTTTGATCATCCTTTTTACTATTAATGAGATCGCGAACATGACCGACTGATGCTTTGACAATGAAGTCTTTGCCTAACACTTTGGCGATGGTCTTGATCTTGCCCGGAGATTCAACGATTACCAGATTCTTAGCCACGACGATTCCTTTTTTTATAAACGTTCATTCACAACGTTCCTTACAATCCAAAATCAAAAATCCAAAATCAGCAATCTAAACGATTACTCTTTTACTTCATACTTTTTTATAGTCAAGGTTTGAGAAGCGATTCATCATTCGGCGGTGTATCCGAATAACAAAAGGACACAATTCATAGTGGTTGTGGTTTTCGGCCTACACAAGAGATAGTGCGCTTCCGAAATGAAGAGCTATCCTGAGTTACCACCAAAATTTCTGGATTTGTCCGAAAACACTCTTGACCAATGCTAATGTAATTGTATACAATAACCATATACAACAAGAGAAATTTAAATGAAAATATTTTCACAGATTACGGGTTTTGAATGGGATGAAGAAAATATAAATAAGAATTGGGAGAAACATAAGGTTACTCATGTTGAATGTGAGGAAATTTTCTTCAAAGAGCCGCTTATTGTTCAGCAGGACAAGACGCATTCAATATTTGAAGAACGGTATTTTGCCTTAGGAAAAACAGATAAAGACCGTTTGCTTTTTGTTATATTCACTATAAGGGGTGATAAAATAAGGGTTATTTCAGCAAGAGATGCGAACAAGAAAGAAAGGAGGTACTATCAATGAATGGTTTAAAAAAAATTCCCGAGTTTAGAAGTGAAGAAGAAGAATTTAAATTTTGGTCAACACATGATTCTACAGAATATATTGATTATTTAAAAGGTAAAAAAGCAATATTTTTAAATTTGAAACCTTCTATGAAAACTATATCCATTAGATTGCCTGAATCTCTTATAGCACATTTGAAGGTTTTAGCCAATAAACGGGATATACCATATCAGTCACTAACAAAAATATTTCTAATGGAAAGAATAGAAAAGGAATTCCGTGCTGCCAAATAAAATGTTTGGCGACAGGCTGACCGGAAATCTATCCGCAGATTTCACAGATGACCACAGATAAAGGAAATTAAAAATTATGAATTAAAAATGGAAGAAGTAAGGATAGAGAGAGAGGAAAGGGGAGAGAGTATTACCATTTCCGCTGCTTTCTACTTTCGCTATATTCATCTGTGAAATCTGCGTAATCTGCGGATTAAATCTTGATTGCACAGATTAAAAGTTTGGAAAGCATACAACCGTATGCAGTATAATTGACGACATGAGTCGCCTTATTTTTTCCTTTTTTCTTTTTTCCTTCGTAGCGGTCGTCTCGTCCGCGGAACCCATTGGCGTAAACTGGAAACTGGCGCAGGAGACGGTTACAGCTTCTCGAGGCAAGATCGTCCACCTGCAACTGGTCGGTGAAATCCCCGCAGGCTGGCACACGTATTCATCAAAAGAGTATAAACTCGGCCCACAGCCGACCAAAGTCGCCGTTTCATCCGGCGCCGTCGAACTCGCCGGACGACTCACTTCAAACCCTGAACCCATCAGCGCGCATGACGATGGATTTAATGTTGACGTTGAGACATTGACGGGCACGGTAACGTTCGACGTGCCGCTAAAAGTCAAAGACATGATCGCGGCGGGCCGGCACACGATTGTACTGACCGTAACCTCTGCGCTCTGTAACGAGCGTGTATGTATCGGGCCGTCGGACGCGATTCTGTCCTTTATTTTGATCGTACCGCAGACGTCCCGTCTGCCTCTCGCCAATAAGCCGCCGCATTTATCAGAACAGGCAGGCGAGACGCCTGCGGTACGAGAAAACAATCGTTCTAGTACGGGATCGAAGCTTGCGTCAGAAACATCCGCGTCAATCAGCCTGGCGACCTATCTGTGGTCGTCGCTGGTCGCGGGTGTATTCGCGCTGTTAACTCCGTGCGTCTTTCCAATGATCCCGATTACGGTGAGTTTCTTCATCAAGCGCCAACATATCTCGCGGCAGCGAGCCATCCGGGACGCAGGTATCTATTCGCTAATCATTATCTTGATGTTCGCCGGCATCGGATTTTTTTTTGCGCTGCTGCTGGGCGCAACTGGGATTACTGATTTTGCCACTAATCCTTGGGTAAATCTATTAGTGGCCGCCGTTTTCATTCTGTTAGCGCTCAGCCTTCTGGGGATGTACGAAATCCAGCTTCCCGAAGGGCTCATCAGCAAACTCACCCAATCGGCTCAACCGGGCAAAGGTATCGTATCCGTATTGCTGATGGGACTGATCTTCACATTGACCTCCTTTACCTGCACGACGCCATTTGTGGGCGCGATCATGGTCTCGGCCACGCAAGGCGACTGGCTCTGGCCACTGTTTGGAATGCTGGTGTTTGCGACTGTGTTCTCATCGCCTTTCTTTTTATTGGCGTTATTCCCCGCGGCGCTGAAGTCGCTGCCAAAGTCTGGCGATTGGCTGAACTCAGTCAAAGCACTGATGGGGCTGCTTGAGATCGCCGCCGCGATGAAATTTATCAGCAACGCTGATTTGGTGTGGCGATGGGGCTTGCTGACGCGCGAAGTGTTTTTGCTGACTTGGATTGGTCTGGCAGTACTGGCCGCCTTCTATCTGCTGAATTATATCCGTGTTGCGAGCGACAGGTCGGTCACGCGGAGACGCGGAGAACGCGGAGAAGAGCTGAATTATATTAGCGTTGCGAACGACAGGCCAGTCACGCGGAGACGCGGAGAACGCGGAGAAGAGCTGAATTATATTAGCGTTGCGAACGACAGGTCGGTCACGCGGAGACGCGGAGAACGCGGAGAAGAGCTGAATTATAGCGTTGCGAACGACAGGCCGATAGATCGCCTTAATGGACTGCGGCTGGCGTTAGCGACAAGCTGCTTCTTGATTGCGATCTTTCTCTTTAGTGGATTATTCGGTTGGTCGCTGGGAATTGTGGATGCCTACGTGCCGCCGAAAGTTTATCCGGGCGACAAGAATACTTCGACGGAGCTGACCTGGTTGGATGATTGGAATGTCGCAGTTGTCGAAGCTCATCGCCTGCGCCGGCCAATCTTCGCCAATTACACTGGTCATACCTGCACCAACTGCCGACGGATGGAGACTGGCATGTTTCTGCGGCCGGAGATTTCCGAACGACTACGCGACTACGTGCGCGTGCGACTCCACACCGACGGCCGCAAAGACGCCGCCGAAATCGAACAAAGCAACCGTAATCAGCGGATGCAGCAAGAGCGTTACCGGACAACAGCGCTGCCTTTTTACGCGATTGTCTCGCCGGACGGCGTTGATCTCGCAACTTTTCCGGGCTACACCGAGGACGCCGAGTCGTTTCAACGATTTCTAGATTCCGGACGGAAGTAGGTCAGAAATCTACAATCTGCAATTCGTTTTTCTGGCTCATCCGGAACGAGCGTACTTCACAAAGTGCGGAGGTCGGTAAAGTGGAGTTGAAAAAGCGTGGATATGCATGTCTATTCTGTGGATGTTTAAAGCCTTCAGAAAAGGAGAATCAAGCATGTCCACTTCAT
>JAZDLP010000297.1:0-3798 GCA_043801885.1 Planctomycetota bacterium | reverse complement strand
AAGAAAATTCATTTTATAGTCCCTACAAACGCCATCCAAAAACCGTAAGTGCTTTAAGATTAACAACTTAACTTTTAGGCTAGGTGTTAAATACGCATAAAATAAATCTTTTGCACGTTGTGCATGCGAAACTTGGGCTATGTCATTATACCGTGCTTTGAATCATACATAAATTTTAGATTTTTTCATCTGTGTTTATCTGTGTCCATCTGTGGTCTGTAGCGCAGTCAATCGCGCGGAAAATGCGTTTGGACGATTTCGATAAACTCGGCGCTGGTCTGACAGCGACTGGCATGAGCGCGAAACTTGCTCGCCCCCGTCCGCCCCTGCGCGTAGCAGCACGAATACTTACGCATCAACATATTCCCGCGTTCGTCGCCAAACCGTTCAACGATCATGCGCTGATGTCGCAATAATAATTCACGTTGCTCAGCCAGCGTCGGCTCAGGCATAATCGGCTCGCCTTTAATCGCCGCTGCGGCTTGTCGGAACAACCATGGTCGCGCCAGCGCCGCGCGCGCGATCATGACGCCATCTACTCCATACTTATTGAAGGCATTGACTACGTCGCCCGCCGAATTTAGATCGCCATTGCCGATTAGCGGGATGCGCTTGAGTACGGTCTTTAGTTCGGCGATCCGATCCCAATCGGCGCGACCGCGAAAGAAATCTTCCGCGACGCGACCGTGAACGGTCAACGCAGCAGCGCCGGCGTCTTCGATAGCTTTTGCGTTTTCGCGAGCGGTGAGCCGGCTGTGCGCGCAGCCTAGTCGAATCTTTGCCGTTACCGGCGCCGGCGCGCAAGCTTTGACCACGCGCGCGACGATCTGGCCTACTTTTGCCGGCGACTGCAACAAGTAACTGCCGCTTTGCGCGCGCGCGGAGACCTTGTGTACCGGACAGCCAAAGTTCAAGTCCACCACCGAAACGCGGTAGTCCAGAACGAGTCGTCTGCCAACGGCGGCGAGAGTATCGGGATCATTGTCCCAGATCTGCACAGCAAGCGGACGCGGTTCATCCCGCACGCCCCACAGCCGCTCTAGACAGCCCTTCAGGCCGCCGACTTGATGGATGAAACCTTCGGCAGAGAGCATTTCGGTGGCGAGCAAACCGACACCGCCGAATTCACGAACTATCTGACGGTAAACATAGTTGGTGAAGCCGGCCATGGGCGCCTGAAGAATCGGCGGGACGATGTTTAGCATGCCAATGCGCAACGGTGGAATGGGACGTTCCAAAAGCGGGATGGGCTCAATCGCAGTTTGTCGAGGCAGAGTTGGAAAATTCATGCCTGTATAGTAAAGCAAGCATTCCCGCCTGCCAAGAAAAGAGAATTTTGTAACCGTTTATTAACCGCGAATGCACACGAATAGACGCTAATATTTTTTTCCTGTGATTCGCGTTCATTAGCGGTTCATTAGACGGTTACAGAATTTTAGAAAAAAAATGGACGGAATGCAAAATTCAAAGACTCAATAATATAGCGAGTTTATGTGATGTTTCGTCAGGGGAAATTAAGGAGGAATTAATATGAGCACACAAATTACTGCAGTCTGCGCAATGGGTAACTTGATTCCCGCTTATCTGGAAAAGTCTTTGCCGATTGCCGAGACTGTTGCCTTTGACCGCCACGTGAAAACTTGCTCGATCTGCGACAGGGAAATCAAGGAACAAAAACAGATGCTTTCATTAGTGGCTCAAGCCTACAGCAATAAGAAAATTTCATCCAACTTTGACAAAAGCGCCGACCAGAAACTGCAATCATTGCGTCAAAAAGGGCGGCAGCCTGTCGGTGATGACGTTGATGAAAAAGATTTGTTTTTGGCCGAGCAGACGGCTTCAAGCGCTGGCATGGGGACAATGCTCGCGAGCATGGGTGGTGCGCCGTGGTGGGGCGTTTCGGTGGCGCTGCACGTGCTGGTTATTTTGCTGGCTGGATTGATTTCGATGAGTCTCGCGTTGCCTACATCGGAAGACGCGATAGTGGTAGTCACCGAACTACAGCCGCCAGCGCAGATTCAGCAGGCGGAACTGGAGAAACCCAAGAACGACAATCGCGCCGTCTTGGAATCCAAACACGATATTCCGCCCACGGATCCGATGTCCAGTGATCCCAGCGATATTGTGGTGCCGCCGGAGATTCTGGCTCTGGCCGAGTTGGGCGATCACTGGGAGACGATCAACCCTGACTGGCCGGACACTCACAGCGCGTTTGGCAACCCGGAATCGCACTCCTTCCACAGCATTAAGGGTAATGACGAACCTGAAGGCGGCGGCGGCATGGGTGGCTGTAGTTTGGATAATCTAATTGGCGTCGGCGGCGCGGCCAGTCCGGGCAGCGGCGGCGGTTGGGGCGGCGGACACGGCACGGGCATCGGCGTCGGCACTGGTCCCGGCAAAGGCAGTTTCGGTTCTCGCACTGGCGGAGGACGCAAATTGATGGTCAAACGGCACGGCGGCTCAAAGGGTACCGAGGCTGGCGTTGACCTTGGTCTGGAATGGCTGGCTCGCAACCAGGAAGCCGATGGCCACTGGGACAATGTCAAGCACGGTGGTACGAGTCCCGGCATGGAGGGTGACCCGGCGATGACCGGTTTTGCATTATTGGCGTTCCTCGGTGCTGGTCACACCGAAAAAGTCGGCAAGTACAAAGAAAACGTTATCAAGGGCGTCAAGTGGCTTATTGACAACCAGAAGCCGGATGGTTACTGGGGAACACCGCCGTTTAATTATACTCAAGGCATCGCCACTATGGCGCTGGGCGAAGCCGCTGCCATGAGTCGCATACCGGAAACAAGAAAAGCCGCGCAATTGGCGATTGACGCTGTGGACAAGGCTCAAAACCAGACTGGTCCCAGCGACCGCGAAGCTTGGGATTATCGACCCAATGGCAAAATCAATGACTCTTCGATCATGGCTTGGAACATTTTGGCGCTCAAATCTTGCAAGGTTGGCGGCCTATCTGTGAATCCAGCCGCCTTTGAAGGCTGCCTCAACTGGCTTAACGTTGGTCAAGACTTGGGCAAACATAAACCCTTGGATATTGATCCCTACTTTGAAGGCGGCATGATGATCTATCGCGGCACCTGTGCTAATCCACTTCTATACGAAAATGGGCTTCGCAACATCACTGTAACTGCCGCTGCTGGTCTGTGTCGCATGATGATCGGCGGCGCCAGTGGCGATACTGTGGGCGTGGCCGGGCCCTGTAATCTTATTCTCAAAAACCACATCCCTACGCAGTATCCATTCAATATGTACTTCGGTTATTATGCCACGTTGTTGATGTTTCAGAAGGGCGGCGATCATTGGAAAGTGTGGAATGAGGCTATGAAAAAGGCGCTGACTGAGTCTCAGTGTAAGGGAGGCAAGGATGACGGCTCATGGAATCCCCATAGCAGATGGATTGACGACGGATCCCGAGTGATGTCAACGGCTCTTTGCATCCTCTGCCTGGAAGTCTATTATCGCTATGCCAAACTGGCGCCAAATGCCGCCGCCAAATAATTGGTTGCTTGAAAATACGTGGGAGGAGGGGACGGACTGCGGATTATTGAGCCCATCACGCTTCAACTCGAATGGAACCACTAAGCCGTTTAAGAAAATCCACAGATAAACACAGATAGGCACAGATAAAGAAATCTAAAGGCGACCATATAAGGCGGCGTCAATAAATAAAGGTTGCAACTTGGTGCGAATATAGATATACTTCGTCCGCATGAAGAATGCTGCGATTTTACTTCGACGAAAGTTTTCCGACGTGTGGCCGCTCCTTGACGAACGGAATCGGCGGCTCAT
>JAZDLP010000284.1:0-6392 GCA_043801885.1 Planctomycetota bacterium | reverse complement strand
GCGGGTGGCCCAGCCCAGAGCGAAGCGGTTGGGCTGGGCGCCGAAGGCGCAAGAAGCCTATCACTTGACTTCCGACTTCATGGAAAAACATCTATTGAGTCCAGTATAACTAATGCAACTTGCGACGCAGGCGCCCTCGCCTGCGCCGCGCACAGGATGTCTCTCTTTAGCTATGCTGGACTCAATAAGTCTTTTTAACCCACATGCCGCACTGCGTCGAGAGTGCTAACGAGAATAATCCCTCTGGGGGTGCATGTCGCTGAGTGCGGCCATCAAGCGTAGCGCAGGCTTCCAGCCTGCTTGTTGGTTAAGAATCAATGTCAAACTACGAGGCAGGCAAGATGCCTGCGCTACATTCAGCGACATGCCCCCCCTTCGCCAGCACTAGCGCCGCGTTCGCGCCGCCGAAACCGTATGATGTCTTCATTACAACCTTGAAATCGCCATCCAACGGCGCATCGGTGGGAGTGAACAGATCGCATTCGGGATCTTTCTGCTGCGGGTCCAGACCTATAATCGGCGGAACTTTACCTTCGCGCAAAGTCAGCACGGCGGCGACCGATTCGATAATCCCTGCGGCGCCCATAGTGTGGCCAATTGAACTCTTAATCGCGCAGACGGGAATTTTCCGCCCACGCGCGCCGAAGACGGCATGCATCGCCTTAGTCTCGATTGCATCGTTATAAGGCGTGCCGGTGCCGTGCAGATTGACGTGATCAATCGTCTCGGGCGCAACCTTTGCGTCGGCCAGAACTGCGCGCATCAACGCCTGAATGCCGCGCGCTTCCTGCTCGGGCGCGGTCATGTGATATGCGTCGTTATTCATGGCGCGACCAAGTACGCGAGCGTAAATATGCGGAGCTTTGCGGCGCGCGGCGTGCGCAGCACTCTCTAAAATCATGACTCCGGCGCCTTCAGAGAACAGTGTGCCTTTGCGACGTTTGTCGAATGGCCGGATGATTTCAGGCGTAATAGCGCGCAATGCGGACAGACCGGCATAGACAAACAACGAAAGCTCGTCATAGCCGGCGACGATGACCGCTTCAGCTCGTTCGCGTCGGATCAAATCGAGCGCCAGACCGATGGCGGCCGCGCCTGATGCGCATGCCAGCGACAAGTTGAAGCGTGGTCCGGAGAAGCCGAATCGTTTCGCCAAACCAGCACTTGCAGCGCCGAAAAGATACCGATCAAGTCCGCCTTGGCGTGCGTCAGCGCGCCCTTCAGTTAGCGCGATCTCCGCCGCAGACATGCCGCCAAAATTTGTGCCGGTCACGATTGCGGCCTGTTTCAACGCCCCAGCCGAAAAGGTCTCGGCTGCGCTTGCCTCCAATCCCAGCGCGTCACGCATAGCCTCGTCGGCTGCGTCATATAACATCCGAAATGCGCGCGGAGGCTGATTGCCTATCGCGGGTGGATAATCCGCGACTACTCCAGCCAGAGGATTGCGGAACATCGAAGCGTCGAAGAGTGTCAGCGGCGTCAGCGCCGAGCGGCCTTCGAGCAGGCCACGCCACAGCACGCTTACTCCGCGACCATACGGAGATACCACACCCATGCCAGTGATGACCACATCCATAAACGGTTATTCCAAACTGAATGACTGTAATGAACCACCGTCGTCCACGTAGCCGCCGGCTTGTTCGCGCCAGGCAGGCAGAACGACCAAGCGTAAGCCGGCGCCGAGATCTTCGGTAATGGGGCGATGAGTGTGGCCGCAGATCAGCAGTCGGCAATTTTTTTCTTTGAGCCGCACGCAGGCGGCGGCGAGATCAATGTCAAACACGTGGCCAAGCTTGCGTTGTTTATCGGCGGCAGACTTGCGCTGGATATAGTCTATTATTCGCCGTGCCAGCGCCCAAGGCATCAGCCAGAACAGCAATCGCACCGGCCAACTGCGAATGATGGCGCGATACCGCAGATAGGAACGATCCGCGGTGCAGAGCAGATCGCCGTGTTCCAGCCAGGCGGGGCGATAGTCGCTGAGCAGTATCTGTTCGCCATCGCCCAGCATTGTCGCGCCGAAATGCTCGCGTGCGTAACGTCCGTAAGCAAAATCGTGATTGCCGGAGAACAGGTAAATGCGCACATTCGCCTTCCACGCCGATTCCAACGCTTCTATATCCCGACGGTAGATATCAAACAGTGGCGCGCGATATTCGTACCAGAACGCGAACAAGTCGCCAAGCACGTACAATTCGATGGTTCGTTGAGCGCTTTCGACGGTCAGACGTTTAAGAAATTCGCGGAACTTTTCAGCGCGCGAGTTATCGCTGCCGTCCAAGTGCGCATCGGCGATGAAGTAGCGCCGCGGCTGACTGGGAATCGCAGGCGGGATGCCGATATCGAGTGGCAGCATAAAATGTCCAAGTCACAACGTAGCACAGATGAAATTTATCAGTGCGTGAGTTGTCAATATCAGTTAATAATTTGGTCGAAGTTTTTTAAGACGTCCAGCAGCGACGCGCAGACGAAATCCGCTTTACCCTGCGCGACATCTTCGGCTTTCAGATACAGATTGGGCACGGCAATAACGCGACAGCCGGCGGCATGCGCAGCAATTATGCCAGCGGGAGAATCCTCCAGAACAAGGCAAGCGCTCGCCGGCAGTTTCAGCTTTTCGATGGCCAATAAGTAAAGATCTGGACTCGGTTTGAGATTTTTGACTTGATCGCCAGTGCACACAACGTCAAAAAGATTTTTCCAGTTGCCAGGCCGATTGAGGTGTTCGGTCATAACTTGCATGATCGGGTTCACTTGAACTTCTTCTGAGCTGGTGATTAGTCCGCGTTTCAGCGCGCATTGATCGCACCGGTCGAAGATTTCGCCTACACCCGGCATCGGCGCGGGTCGTTCAGTTGCCACCATCTGCAAAAAAATGTCCTGCTGTTGCGCAATTAATTTGTCGCACGGGCCGGCAAGACCGAGTTCGCCGATCAGCCACTGCGCCGTCGCCAGATGTGGCTCACCGATGAATTGCTTGAAGATTTCCGCCGGCTGCGGGTTGCCCAAGCGTCGAGTCAACTCCGCATAGGCCCGGAGATGAATGCTTTCTGTGTCCAGCAGCAATCCGTCCATATCGAAGAGTAGCGCGTGTGTTTTTAGTTTCATAATTCGTAATTCCTATAGCGGATCAAGCCATTGCTCGGCGGGAGTCTGAGGCATCGTGCCTTCCAGTATTTTACGGACCACGCCGAAGACATCGTGCAATAGGCAAGATAAAGCCACGGCCAGCAGAACGTGTTGCCAGTTGTTCTCGTCATGCCAGAGTTCCGATGACGGATTTTTGAGTAGTGAATGCTTGATCAGATCTTCCGGATACTCCACGCTGATCAGTACTTCCTGAAGTTGTCGACTTAACTCCGGTTCCAGATCGTCTGCTTCGATCTTCGTGAGAGCGCGATCAGGCGGCGTGTTTCGCTCGATGAATAAATTAGCTTCGCGATACACCAACATCAGCCAGCGCTTGCGATCCATTATCTACCTTTCTTCGGCGTCACATTTGAGCGGTTGCGTCAACATCGGCTTTCTCTAACGGGTCGAGCAAAGAAGGTGACCAGCGAGTCGAGCGATTGCGGCCCTGTTGTTTGCTGAAGTATAACGCTCGGTCGGCGCGGCTGATCAAATCATCGCCGGTCAATCCCGGCAGGTGTTGTGCCACGCCCAACGAGATGGCAATTGGTATCGCCTGGCCTTTTTCGCCATGGAATATGCCGGCCTGCACTGCGACGCGCAAACGTTCCGCCGTCTGCTCCGCAGCTTCGACGCTAGTATGCGGCAGCAGCAACGCGATCTCTTCGCCGCCGTAGCGGAACGCCAGATCGCCAGTGCGCAGCCCCTTGCGCAACACATCGGCAACGCCTTTCAGGATCATATCGCCAGACAAGTGGCCGTAAGTATCGTTTACTTTCTTGAAGTAATCAATGTCGCAGAGGATTAGGCCGAACGATTCACCCGTTACTGCAGCCTCGTTGCACAATTGTTCAAGCATGACTAGGAAGTGGCGCTTGATGTATAGCGTGGTCAATCCGTCAGTGATAGCTTGGCGATCATCTTCGTCTTTCTTAAGCGCCATGGCGATGTGCTTGGCCGATTCCAGCAGCAGTTCTTCCAACGCTTCGGCCTCCGGACCTTTGAACCCGTCCGCCGAGCGGCAAATACGCAACACGCCAACGGGGCGTTGGTTGGCGATCAACGGCACGCACAGTATTATAGCGTCATTAGCGCCATGCGATACGCGCCGTTCGTCCCGACGCACCGTACGGCGACGTTCCAGAGCTTGAGCTGCGAACCGGCAGGCTTCAGGGGTGTAATCAATCTTGACCAGCGCGGATTCTAATATCTCTATCGCGTCCAGTTCGGAGAGTTTGTCGGAGTTGGCTTGAACGCCGCGCCGCCACTGCGCCTTGCCCACCGGCACGTCGTCGTGGACCAATGTGCCCTCGACAAAAAGATGGCGACCTTCGCGCACAATACTGGCGCTGTTTTTGGCGATGAGAAAATCCGTGGCGTGAGCGTTCGCTTCGTGGCTGCGCTTATTATGCATCGGCTTGGCATTATGCTTGCGAGTAAGCTCTTCAAAATCGAAGGCCAGGAAAAGCTCTTCCTTGTTGGTAATGTGCAGACATGCTGCCGGCAGTACCTGAGTGGAATGCGGCGATACGGCGGCAAACAATGCGACTTCGCGCGCTTCAAACAGATCAGCCAGCATGGTTAAAATGTGATGCAGGCGCTCGCTTCGCTGCGGGATGGCGGTCGAGCGATGAATTTCGCGCATGAGCGCCAGACCTTCGGCCTGAGCGCGCAGCCGACGAGTCTGCAGCAACGCTACGTCACGTTGAGCTTTGGCACGCAAGGTCTCCCGCTGCGCATGGGCGATCAGACGTCTGGTCGTGCGTATTTCCAAAGCGGTGATCAGAACGCCCAGTCCAGCTCCGGCAATCAGTAACGCGGCGGGCAGCGGCGTGCCGGTCAATGGACCGGCCCACACTCGAAAATTCAACGCGGACGCGGCAGCGCACACGCCGCTCGCCAATAGCAGCCCGCCAACGGCAAAGGGAGCCAATACTTCAAGGCGCGCGATCAAAGCGCTGAAGAGCTGACGCGCAGAAGCGGTTCCAAACGCCGCAGTAGCGCCTTCGTGAATCCTGGAGCTTCGGACAGTTCCCATATTGATTGAAACGCTCCGCGCTTCTTTCGTTCCCGCAAAATCATCTGCGCTCGATGCGCGCCGATGCCCGGCAACATGACCAAATCATTTGCTGTGGCGTCATTCAGATCCAGCCGCCAACTGGCGATGCGCGCGTCACTGACGCGCTGAACGATCATGTCAACCGAATAAACTGCAATTGCTACTTCGTGTTGATAACGCGCAACGATCAACCAGATACAAATCGCGCCGATCACGACTATCCATACGGCCAATTCGCGCGTCGTCAACCACCAAGTCTGAAAAAAACACTTATCATTAATCATCGTTCATTTTCGCCGATTTCTTGAGAACTAAATTATCGAAGCGAATTACTTGCGGAACAATTGTTCTAGGCTATCGCGCGCGCGGCCTTCGCGGCCTCGTTGTTCTGAACGCGGAGAAAACTTCTTTTTCTGTTCTTGCGCCGCCGCGTTCTGTTTGAGTTTAAAGAACGCACAGACATTCTTGCCCAGCCGATCAAAAACAAAGTCCGCCTTATTTTCGCGACATTTGTGGCCGCTGTACTCATCGTAAGACGCGCAGTTGGCGCAACTATGCAACCATGATGAACATTGCGCGCACACTGCTTCCTTCGGCATAGGGGCTTCAATGCCGAGAGTAATCATTTTTCCACATTTGTAACATGCAGCCATAACGGCTCCTCCTGCTAATCTATCTCTGCACTACTAACCGTTAAAATCTTTGCGTGATGCAAAGATTTTTGCGACTTTTGAGCAAAAGCTGTTTCCCCCTGTCGCCCCGTCCCCTTGTCTCCCCGTCAACAATGCCTTTGGGTTGCAGCTTGGCCTCGAATGGGCATCTGCGGTGAACGGTTACCAAATTTCTGGTTTCGGGGCACGGGCGTCTCGCCCGCATATCATGGGTAAGATACTCATGGGTTTAGATAGCACAGACATTTTCTCTGTCAAGATTGATTTTGTAATAATATGCTCTTAAAGTTGACGGATACGCATCTACCTTGAATAATTATAGAGCAATGTTAATTTGTAATCGTTCACCATAGAGCCACAGAGCGGTGGTGGCGGCCATGCGGAGATTGGTCGTCAAAATGCGGCATACGGTACAGCCCGTGAAAGCGGCAGGATAAAAGAAAAACAGAAAAGGAGGCTTCGCATTTTCTATTGCGTTTATTGTTCAATAGGAAGGAGCTTAAAGAAAAGAGCGCATCCCTTGCAGAATGCGC
>JAZDLP010000268.1:0-33277 GCA_043801885.1 Planctomycetota bacterium | reverse complement strand
CATGGGATTTCACACACTTGCCAACATGAGCCGCTTTTTTGACAACTCTTTGGGTAAAAGCTGTTTCCCCCCAGTACTCTGTGTGAAGATGGTCGGTTTATTGGAGGCGGATTTGGATCACGCATCGTTTGAGAATCTGGCTTCGACGCACCACGCGCAAGCGCTGCGTTTCGCGACGGCGTTCCTGGGAGACAGATATCTTGCCGAGGACATGGCGCAGGAAGCGCTCGGCCGATTATATGAACGCAGAGGAGAGTATCCTTTGGCTACGCATTTCAAACCATACCTGATGAAGACAATCGCGCGGCTGTGCATAAATGAGAAACGAATGCAGCTCACCGCCACGCGACATGAAGGCGCGCTCCGCAGTCAGGCTTTCGACCGATCCTCGACCGCCGATCCCGCTCACGAGGCGGAGCGTCGCGAGACCGCTGGGGCAGTGGCCAATGCCGTGGCCAAGCTGCCGGAACGCGAACGCGTCTGCATCCTCTTGACCGTCTGCGAGGAGATGAGCTATCAGGATGTGGCCGATTCTTTGTCGCTGAGTTTCGCTGAAGTCAACAACGCGGTCCATCGAGCGTGCGTCGCGCTGCGCAAGGCGCTGAGCGCGGAAGGCGCGCTCGCGCGCCAGAGAGGAGGTGACCGATGAGTGATCGTGATTTCATCCAACATAACGACGCGATTCCAAGCGCTGACATCGGACCAATTCTCAGCGCGTGGCTTGACGATGAGCTTCCAGTAGACGAACGCGCCGCCGTCCAGGCGCGTATGGAGAATGACGCTCTCTTGAAGACGGAAATGGAAGAGTTCCGCCAAGTTGACGTCGAACTGCGGGATTGGTACTCAACACTGCTGGCCGAAGCGGAGCCTCGACAGAAGACTACCGCCGTTTCCAGAATCGCCCTGGTTGCGGCGCGACCGACCGACGGAGATCGTCGTCCAATAAATTCAATACGAAGACTGGCATTCTATATGAGCGGCTTGGCTGCGGCGATTGTCGCGGTGGTCGTGCTCATTCCTTGGATGCAGGGGAAGCAGGCGTTGATTTTGGCGGAGGAGGCTATCGCCAAGACCGCCAAGACAGTCGCCGAAGCCGAAGGGATGCTGGCCACATTCACGACGAACGTGACTCGCAGACTGACGAAACCAGATGCGCAGGGAAATTCGGAAGAAACTCGGACGGCAGCCGGTGAGATTCGCTTCGGCCGCCTGATAGCCAAGCGACTATTGTTCCGTTGCGCGGAAGTGTGGGCGGCGACCGGCGATGAGTCGGAACTTTGTCGCGACTGGGGCCAGACGATCAATGGTCAGTGGTCGCGTGAGAAGCAGGAAGGAAGCGAGACTTCGCAGGAAACGATGTCCACTTTCGATCCTGATGCCAACTGGTTCGCTGAAGACCGTGCCAGTGGCTCACCGACAGACGTGCGGACGCGGCGCGCCGTCGAGGGATTGGCGGCGCTCGTGCGCAGCTTCTCCAGCGACCTGTTCCTCCGGTGGATGGGATGTCGGTGGAAACTAGAGGGTGGCTCAGGTAAAGCTGGCGATCCGTGGGTGTACAAGACCGAGCCGTTCGCCGAAGAGAAGAACGCAGAAGGCGTAAAGAAGGCCGAAGAAACGATACGCGAGCGGATTATATGGACGATGCACGTCGCGGCGTCCAAGGATGGCGTCATAGATGATATCGAACTGGAGGAATCAATCTTCGAGGGCAAGACCGGCGCGCTGGTCTCGCTCTTCCGCACAGCCTACCGCCTTAAGTTATGTAGTGAGCAATGGCCGTTGGAGACATTTCGATCCGGTGGAAAAATAGTAGATTGGCTGGAAAAAAAGGAAAATTAGTAACCGTCCAGCGCAGAGGCGCAGAGCACGCAGAGAATATAAGTTTCTGTCGCCCTTATCAGGGCTATGCTTTTTTTGGGGACAACGTTCCTAGGGCTGGCGCCCTAGGCTAATATCTTTCGCCACTCCGTGGCGATAATTTGGAGTGCGGCGGCTCGACGCCGCTTTTAGAGTGTTTGGCTAATATCTTTCGCCACTCCGTGGCGATAATTTGGAGTGCGGCGGCTCGACGCCGCTTTTAGAGTGTTAGGCTAATGTCTTTCGCCACTCCGTGGCGATAATTTGGAGCGCGGCGGCTCGACGCCGCTTTTAGAGTGTTTGGCTAATATCTTTCGCCACTCCGTGGCGATAATGGGAAAAGAAATCGCTGGAATCAATAAGCCACGAAGTGGCGGTAGATTTTAGCCCAGAGCGCCAGCTCTGGGTTAGATGTGGTGATTTAAGAGAAGAGCCCTGAAAGGGCGATAGAGAATGTCGCAATCGTACTGGCTAACATACAAAGATGTGGGTAACGACAGATGACGAGCACGCTCGTCCAATTTAAGGAGGATGTGAAAATGACAGGAAAATTTTTGTTTACATGTTTCTGCTGCGCGACGCTCGTTATGGGATCGCATATCGCCTCGGCGGAGCAGCTCAGAGGCGACGGGATGGCCGAAGTCGAAGCTCTGATGGATCGGCAAACAAAGGAGCTCAAGAAAAGAACTCAAGCCGTTCAAAAGATCATACTGACTTTGAAGCCGATCGTCCGGACGATACCGGATTCCCTGAAACTCAACAACGACGGGCGCACGCGGCAGAGTTATCAGCTTAAGGACGGCATCCTGTACGTCTCGGAAGGCGTTGATTTCGATCAGCAGTTGTTGTTCTTTCACTTCGATCCGAGCTACCCATTTTCCAAAGCGCTCAAGGACAAGGAAGAGGAAGTCCGGGCCTACCTGTCCATGAAGAGTCTGCCGCCGGAGATGCAGAAGCACGTCCAGAACATGGCGATGCGAATAAAGTCGGTCCGAACCGTGGCTGACTTAGAGTTGGTGCAGGAGTTCGCACGCTACGAACAGACGCTGTCCGGTGCGCTGGCTCTTACGCCGGCACAGATAAGCACAATGAGACAGGGATACGAAAAGCGGCAGAAAGCATTTGAGGATATTTGGCAAGCAGTCAAGGTACGCAATAAGAAGAATGGCGATGGGAAAACAAACAGAGACGAAAAAGAAGAAGAGAATATCTTTCGGCTCTACAATGAAGCGAATACGGCGTTGAAGTTTCTGGAGACAGATGGTGTTTTTTTCTCGGCTCATCAGCGTCTGGCGATGGGCTACGACAATGACCCAAACGCTATGCCGCAGAGACCGCACCATATCGCCAAAGCTAGTGCCAGTGCCAGCTCGGGCGAAAATAGCCATAAAAGAGATACGGCCGAAGAGGCTAGGCAGCAGATGCAGCGGGAAGCTGAAGAGAAGGCGCGACGCGAAGGAGCGAAAGTTCGGTTCACGCTCAAGGGACGCAACACGACGTTCTACGGCCCCCAGTACACCATAAACACAAAGGACGGGAAACTGTGGCTGTACGTGAAAGAATCGCCCGATAAGGCCGGTGCCGACTGCGCGGTCTACCTAGACGCGAAAGACACTTGGGCTGCGAAAAAAGAGAACTGGTTGAAGATGTGGTGCCCCGAGGCGCCAAAGACACCAGCAGAGGAGAAGGCAGCGCAATCCAGAAAAAATCTGATCAATAACTCGACCAGTGACCTAGCCTACCAGTGGCGCAGTCAGGTTGACAATCTCCGCGAGAAGACCGGCTCCGTGCCCGCCGACGTGCAGGCTCGCTTGGATACTATGATCAAAGAGACATCAGAGTCCGCCGACGCTGCGCTGGCCGCATACCGCGCAGCCGAAGCAAAACCGGGAGACGAAAAGCAGAACCGTGCGCTTTTCAACGCCATGCGCGACGCGCTGCGCTGTGAGACGCGAAACGATACGCTTGCTTTGCGGCGCGAATTCAACGACCCTGAAGGGACACGCGACGACCTGCCGTGGCTGCTTTCGATGGACCAGATTGATCTGATAAATCAGGGGCAGTCCATCACGGGAAGTGGATCGAGCAGCTCGGCCTCAAACTTCGGCGGCTCCCGCACGGTGTCCGTAAGTGCGCGGCCATCGGGAGGCAAGCAATACGTTGGAATCACCAGTGACGGGGCCACCGCCGACGACGTGGTGGGCGACGTGCTGAGCTCCGCTCGGAGCTACTACCATAACCACAGGCTCAAGCTGGTCGTCGCTCCTGCCGGCGCCGACAAGCCTGTCCGCGGCGTGATCGAAGGCAAGTCGGCCGAGGAACTCTTCCAGTCCTTCGCGCGAAGCACCGGCCTGACGCTGGTCAAGGACGAGAAAGACGTGAACGCTTGGGTTATGAAGTAGAAATTACGAATGTTGGTTGCGCCCCGGAGTGGACGAGAGATCATCTGCGTTGGCCAACACGAGTCGAGTTTCTCAGAATACTGTGAACACTAAAATCCTGAGATATCTGACCGGATGGAGCGTAATCGCGGAATGATTCGGTTTCTTCGACAATATCCATAAGAGCATTATAGCGATTGATATCCATCAGCACGGCTTTGGCTTTGCCATCCTCAGTGATATAACACGTTTCGCCAGAAGCGCTTATATCGCGCAATAGACTCGACGTATTGTGCAAATCACGAGTACCAATGAATCGTTCAAACGCCATAACGCCTCCAGTATCATCTCATACTAGCCTAATATAATTTACCCAACTTTTCACGAATCGTCAAGGGGTACGAAGATTTTTTATTATATACGCTGCACTTTGGATCGCCGCACCCCAGTGCGGCTTTTTTGCGCGGTAGGACGTCTATGCCGCACTGGGATGCGGCGATTCCAGCATTTGAATGCCTAAAAAGCTGGTTTTTCAGCCGCGCAAGATATAATATTTCAATCCATGGAAAAGCGAATTATAAAATCCAGCGAGAAGGGATCGTATAGTCGCATGGTAGCGACTAACGCCAAGGCGCGCCACGATTACTTTATCGAAGAGAGCGTCGAGGCTGGGATCGAATTGCAGGGTAGCGAGGTTAAGAGCTTGCGTACACGACAGGTTAGTTTCGCCGATGCCTACGCGCGCGTCTTCGATGATGAATGCTGGCTGATCGGTCTGCACCTGACGACCTATGACAAAGCTCACGTTCAGTTGCCTGAATCAACGCGGCGGCGCAGGCTATTGTTAAACCATCGTGAGATTAACAAACTGCGCGCCAAGTCTGAGCTTGGCGGTCGAACGTTGATTCCACTGGAAATTTATTTCAAAGGCTCGTGGGCCAAAGTGCGGCTGGGTATCTGCCGAGGCAAAACGTTTGGGGACAAACGCGAGACGCTTCGCACCGCCGAGGCGAAACGTGATATAGAACGCGCGCTGAAAAGCCGTAGATAACGTAGTCGCCTCGCCCTCGATTCAACCTTACCACATTTATTAAGCCTTTTTTGTTGGCAGCCCAAGCCACGCAAGAGGCAATTCATTGAACTTGTAATGACAGTTGACACTATAATTTTTCATCAACTGACCCTGATCCTTGTTGATATTTAACTTCAATGTATCTTTCAAAAATAACAGCAAGTTTTTCCGGATATACATTACTCGCTAATTCAGGATATTTTTTCTTAAATAGGGCTGTATATCTTTTTAATTTATTACATTCATTATTAAAGTTGGAAGCAATTGGAAAATGTTCTTGACTCTGCGTGATTGCAATAAGAAATCACCTGTTGATAAACAAATTCTTTCCATTCCATCATGCTGCCGCCACTGTAGTCGAACTACCGCAAACTGGGTCTAAAACTAAATCGTTCTCATTTATACTTGCCAAGATGATTCTTTCTAAAAGTTGAATGGGTTTTTGCGTTGAATGAGTGAAATAGCCACACGCCAAATTCATCGTTTTGAAAAACACACTTGTTTTGAGAATAATTAGAACTCTCCATAGCAACAAATTCAGAAAAATCATTTTCCTGTATTTTGTCATATTGCATTTGGTTCTCCTTATTGCCTAATGCCGCATCTGTCTCTTTTCCATTATATACACACGCAAAAGCTTGAATCAACTTTATTGTCTGCATTTTATTGCTTTTGGACTTTTCTTCTAAATCATCATATATTTGCCGGTGAGATAGTTGAGCGGGTGAGCACGCCATGACAGAACAGATTTACGATATGCGTAGCGAGATAAGCTTGCGTCATTGGCCCGTGGCTGTCGCCGTAACGCTGTTCTTGCATGGCGTTCCGTTTTTTCTACTAACTTTGCCGCTCCCTGTGTTTCCTGAAATCAACACTTCAATCGAGATCGCTCTGAATACCGACGCGATCATGGTTGGCGAGTTTGCGCCACTGCGATCCGCATCGATCGAACAGACGAGCGACAATGTGGCGCTGAACGATTCAACTAAATCGCCAACGATAGCAGCCATCAAAGAATCGCCGGCGGTGTTAGCGGCGAAAGCCATTCCGCCTGTCGCCACTGTCAAGCAGGTTGAAGATAAGTCCAAACTGACGCAGCCGTTTTTTGTGCCGTTACTGAAACCGCGAGCGGCGTTTGACGAGAGCAAGACGACTCAAGAGTCGCCGGATAAAGGATACTTGTCCGACCGCACCAGTACTGCGGCAGACCGTGGCTCGAAGAATCTAAAACGCGGCGATCCTTTTATTGACAAAGGTGAAAGCAAGATTATTGCCGCGTTACAGAAGCGCGGCGAAAACAAGTTGCCTGCGCCGTCCACAGACTTGGCAAGCGGGTCAGTAAAAAAGGAAGGTTCTCCCGACGTCGGTAAAAAAAACATAAGTGTTCACCGCGGAGACATATGCGCGGTTAAGCCGCAACCAAAAGGCGTTGTTGACGGGGGGACGGGGGGACGGGGAGACGGGGAGAAACAGCTTTTGCCCAAAAGTCGCCAAAAATCTTTGCATCATGCAAAGATTTTGACGGTTAGTAGTGCAGAGGACGCAAAAGAAAACAGCATAAAAGAAATAACGGAAAAGATAATTGGAACGGTCGAATCGTCGCGTCGCGTGCGCCTCTCCGAGACTGCGCAACACAGCTCCGTCGCCAATACAATAGCGGATTCAGAACTCGGCGACATCCAGTTCGCCGACAAGCCAACTCTAAACGCCACTGCGGTTGACGAGCTGGAAGCCTTCAAAGCCGCGCTGGAGAACGCAACAAGAAAATCGGAGTCTGGCAACGAAACCGACGCAAAAATCGGCGTACGCGACCGACCCGGCGCGTTGGGCCACGAAGGCAACGGCACGCCGCTTCCCGGCCACACCACGGCGGTCAGCAACGTGACCAGTATCAACTTGAACTCCAGCGCCGCCGAATTCGACGAAGCTCGTTTCGCCAAAATCGCCGATCCGGTGATCGCTTATTTCAAACCGCTGCTGCGTCGCACCGATGGCAAGTGGAAAGCGGAGATCGTAGCTCGCAACCGCGCGCGGATTTTGAGTGGAGTGGTCGCGTTGAAAATTATGATGCGCAAGGACGGCGCTCTGCTGGATGTTCTCGAAGTGTCGCGCTTCCCCAGTGAATTGCCAGACGACTACGTCGCCATCGCCAGGCTGGCTGTGCAACGCGCCGCGGAAGGCAAAGCCGAACCGTTCCCGTTGACACTGGAAAAATTTGAGACTTTGGAAATCAGCATTGGGTTTATCTACTGACCATATTGCACACGGTTACGAAATTCCTATACTTGTAAAAAGTTGCCGCGTTTGTAGTCTTTTTCGGACCTGAATAGCGGTTAAAAGTAGCGCAGGCATCTTGCCTGCTCGCCAGCGCAGGCAAAGATGCCTGCGCTACAGCGGCTTGGCAGGGCTCTGTGCCTGTCAGCAGATATGCGCCGTGAACGGTTAAAAAAAACGGCCTCGCTGAGCGAGGCCGTTTTTGTGACCAATTGACCGAATAATAATTAGTTGCGTTCTTTTGGCAGTTGAGCGCCCGGACCGGCTTTTTCCACACGTTCTTTGGCGAGCTTAGCTAGTACGGTGGTGTCAACAGCGACCCAGCCATTCATATCTTTCGGAATGACATTGTCTGTGTTCAACTTTGCCATCTTCAGGTGCTGCTTGGTGGCGGTAGCTTCGATCTTTGGTTCGGTAAACGGCATGGCGACCCAGCCTTCCTTGTCCTTCGGAACGCTCTTGCCGACTGGCTTGAGAATCCACTTTTCGGACGCTGGCACTTCCTTAGTAGCAACTGCAACGCCGGTCATTTCAGAGAACAACGTTGGAGTCATAGCGACCCAGCCATTCAACGAAGCTGGAATATATTGATGCGTTGCGATCACCGCATAGGTCAGCCCCTTCTCCTTCTTGACGATTGCGGGTGTGCTGTTGGGCACGGCAACCCAGCCAACCATATCTTCGGAGATTTGTTGCCCAGCCTTCAAAATGGCGCGAGTCTCGCCTTTCTCGACTATCGTGTTGCAACCGATTAGAATCAATGATCCCACTAATATGACCGTCAGAAACTTCGCATAGATTTTCATGAATTATTTCCCTCCTTCTGCATCTTCAAGTTTAGACAACAAATTTTTAAGATCTATCGCACGAGCAGCGTCCGCCGCTTCGCGCGCGCGTGCGGCCAGTACACGCAACTGGAACAACCGAGCGCGTTCACTGAGGTCGGTCAAGTCTTTTTCAGTAACGTCCGCTTTTTTGCTAACGGTCTGTAGATCGGACTTTAGAACTGCATGCTCCTGCTTCAAGGAGTCCCGATCCACTTTCAGGCCGTCCACGTCCTTAACGATCTCGTCAATCTTCTTGATTTTATCTTCAATGTACACTACGCGCCGATCCAGTTTGTTCACGCTGTCGTTGGTGGCTATGTTTTCATCTTTGCGCTTGCCCATTTCGACGACTTGAGTTTTAACGTATTCAGCGAAATTATCGGCAACTTTGGAGCAGGTGTCATTGACTTCCTTTAGTTTTTTAGCCACATCATCTTGTTTCTTTTCCATTTCAGCAGTCTTGGTGTTAAGAGCGCCAACCTGTCGCTCCAAGTCAATAGCCTTCTGATTGACTTTGCCAATCTCAGTCGTGAGTAGTAGTTCTTTTGCCTTTAGGTCGTCAGTCAGCTCTTTGCGTGTGTTTCCATCTACTACTGTTAGAATGCCGTACGAAATACCAACGGCCAAAATCAAAGTGATAAGAATAGCGGGGAACGAAAACGCCAACTTTTCACCAAAAGTCTGTGGCACTTTCGATGTGCCATCCGTATTTACCGTCTCTGCCATATTCCAACCTCCAAAAAAAGCCAAAAGCAATGAATACTGCACAATGCAGGACCCAAAGCGGGTACCGCGATTAAATTCCTGGATGATCAGGATGTGCGCGGATTCTTACGAAGCGACTATTATCAAAGCCTGCGAAGTAAAGTCCAATACATTTTTAGGCCAGATTCAAAATTTGTAACCGTTCACCATAGAGCCACAGAGGACGCAGAGATGAATAGAAACTTAAAAATCAAAATTCTCTGTGTCCTCTGTGGCTAAAAATAGACTGAACGGTTGCCAAAATTTGGGCGCATGTCGCTGAATGTAGCGCAGGCATCTTGCCTGCCTCGTATCTTTATCCTTGCGTCGTTCGGACACTGGGCTATCGTAGTTCTATTCAATAAGTGGAGGGATTTTTACATGTCATATAAAACAGTACAGGTTCCAAAATGCCATGGGCCACGAGTGCTCAAGGGCTATACGCTGAACGGGTACGAAGTCATCATCTTGGAGAACGAACTGCTGCGGGTAATGATTAACGTTGAACGCGGCGGCACGATCCAGGAATTTCTCTATAAGCCCTGCGATCTGGACGTGATGTACAAAAATCCGCGCGGAGTTCGTCATCATTCCGAATTCACAATTTCCAGTTATGACGTCATTCCCTTCTCGGATCATCATCCGGACGGCTGGTTCGAATGTTTTCCCAGCGGTTCATCGCCAGTCACACAGGCCGGCGCGCGTGTGGGTTTTCATGGTGAAATCTGGGGTTTGCCGTTCGAGCTGCTGGCCATCGAAGAAAAAAGCGCGCAGTGTTCGGCGACTATGACCGGGATGACGCTGCGCACCCCTTGGAAGCTGACCAAGAAGTTTCAGCTCAAGAAAAATGATCCGACGCTTTACCTCGAAGAAACGGCCACAAATCTCAGCAATGAAAACCTGTCCGTAATGTGGGGTCAGCATCCTACTTATGGCGCGCCGTTTCTGGATGATCAATGCTTTATTGAAGTCGCCACCAAGACGTTTCTTCCGGACTGGAAAAAGGAGCAAAAGGAAATTTGGCCAAATGGTTCGGACGGGCGCGATCTATCAAAAGTCGCCGCGAAGCATTCGGGATTGAGCAAGATGATCTTTCTGACCGATCTTGCTCAAGGCCAGTATCGTATCGTCAGCCCGACGTGGAAAGTGGCGTTTGAACTACGCTGGGACCGCAAACAGTTTCCCTGGTGCTGGCTGTGTGAACGCTGCAGCGCAGGCGGCTGGGGCGACTACTTTCTAGCGATGGAGCCGTTCACCGGCTTGCCGCTTGCCATTGAAACCGGCAAAGGCGTGATGCCCATCGCCGCGGGCAAGAGCAAAACCGTGCGCTTCGAAGCGGCGATGTTGAAGATTTAGTTTTGTATGCTCTGTGGAGGTGATCGTCTATAAATAGTTTTTCAGTGGTTGACAATGTGCTACTATATCTCGTACAAAATTATAGCTTAACTACAGAAATGGAGGGAGTATGTATTCAATATCCGTAAAACATCCGTGGGGCATGAGCCTTGGCGCTTGGCTATGTTTGAGCTTTGTGATTGGTCTCAGCATTTCCGTTTCTGCCGCGACGTCAGTAGGCGAGTCGTCCGTGAGCAAAAACTTTGACGAGGCTAAAAATGGGCATGGTACTGCGCGCGAACGGGCAATCTGTGCTCTGGCGAATATCTCCGTCAGAGAGGAATCGGACTATAATGTTTGCGACGAACTGATCGGCATCGTGGCCAAGACAGACGATATCTTTGTCCGTATCGCCGCGATTGAAACATTGGGCAAGCTGCAGACGAATGTCACCAAAGATGACAAGGCGCTCACTAAATATCGCGACCCGTTCCTAAATATTCTAACCAGGAAAGACGAGCCTAATATGGTAAAGAAGACGGTCATTCTTGTCTTCAAAGAAACACTGCGAAAAACGCGGTTGCAGGATCAAGATCGGGTCTATCCCGAAATTGTAAAACTAGCTTTGAGCCGTGGTGAGGATCCAGTGCGCTTGGCCGCTATTGACGTAATTGGCACTTTTGGCGCCACCGATGGCATTGATACTTTGGCCAACGTGCTCAACGCGCAAGAGTCAAGGGTCAAGGAATCTGCGGCCAAAGGAATCTTTCACTACTTGAACGCCAACTCAAGCGCAACGATTAACCCAGGCGCTGTCAACAAGCTGGTGGACATGCTTAAAGACAAGGCCGTCGTTTTTAACTTAAGGATCGCGGTGATGAAGACTCTAGCCCGGCTGATCCGTGATGGCAATGTCGGCGCCAAAATGAATGCGTTCGACATTATCCTGAATGCGCCCAAGACTGCGCTGGGCGTAGTTGATCCTGATGCAGATACTGTTGTGCTGGCTGCGATTGAATCCTTGGGCATCATCGGATCAGCCGATGCGATTAAGCCGATTATTGATACTTATCTGCCATACTTTGATGAAAAACAACCTGAAAAGCCTAAAGATATCCCAGTACGCAAGGCGATTATGGAAGCTCTGGCGTTATCGCTACAGCGCCAGGCGGAACTGAAAACGCCAGATTCTACAACCGTCCATAAATTGGCTGTAACATTGATCTCTGTTCTGGATAAAGATCCTTCAATACCAGTGAAGAGTTGCGCCATCTATGCGCTGCGCTACTTGCACAAAAAGGGGTTCCATGCCGAACACAAGGAAGCGGTGGATGCCATGCTGGGACTACTGAGTAAGGACGCGACTCAGAAGAATATGGAACTAAAGGGCGCTCTGCTGCAAGCCTTGGAAGCAATTACCGGAGAAAATTTTGACATTGATATGCGCTGTTGGAACACTTGGTTTGATAAAACCTATGGAGCCGGAGGCGCATCTAAAGTTCGTACACCAAAGAAAGACAATTAAGTGCGAGCATTAGTTAAAAAGGAACGTGCTCGAGGTTTGTGGCTGGAAGATGTGCCGATGCCAACCATCGGCGACCAGGAAGTTCTGATTAAAATCCATAAGACCTCGATCTGCGGCACTGACCTGCATATCTATCGGTGGGACGAGTGGGCGCAAAGAACAATCCCCGTGCCCATGCCTGTGGGCCACGAATTTGTCGGTGAAATCGCTCAATTCGGCGCGGCTGTCAAAGGTTTGCGAATCGGCGAGATTGTTTCAGGCGAAGGGCACTTGGTCTGTGGGTATTGCCGGAATTGCCGCGCTGGCCACCGGCATCTGTGCATCAACACCATCGGTGTCGGAGTCAATCGGGCTGGCGCATTCGCTGATTATTTGGCTATTCCTGCCAGCAACGTGTTTCCAGTGCCGCGTGGCGTAACCGAAGATGAAGCGGCGATATTAGACCCGCTGGGCAACGCCGTCCACACGGCACTCTCCTTCGACTTGGTCGGCGAAGACGTGCTGGTGACCGGCGCCGGGCCGATTGGCATCATGGCTGGCGCAGTCGCGCAGCATGTCGGCGCGCGCCACGTCGTGATCTCCGATATCAACGAATATCGCCTCGAGCTGGCCCGTAAAATGGGGATGCGCCATACCCTCAACGCCAGACAGGTTTCACTACGCGACATCGAGAAGCAGCTTGGCATGGTTGAAGGCTTCGACGTGGGTTTGGAAATGTCCGGCAGTCCTGACGCGCTTAATGCCATGATTGATACAGTGAAAAATGGCGGAAAGATCGCGTTGCTCGGCATTTTACCGCGCGATACTCTGATCCCTTGGGACCAGGTCATCTTTAAAAGCTTCACCATCAAAGGCATCTACGGCCGCGAGATGTTTGAAACGTGGTACAAGATGTGCGCTATGTTACAGAGCGGACTAAACGTCAAACCGATGTTCACGCATCGCTTCCCCGCGGAACGTTTCGAGGAAGGTTTCGAAATTATGCTATCAGGCCAGTCCGGGAAAATTATCCTGGAATGGGCGTAGAAAGGAAAAAGGAAAAATAAGGACACTGTAGCACGGAAATCGGCCACTATCTGTTTCCCCCCCCCCCCCCTTGAAAAAGGGGGGGGAATTCCCGACTTCCTTGCTACAGTCTCAAAATAAGGCGACCAATGGTAGTGGTTGTGCAGGAATATCTGACCGTGCGCAATATAGCGTTTAGTGTTACCAGCCACCAGCCACTAGCCACTAGCCACCAGCTTCGGCGCCGGGGGATAGTCTCGGCCAGCTTCGCCAGCCTTGACCGGCCTGCCGCCGCCGGCGATTGATCGCGCCGCCAAGTCAGCAATCAGCACCGCGCGCCGAGCTTCGGACGGAGTAGCGCGCTGCATCGGTTCGGAGCCGGGCAAGCCCAAAATATCAGCGATCATCGCCGTGTCCGCGCCACCGTGGCCATATTCGCCTTCTCCCGTAGCGAATGGCAAGTCCTCTACTTTGCCGTCCGGACGCAGAATGCGCAGATATGGCTTGTCGTCTGTTGAATGCGAGCCTAGTTCCAGTCGTCCTTTGGTTCCGGTGAAGAAAAAGTAGCTAAACTCGCGCGGCGAAAAAGTCAGCAGGTAAAAACTGGCCAGTGTGCCCTTCCGATACTTGATATTCAGACTTTCGTGGTCGTTGATTGTATGCCGCTCGGAGAAGACACACTGATCGCGCAGATAACCGTCTTCGGCTTCAGTTTCTTTATAAATCCGTCGGTAGACGCCGTCCCATTTATTCATATCAAAAAAGTGCGGGCAAGCACTGCCGATTTGACATTCCCCGCAGCGCTGACCATGTTTGAGCGCTGGTCTTTCCCGATAGAAACTCCGACCGCCGAACGCGGAGACTTCGATTGGGTCGTCGTCTAAAATCCAATTGATCACATCAAAATGATGGCAACACTTGTGATTCAACAGGCCCGCGGATTTGGAAAAATTCGAATGCCAGCGATGGAAGTAATCGCCACCGTGGGAGTAATCGAGCACTTCGGCGGCTTCGAGAGAAATCACGTCGCCGATCTCTCCGGCGCGAACGAGCTTGGCGGCCTTTAACGTCCAATCATGGTAGCGCATGTTGTGGCCGACGCGCACCTGCTTGCCGGTGCGCTGCATGGCCTCGATGATCTGGTCACACTCCCACGCGCTGGTGGCGAGCGGTTTATCCACGAGCACATTCAGGCCGGATTCGAGCGCCGCCACCACCATGTTCCGATGCGTGAAGTCCGGCGTGGTGACGATGCCCCAGTCAGCTTTGACTTCCTTTTGCGCCGACGCCACGTCACGAAAGACCGGGATCGAACGCCCCACTTCTTTCGCGCAGGCCTGGCCGCGCAATAAGTTCGAATCTACCAGCCCGACCAAGTCGCAGCGGGCTTGGAACTCAGACGGGCTTTCGCCTTTGAATCCCGTCAACCCTTTGGCAAAACAACCTAGCCCGCGATTACCCGTGCCAATAATGATAAATCTGGTCTTCATGATCGCTCTCCTTGTTAATGAACACTTGCGAATTTTTATATTATACAAAGATTAGTAACCGTTCAGTAGCGCAAAAATCCGTATCAAGCCGCGACTCATTCGTGACGATACCTATTATACTGCGCACGGATTAAATTTCCGGGTTCGAGACACGGGAGGAAGTGTGACCAATTCCCAAAACTATATTACGCGTATAACGCGCAAAGTTAGCATCGTTACATCGCAGATTTTTCACTGTCGCGGATTACAATCTGTGCCGATCACCGCTGATCGCTTGGGCACCCACGATCTGGCGTATTGGATTATCTTCCTGACGGCGCTCGCCGGCTGGTTTCTATTTCTGTTCGCGCCTCAACACGAACATTTAAGGATGTTGAAAGACCGCGCCGGCGTCCTGACCGCGCACTTGAATGCCGAGCAGAAAGAAATGAGTCGTTTACAATGCGGCATCAGCGATCTTCAGCGCAATAATCCGCGTGCTTGGGAACGCGCTGCGCGCGGACAACTGGGGTGGGTCGAGTCCGGTGAGATGCTGGACATGATAACTTGGAACCAGACGCGCGCTCAATCGCCGCCAGTCCCCGTCGCGCCGCCAGGCACAACGCCCTCAATGTCCGTTTCTCGCGCAACTCCGACAGTCTCATTGCGACCGACTATTCCGACGCTACCGGTGGCGCCCTTGCAATTGCAGGCCGCTCGGCAGTAACCTATTGCAAATTGGCTGACAACGTGATAATTTTTTTCATGCAGTGTCGTAACGCAGGCGTCTCGCCTGCAATCCGCCGTCAAAATCTTTGCGCCGTGTGAAGATTTTGACGGTTAGTAGTTCAGAAGACGATGGCTTGATAGCGAAAGAGTTGATCCATGTCTGACGCATCCATTCAGATACAGTTGACCAAGTTCGAGCAGATTGAAATTTTGCGAGCGGAAATTGAGCTGCGAGAACAGGAGTTTCGGCAGATCGAGAAGCAAATTCGTAATACGTTGTATGAAGTAGAACGTCAGAAATATCTCCAGACGGTGCATAAAATTTTCACCCAACTGTCACCTCCGGCGACAGTTGCTCAGCTTCCTCAGCTTCAGACCTATCGCCATACGCTCATCCAGGCGCTGGAAGCCATGCAAACCACTCTTGTTGCTCTGGAAGATGAAACCGCTAATCAGACAGCGCCGCCTTCGCGCGGCCTGAACCAGTCAGCGCAGACTGGAGTCGCAGGCGCAGCGCGCCGTCCGAAATTTAATTCGTTTGAAGATTTCCGCACTAATAAATTGAACGGTTAAGCTATTGAACTCTGAAGGAGAAAACGAATCGCATGAAAAACTCTGGTGTTAAGAAAACTCGCGCATCTGCGCATGGTACTGTCAATGAAACTAAAAACTCGCGCATCGCTTCCACATCGGATGTGCCCGTCAAGATTCGCCGCACACGACGCAAACGAAATTCTGACAAGGCATCCGGCGCGTCGAAGTCGTCCGCTGTCGGCAATGAATCTGTTAAGATTGATCGCCTGGCGTTAATCAAACTCCGCCACGAAGCCATGAAACGCGAAATTGATCAGACGTATGAGGATATGGAGCCTGAAGAATAAGGGAAGAAAATATATGATCACCAAAAAAGGCGATTTAATCGCGCTATCGTTCGATCCGCAATCAGGGCACGAACAACAGGGTCGTCGTCCCGCTCTTGTTGTGAGCAACGATCTTTTTAATCGCTGGGCTATTATCGTATGTCCCTAACGGGACATGTTTTTCGGTGACAAACTTTGAAATTCCTATTACTTGCCGCCACCACTGCCCAGTATTGCGCCCAGGCCGGCGCCGATGTGCAGTGTGCCGCAGGCGAGCGCGCCTTGCCAAGCGGCATGCGGTGTGCTGTTGTAGATCAAGATATCCATATCGGCGCCTGCGATGACCGCGTGAATACTGGCCAGGCTCAGCAGATAGCCGGTCGCTACGCCCATCGCCAGGCCCACAAACATCGCCGTTTTGCAGCCTGCTAAAATGCCGTAAAACAATCCCAGACATCCTCCGGTCAGAATGCCTCCGTAGGTGATAAGATTTGCCGTGTACATCACTTTGGATGTGCCGGGTTTCAGGCTATGCGAGAAAGGCAGTTCGATAGATAAAATCACGCCCGCGATCAGTAACAGTAGCATCATCATCGCGCCGATAAACGCGAACGTCCAATGTCGGCCCGGGATGGCTACCGGCAGCGTCGCGCCGTTGACGTAAATGCTGGCGATCGGAAAAAACATTAAGTAATTCCATTTGCCAGATAATTGCACAAATTTAAGCCAGTACAGCAGGATGCCGGTAATCGCGCCAAGTAATATGGCGTACAGAACATGTTTGGGAAGCGAACGAAGGAGTTGATAGCGGCTAAGGATCGGGCCACGCATTACACACCTACCGCCAGGCGGCGCGCGAATTTTTCTGGCAGCCCGTTATCAATGATCAATCGCTGTGTCAGCCGAAAATCATAAGGCTTGCGGATAAAGGTTATCTTCCAATTTTCAGCGTCGAAGATTGCGAAACTGGCCAGTGGACACTTGTCTCGAGGCTGTCCCACGCTTCCCGGATTGATTAAATAAATGTCGTTGCGATCAAGCTGAAAACTCTTGGTCTCTCGCAAGTCGTTGATCACGACCTTGGCGCTGATCAGCATCGGGATATGCGTATGGCCGAAAAAACAGATTCTCTGATTGGGAAAATCGCGAATCATGCAGTTTAGATTTTTACTGATTTCCTGCGGTAAAAGAATGTATGCATCGCGTTCCACCAGGGAACTGTGAATCATAATAAAGACGTCGTCCACCGTCATACCAAAGGGAATCGTTTTCAAGAACCGAGCGTTGGACGGCGAGATGTTGTCGGCTGTCCATTCGAGCACTTTGGAGGCGGTTTTGCGCATGCGCGCATCTTTATCGCCGATGATCTGGCGGTCGTGGTTGCCAGCAATGGTATAAATATTTGGCTTGTCTTTGACCGCCTGAATACATTCGAACGGTTCGGCGCCATAACCCACTAGATCGCCCAAGCAGAGTATCTTGTCCACGCCGGCGGCGGCTAAATAATCCAAGGCGACTTTCATCGCTGTATAGTTAGCGTGGATGTCTGATATGATTCCGTATTTAGCTGCTAGAGACATTATTCGTTTATTATGGTGAAATGACAAGTCCGCGCAAGTTCAAACTTAAACTTGCGCGCACCCAATGGCCCAACGCCTAGCCGTTTGTAGCTATCCTGAGGTCGCCACTAAAGAATTTGTTCGCGGTCTCTTCGTTCTCTACAACCATAAGAGTCTCAACCTCGTCGCCCATGCCGATAAAGCGTCCTTGCTCATCGCACCAAATGGAAATGGTCCTATCGTTATGCGCCCAATTCCCCGAGCATCACCCGATTGATGGATCAGCCAAATCTCAGCGTAGCCCAAAGCCCTAGTGGATTGCTAACCATTCCATCAACGGGCATGTAGTCCATCAGTTTGAGAATCGAGTCTTGCACAGCATCTTCCGAGGAGTTCATTATCAGCAAGATTATTTATATCTGACATTTTTGTCCGCCTTTTATTATAGTGGCGTTTAATCTGATGATTTCTTCCCGAAAAAATGTGCGTAATCTGGATACTATAGCATTATCTGTGATTAAAGTTTTTTGAATTCTCTATACGTGAAAACAGGAACCCTTTACATGCCAAAATATGCGCTTAAAATCCTGATTGACCTAGAAAGCCGAGATGATCTGGAAGCTCGCCAAGTCGCCGCTAACCTGGTTCAGACGCGCCTGTCCAAGATCGTTGGTGTCCGGGACATCGTCCTGCACGCTCAAGCTGATCACAAATCCATTCGCATGAATCCAGACGGCACGTTCCAGAACCAATGGCATAAAGGTAGTTCAAAGTAAACCTCTCTTTTCTTGCGCTTTTCTTCGCGCGCCACGAAGATTTGCATTGTATGCCTGAACTCATCGATACAGCCGCCTCTTCCGTCCGCGCTTCGACCGCCACCCCCGGCGCGAGATTTTGGCTGGCGTTAGTCGGTCTGCTGGTTATTTATTTAGGCATAACCTGCTATCGCCTGGCCGAAGTGCCGCTGATTGATCCCGACGAACCGCGCTACGCAACAGCCGGACGCGCAATGGCGCAAGGCAAATCGTGGCTGATCCCGCAATTCAACGAAACTGAACGCATCAATAAACCGCCGCTATTTTATTGGCTAGTCGGAATCAGCGCGCTCATAGCGGGGACGCCTGATAAGCCCAATGAAGTCGCCGCTCGCGCGCCCTCGATCGTCATGGGCTTGTTCATGCTGCTGATCACGGTCTATCTGGGCTACAAACTGTTCGGCGCAGCGACAAGTCTGCTGGCGGGAGCGATTTTAACCACGACGCCATTGTTCATGGTCTTATCTCGAACCTGCACCACGGACGCCACGCTGGCCGCGCTGGTCGTTGCGGCGCTGGCGGTCTGGCTGCTGGCAGAAGTGGAGCAGTATAGTTGGCGGAGCGTATTATGGCCAACCACGCTGTTTCTGGGACTGGCGATTCTAACCAAAGCTACGCCGGCGTTGGCGGTATTAGCGGTCTTACTGATCTATCGTGCGATGAGTGTGTCGTGCGAACGACGCCCAAAGTCGGCGCGTTTTATTCCCTGGTTGCTTTTAGCCGCTGTGTCTCTTTCCGGATTGGCCATTCATGCGCAAAGCCGAGCATGCGACATCAAAGTAGCCGCGCAGCGTAAAAGTAAAAGCATTGCCGCGAGCATGCCTAATCAAACGATGGAACTCAAAGATGAGAAGAATACGCAATATCCCGGCGGCGTGACGGAAAAGAGGTTTCGGACGCTCGATTGGATCGCCAAGTACACCAGCTTCGCCGCGACCGCAGTGGTTATCGCTCTGATTTTCCTGGTCGCGAGCCGAGCGCCGGAAAGACTCGCCGGATTGCCATGGTTGGCCATCGGCTTGGCAATGTTGATGGGTCTGTGGTGGTACGCCGCGCTAGTCGTGCAGCTTGGCCCGAGCCGATTTTGGAAATTACTTTATGATGAAATCTGGTGCCGCATGTCTGGACAGATACATCGCGAAGCCATGTACTATTACATTCCGTTGCTATTCGGTCTGACTTTTCCGTGGTCCGTGGGTCTGGTAGGCGCGATAGGCAGCGCCTGGTTTTCATCGGCGCCAAGCCGGACTGAGGCGCGCATTCAGCGCGCTGATCGGTTTCTATTGGCCTGGCTGATAGGAATTATTTTTTTCTTTAGCATTCCCAACGCCAAACTGCTCACTTATCTTTTGCCCGCGATGCCAGCCACGGCCCTGCTACTCGCCCGTTTTCTGATACGATTAGGTAATCCGACTGAAATAATTTGGAGACGCGCGACTCTAATTTTCGCTGGTTTGATTCTGCTGGTCATGCTTGGCATCGGCGCAGTTGCGACGTGGCAACCTCATCTGATCCCTGCGCATTACCGCCAGACGCTCGAACAATTAGCGATTCCGTTCTCCATTATGTGGTCGGCGCTCTGTGTGATTTTTGCCGCCGCGTGGTGGTGGGCTGCGCAGGGCAAAGCGGCGTGCGCAACGCTGTTCCTGCTGGCTTTCATGCTCATTATCGTGTCGCTTGGTCTGCCGGCATCCATGGACAGTCTGAATCTCCGTTCGACCAGGCAACTATGCTTGCAGATTAAGGAACAGGTGGCTGATTGCGACCGATTGGCGTCAGTTAGCGTAGATACTCCCAGCTTGGTTTACTACCTGAATCGGCCGATACACGAAGCTCGCCGCCGCGATGTCAGCAAGCGCGAGCCGTTCATCGCCGTGGTGCGCGAGGAATTAGAGCGTCCGGAGAAAGTCATGCTCTTTATCGAAGATCGCTACTGTGCTCGCATGCTGGCCATCTCCAGTTCGGCCCTCAACAAGATGAGCGACGCCGAACTGCAAGCGCGCCTGCCTGATAACGCGCGTTTGCTGGCGCGTTATCGCGACGTAGTGGTGATCAGAAATAACGTAACCGGTGGTATCGCTTCACTCAACCACCGGCTAATTGCTTTAAACCCTTCGGGTTCTCAAGGTCGACCTCGATAGCGATAATATGCTATCGAAACCACATTCGTAATTCATAATTCGTAATTATATCCCGCGCGGGTCTGCCATGCGGCCCAGGAACAGGATGCTGCCCGTAGCCTTCTCGCGGATGAGAAACCGGAACGGCCGGTCGGCGCAGAAAATCTTCGGCATGTGTTTCGGGCCGGTAATCCATCCGACGACGGCCGTGGCGGCGGCGGCTTCGGTGCCCTCTTCATACACATCTACAAACGCTTTATGTAGCACCAAACCGATGGAGAGATCCTTATGTGTCGTCATACCAGTGAAGTCCGCCTTCTTGTCGTCGAATGCATCGGTCATGCCCAAGGACTTCAAATTCGGGACAAGATCGAACGTACCCCACGTGATCTTGAACCGCGGCAGGGAAACTTCCACTTCCGTCTTTTGGATATGGCCTGTCCACGCCTTGAGATTGTCCGCGGTGAGATCGTTCTCCAAATCGGACAATCCGTCAGCCGTCGCGGGAAGCAGTACCACCATCGAGATTTCATTGCCCTCGTAAGGCAGTTCGAGGGCTTGGAGCCGGCCTTCGATCTCGAAGTAACCCGCATCCAACGTCTTCTGCATCATTGGCGCTTGAACTTTCGCGCCTCCCGCCAGCGTGAAAGGAGCGTCCTGCGTCAGCTTCTTCTTGAACGGCGAGGTCCACAAACCCTTGAAGTAGATCGCGTTGGTCAACACCAGCTTCACGTCCGGCGTCAGTTGACCCTGCGGGATCAAATCTTTGATCTTCTCGCGAGTTTTCTCTTCGACCCACTTGTTAATCGTCAACCTAGCCGCTTCGGTTTCCTTTTTAAAATCCAACTCCTGCAGCGGTGCGCCGTACAGATTCTTGTTCAGCGCCAGGAACTCTGGCACGAACGAGTAGCCCTTCTGCCCGAAGAGCCGATTGGCGACACTGAGCTGAAAGCCGCGCTTCTTGCCGTCTTTGGTCGTCTCGGCGTTCAGCGACTGGATCAGCGCGGCGAAGGCCGCGTGCTGGCGTTCCGGCTGGAGCGAGAAGCTCAGCGCCTTCGTCATCTGCTTCGCGGTCTCGCCTCGCGTTCCCGCCCAGGTCATCCCCAGCGCCGTTGAAACGCTGTATGGCGAGAAAAATAAATTGCCTTTCGTCGTCTGTAGTTTAGCGAACAAGTCCAGAGCGAATTGATTGTTGCCGCGCGAGACAGCCGCCAGTTCATCTGGAGTGGCCTTGGCAGTCGGAATAACTGTCAACGGCGCGGGTTTATCGCCCGCATCGGCCTTGGTTTCCTCTATACGCGGCGAGATTGCTCTGGCCACATCGTTTTGAGCGAACTGCGCATCGTGCGAATTGACCTTCGACGTCGTATCCGCGCCACGTATATTGGCGACAGTAAAGACGGCGAGAGCGATGATAGCCAATGCGGCGACTGTGAGACTGATCTTAGCCATGAGTGATAATCCTCCTTCTTTTCCCAAGGTTGTTTTGTAAGCAGGTTGACGCGAACTGGTCAACAACGACTGCCACTGAGCTTGCTGCTGCGCGGTAATGGGCGGAGTGGTTTCTGCGGCTTGAACTGAAGACGCCATCAGTTCGGAGAATCCCTCAAAGGACAGCAGCAGTCCCAGCAGCGCCAATCTCTTGCGCAGTTTTTTTATGCCACGATGCACTCGTACTTTCGCTGCGCCCACTGAACAGTTCAGAGCCGCGGATAACTGTTCGTAGTCCATGTTCTCGTAGAAATGCAAGAGAATAGGCCAGCGATCATATTCCGCCATCTTGCTTAATTCTTGCTGCACGACTTGGAGGTTCTCGGCGTTGGCGTGAGCGGACTCAGTCGCGGCATTTACCGAGCGATCACGCGCGTAATCGTCTTCGCGGCGTTGCGCGCTCTGGCGACTACGAAGCATTTGCAATGCGGTGTTATAAGCGATACGCATGATCCAGCCCCTCGCTGACGCTTCCGGATTGTCTTCGCTGACTTTAAACCGCACGGCGTGTTCGCGGATTTGCAGCAGCGTCTCCTGAGAGGCGTCTTCAGCCAGCGCGGTCTCGCCGAGAATATTTCGGCATGTGGCGAAGATGCCACGACCATGCGTTTCCAGCAATGTTACCCATGCCTGCGCATCATGCGTCTGACCTAATCGCCGCAACGCATCAGTGCTGTTCAGATTTCGAACCTCCATCAACATCAGTCTTCTCCATTATGTTAATTAAATGCAGCCAAACATGGATGAGTTACAAAAAATATTAAAATATTGTAGCGCAGGCGTCTCGCCTGCCATTCAACTATATGGCTATTTATTTTTATGTCTGCTATTGTGTTTGCAAGCTAATATAGTAAGCATACTTGCAAATAATTTGACACTGTAGCACGGAAATCGGCCACTATCTGTTTCCCCCCCCCCCCTTTTAAGGGGGGAATTCCCGACTTCGCTACTACAGTGTCAATAATTTGCAGATTTGCGCAGAAGTGTTGCAAGTTTAGGCAGTTTAATTCGTTATTTGATCGGATAGATGGTGGCATTGCCGATCAGCTTTGAGAAAGCAGATTGAGCATCTTGCAAAATACGGAAGAGTCTCGGCAAATCAACTTAAGGCATTATGCTCAGTTTGTTCGTGAGCATGAGACTAACATCCTGACTTACGTGTTCAGGATGGTGAATAATCGAGAGGATGCGGAGGATATTACTCAGACGGCGTTGCTACAGGCCTGGGAGACTTGGAACAAAATTGATCCGGAGCTTGGTGGTGGGTATGCCAAGTGGTGTTACCGCATCGCTCACAATCTCGCCGTTGACCTGCTGCGCAAGAAGAAACCGCGCGCAACCGATGACGAGGAGATAGAACACACCGCCGACGCGCGGTCACTCAAGCCGGAGGACATTTACGAACACCGAGCGCAGTCGGGATGGATACGCGAATGCCTTCTGTCGCTAGATGAGAAATATCGGGAAGTATTGATTTTACGGTACCAGGAAGAGATGAGTTACGAAAAAATTGCGGAGATTTTGGAGCTGCCTATTTCCACAATCGAAACGCGAATTTTTAGAGCGAAAAAAATGCTGCGAAAAAAGCTGGAGCAGGAACATTAAAGATGGCTATGGACAATCTAAACCCTATATCGCCTGATTCGTCGTCGAAACTGGAAGTTCATTCGCCAGTGGTTGACGACGAACTGTTGCTTCATCGCTACCTGGACGGTCGGCTGGGTGAAAAAGAACAAACTTTTGTTAACAATTGGTTAAATTCCAGCGCGGCGGCTCGTCGGACTCTGGCCGCCTTGCGTGAAGAGGATCAGCTTCTTCGCGAAGCGCTTGAATCTCGCATTGAACCGTCCAAACGTTTCAGTGACAAAGCGCTGGCCACGTTGCACAACGAAGAGCGCGTACGTCTGCACGTTGTTCGCGGCCGCCGATTGCGCCGACAGGTTTTGGCTGTGATGAGCGTTGCGGCGGCGATTATTTTGTGTTTATATTTGGTCAAGCCGCGCGAGCCCGTTGGTTTGGCCGTCTCCGGCACTGGCGCCACGGTTCAAACGCCAGTGGGCGAAGTACATGCTTTTTCCAAAAATTCGCCGCTGTATGAAGGCGACCTGTTAATTACAACGCAGAGTCAATTCGTGCGGCTGCGCTTGAGCAATGGCGCAATTTTAGACGTGGACGAACAATCGCGGATAAGTCCTGAAAAGGGGCTTATTCCGACGCTGCGCATGGACACCGGTCGCGTGGGTATTAATGCCGCCAATTCCAAGCAAGACGTGCTCATTCACCTGCCGCAAGGTATGGTGCGAGTATTGGCTGGCGCGCTGGTGGATTTATGGCTACCGCAACCCAGCGGCGCATTGTCGCCAGAACTGTTCGACGCGCAAAAGGCGCGAACGATGCAGACGACACGGACAAACACCAGCTCGACGCCAGCCACGATGGAACTATCCGCAGTAGCGCAGGCATCCTTGCCTGCAGTAGCGCAGGCATCCTTGCCTGCGGTAGCGCAGGCGTCCTCGCCTGCAGTAATAACGGTGATCAAGGGCATGGCGTTTGTCGCGACGGAGAAATATCCGGAAGGATTTTCGGTTGCCGATGGTGTGCGCTCGGTTTTTACGCCGCAGTCACGAATTGTGCGACCGATCAATCTGGCCGGTTCGCGTGTTCTTGAATTGCGTAGCGACGCGAGCTGGCATGCGTTGGACAATCTCAACCCAGCTAATCGCATACTGCTGGGGCTGTTGGATGCTCCGGACTTTATGGACTTGGGCTGGCGCTTGGGTCTGACCCGAAAAGGTCCGGCGATTGAGCAGGCTTTGAAGGCGCTGCAGGAAGGCATGTTGACCGGCGACGTCCATCAGCGCACGCAAAAATTAGCTACGGGTCAAGTTGCGTTGCGCGCTGCGTATGAAACACTGCATCAGGAAGACGAAGTCCGCCGCATTGGCCGCATGCTCGAAGGTCTGGCGCATATCGAACGCGGTTTGGCGTTGGCGTCCGCTTCAGCGCTAACCGGCGCGAATTCGGCGCACGTCGCATTCTCCGCCGCGTCAGTTGCGTTCGACGAAGCGCAACAGCCACTGACTGCTTCCGTTCGCTCACCGCTTGAAAAGGTTAAACTGATCTGGCCCGGCATGTTGAAGAATGATAACTACACGCGCACATTGGCTGAATTATCACCACTGGCGCAATCAGAATTACTGGCTGCCTTCTACCACAGTGTAGCCGCCTATTGGCTCGCTCGCACCGCAACCGAGACCGCGCCGGACACAGAAAAAGCGATGGCGGCTGCCGTCGAATTTACAGCTCTGAGTAACGATTTAGGCTGTTCGGTCGAAGCGCTGGCCGCGCAACTGGGCGAAAGTTTTGCCTGGCGTCTGGCCGGCAAACCGGAGAAAGCGATTGCCGCGCTACAACACCTGCTGGCTACTTCGCTCGCCGGTTCGACCCCTGCGTCGCGTCATTGCGCAGAAGGTATCCGGCAGGCCGCGCTATTTGCGTTGGTTAAACTGTACATATCCACGGGCAATCTGCGCAAGGCAGAGGATGTTGGCGACGATTTTTGGCTGTTATACCCGCTGGAGATGACTTCACCGATAGCGCGCGAAATTCAACGCGCTCTGGAAGGTGATCGTCTGATCACTGCTGAACAGGCGCTGCGTCAGAAGAACTATCAGGTCGCCGTGGAACTTTTTGATGAATTGCTGATTCAGTCACCACGCAACGAATTGAAAATTGAGATGCGCCTGAATCTGATCCGTGCATTGATTGAACTTAAGAATGGCGTCCGTGTGCGCAGCGAATTGGAAAAGCTGGCGACGACACTGCCCGCCGAACGACGCGCGGAATTTGACCGATTGGCCAAGGAAGTCAAAGCACTGCCCAGCAATATTGCTCCGTCCCGTTAGACTCACTTTTTTTCATCTTTCTTCTGGTCGTAGCCGGCCCACCACTCCTGCCAGGCGCGCGGGTCATTTTCGATTTTCTGTTTAGTCAACTGGCGCAGCGCGTCCATGGCGCTGTTGCGGATTTTGTAGTTCTGATCGGAGATGGCTTTGATCAGCGGACCCCAAGCCTCGTTCTTCCCCACCAGGCGCAGTGCTTCGACGGCGTCTTCGCGCACACTGACGTCGCTATCGGCGAGAGCTTTTTCGAGAATGCTGATGCGTTGTACGCCTCCGTATTTGCCGAGATCAAAAATCGCGTGACGGCGGACTTCCGCCCGGAGTGACGCTGCCAGTGTTTCGAGCGTTTTCAAACAGGCTTCGCTGCCCAGTTTGGCGCCGGCTTTGGCGGCGAACATTCGGACTTCTTCATCTTCCGTTTCGTTCGCGGTGACCTTCTCCAACGCTAGTACGCCGTCTTGGTAGTGGTTGTCGCCAAGCGCGCGCGCCGCCAAAAGCCGCGTCTGCGGATCAGAGGAACCAAGCGCTTCGACCAACGCCGGACCGACGCGCGAATCTTTGCAGTCGCTCAGCGCGATCAGAATGGATTGGATCATTTCGGGCGCGATATTTTTTTGCCGATAAAGCGCCACCAGTCCCGGCGCGGCCAGATTGCCCATGTCGCGCAGACTTATCCAAGCTGCTGTGCGAGCGCTATTCTCGGGCGAGTTCGTCTCCTGAATTAATTTGCGCACTTTGCGGAGGACATCGGCATCTATCGGTTCTTCTTTAAGCGCTTCTTTCGGTGTCTCCCCGGCATGTGGACTGCGAGGCAAACTCCACCCACACAAAAGAGCTGTAATCAAAGCGATCTGGCGATAAACTGACACTTGATAAACTCCTGCTCCGACAATACGTAACCATTCACGGCACATATTCTGCGATAGAACTACCCGTCAGACTAACAGGCCACTGGTAACGCAGTATAGTTTAAGAACCCAAAAGGTTCTCATCAAACAGTAATTCGTAATTAGTACGGGAGAGGACTGGCTGGGAACGTCAATAAGTTCTTCATAGGAAAGCCTGTGTCACAAAGTGCAAAATTATGAACGAGATTCAGCTCAATGCGGCCGGCCCGCTACGTCGCTACGATTTTGACGCGCTGCGAGTGCTGGCCACGTTGCTGATCGTTTATTACCACAGCGCCAAACTCTTTGACGCCAATACCTGGATCATCGGTAGCGATCAGACTAGCCGCATTGCAGGCGCGTTTATCTGTATCATGTTGCAGTGGATCATGCCGTTGTTCTTTCTATTGGCCGGCGCGAATATGCGCTTTGCGCTCGAACATCGCTCCAGTGGCGCTTATCTGCGCGAACGTGCTCGACGACTGCTAATCCCGTTCTTCTTCGGCATTTTATTGATCGTTCCACCACAAGTGTATATCGAACGCATCAGCGCGTGGGCCTGTCGGCGCAGCGCCGGCAACTTCGCGGGTTCATTTTTTCAATTTTATCCGCATTTTTTCCAATCCTGCTATCCGCAAGGAAACTTCACCTGGAATCATTTGTGGTTCATTATTTATCTATTTTTCTATTCGTTGATGATACTGCCGTTGGCGTTGTACCTGAGCCATAATCCGAGCGGGCAGCGTTTGGCGCGGAATCTCGCTGGATTCTTCAGTTTCGGGAGACGCATCTTCCTGCTGGCGTTGCCGATTATCGTGATCGAAGTGGGATTGCGGCGAATTTTTCCGGATTCGCACATGCTGTATAATGATTGGACAAATCACGCGCACTTCGGCACGGTGATTCTTTACGGAATGTTGCTGGCCAGCGACGCGCGTCTGACGGAAGCAATCGCGCGTAACCGTTGGCTTGGATTGCTGACGGGAATCGCGCTGACCTTCGGATTCCTAGCCATGGGCCGTGGCGATCTGAATCCTTATGGCGCGGACTCGCTGCGACTACTGCTCTGGTCCGCCGGCGAGTGGTGTTGGCTGATCGCCTTATTGGGCTATGCGTCCGTGTATCTTAACCGGCCGAGCGCCGTGCTGCGTCATGGCAGTCAAATTGCCTACACTTTTTATATCGCGCATCAGACGGTCATCGTCGTCATCGCTTACTTTATTCTGCGCTGGAACAAATCTCCGGCGATCCAATTTCTGACTATCAGTACTCTGGCGCTGATAGTAACCGTGTTGCTATGTGAACTGCTGCGGAAGACGAATATAACGCGTTTTATGTTCGGAATTACGAATTGCTAAACTAATTACTAATTACTAATTACGAATTACGAATTACGAATTATGTTGCAACTAGCACATTGCCTTCCAAACTGCGGAGTATTTATTTGGCTGCGGGCTTTAGTGTGCGGACAGGCATGCCAGTCAGTTTGCCAAATTTCTCCGGCACATAAGAAGTCTTCGAGAACACTGGCGACCAGTAGATGAACTCATTGGTTGCAGCGCGTAAGCGAGCGACATTAAACGTCCAATCAGCTTCGGACTTGTCGCTGTGATCAAAAGCAGTGAACGGGATCGCCACTTCTACCGTCCCACTATCTCGGCCGACATTGACCGCGACGTTGTATTTGGGTTCCCAAGACTTGTCCGGCTCCTGATTGAGCCCAGCATAAAAGCCGTCCCAATAAACACCTTTTGAGTTAATAATGATCTGGTAACAGGTGACGCGATTGTTGGACGGATCGATAAACAGCTCCACGTTATCATCCTCCCAAATCATATCCTGATCATGATTAGTTGCCACTGCCTTAAGGTTATTCAATACTTCGGCGTCTTCAAAACGTTGCAGTCGCTGCCGAATTTTCTCCCACGGCTAGAATAACATTATCAATTGTGCAGGTTGTTTCGCGCGCGCGAAAGACAAGTGTGCCGGTTAGTCCGGATAGTCCCGACACAGAAAACTTCTTTATCGCCTGACTGTTGATGGCGAACGTCAGAGTGTCGTTGTTGATGATTGCTTCCACGCGCGTAAGGCCGTGCGTCCAAACATCTTTCTCACTGACGACACCGTTGATGTTGGAATTCAGCGTTACGCCCTCCTCAGAGAAAAGAACGCTTACCGACCGCTGCTCGGTGCCCAGTTCGAACGAGAAGAAATAGTTAGGGGCGGGCTTGAGCAACTCGAAATCAAAGCTGATGCGCGCATTCTTCGCGACAAAGATGTCGCTCATCACGGAACTCTTCAACGCAGTATCTCCGCCTTCACTGCTCTCTAACATATAGCGGCCATCCTGTGTGGACCAACTGCCGGAGAGCGCCTCCCAGTCGCACTGTTGCTGCCATTTGCTGAAGTCATAAACTCGCATATTGCGGATGTAAGTGGCGGCGTCAGTCAGTGTCGCCGCAACCAGCGTCTGTTCCGGGTTCTGTAGCGCTTGCTTGAGTTCCGTCTGCGCAGCAATTTTGCGTTCCAAGAGCTGCCAAAGACAAGCGAGTTCCAAATGCCGATGAGCTAATCCGGCGGCCTCGATCATTTTGGTAAAATCAGTCGGCTCGATCATGCGAATCGGCACGGCGACCATCTGCGCGCCACGACGAATCTCCAGCGTCAGACCATAAATCTTAACCATATCGCCTTTGATATTTTTGTTGGTGATTGTGATGGGAATGGTCTTGCCGATTCTGGCCTCCTTCTGGCGTTTATTTTCCAGTTGTTTAAGCAAGCTCTGCGTCATCACCACCTGTAACTGCGTGTCGGAGAGGACGCCGCCCCACTTTGTGCCGCTTAATTCATCCAGCGCCTTGGCCAACGTATCGGCGACGATTTCGAGTCGGCCAGCTTTCAAGTCGCTGGCGATCTTGTCGCTGATCAGCTTGAAACGCGGCGCAGTCTCATCATCCAAACGCATTAGTATCTGACGCGCTTCTGCGCCGAACTGGCCGGATGGATCGAATGAGAGCAGACGAGTGCAGCGTTGCGTGATTAGGCGGCAATTTTTTTTCTCGACAGCCGCTTGCGCGTCCTTCAAAGCGGACGATAACGCGGTGTGAATAAGCGCCTCGGTCTCCTTTAATTGTCGGGCGGCCTGGTTCGCCAGATCGCCACTAGGGTGCGCTGTCAGAAATTGTGTAAGCGCGGCGCGTGCGCCGAGAAAATTGCCAAAGCTTAACGCACGATCTCGGTCGGCGAAGACTTTAGCGAGTTCTTCAGCAGTGCCAGGGTCAGTCTTTGGCGGTTCCTTGAAGTTTTCAATCGGATCTCTATTTGGCGCCAATGGCAACACAGGGTTCTCCACGTTCATTAACGGCGTTACGGGCGGCGGCTCGTTCTTATCGAACTTCACGGGTGATGGTTTATTAACCACGCGAGTCTGATAATCGAAATGGCCGCGATAGATAATGATCAACACGGAGCCGCTGATTATCGCCAGCAGCGCCGCACATTTGAACATGGTGGCGCCCCACGACGATCCCTTGCTGAAACGTCGAACTCTGGGCATCGCCGGCGCTGAAGCGGGTTGAAGTATTCTACGCGACGTGGATTTGGACGACTTCGTCGCAGGCGCTTTGCGGTTCATATCCGCAACTTCTTCCGACGAGAGTATCATGGTCAACCCGCCCTCGCCGGGCGACAAATGCGGATTCGTGTTATCGAAAACGATAGTAGTGGCGCCGATGACCACCAGATCGCCATGCTTTAGCAGATGTCGCATGACTGTCTGGCCATTGACTTTTGTTCCATTCAAACTATTTAAATCCTCGAGATAAAATTTCTCGCCATCGAGACAGACACGACAGTGAACACGCGATGCTTTCTTCTCGTCCGCAATCCGTATCGGATTACTCGAATTACGACCAATCGTCAAAGACTGTGTAATCGGGAATTCGCGTCTGCTATTATCCGTATCGGTTACGATCAATTTCGGCATGGCGCTACCTTAAGATAACATGTAATTGCCTTTTCTTTCAATTCGTGATAAGAGCCATTTGATTATAATGTCGATTATTGCAGATATAAAGGAGTAATTATGACTGCCATATCATCTGAAATCATCAATGGTGTTCTGTGGGTATCCGGCAATCTTGATCGAGTATCTGATAATAACTTTCAGGCCACGTTGGAACAATACTTAAAATCCACGCCGGCGAGCAATCGGGTGATAGACATGTCTCATGTGCGCTGGATGGCGCCCTCCAGCGCCAAGATTTTGATTCAATGTGCACAGAACACTCAGGAAAAAGACAACAAGTTGCGTGTTTTGGCTTCACGGCACGTAATGCAAACACTCAACCTGCTGGGCGCTAAAACCTGGATAACGATTGAGAGCGCCTTAACACCAACAACCAAACCAGGCATCCTTGATCCCGCCGGCGTTCTCGCCTCCACAGAAGTCGCCAAGTCCGTTGGCGACACTAGCGAGACTTCGGCAACGGTGGCCATTTCTGAACGCGTCGCAGCGTCCGATTTTGTTGCGGCTTCAGCCGGCAGCAGCAGCCTTGTGAGTGCAGTGAGTCGTGCGAGCGGCGCATTAGCCAACTCAACTGAAGAACTCACTCGTGGCGCGCACCTGTTGCGAGTGCTTCACCCTAATCGTCGTTATTCCTTCCATTTCTCGGAGGGCGAAGAGATACTCGGTATTGTGCGCGAACGTGTCGGCGGCTCGTGGATATTGATTGAGACACACGGCACACGCAAAATCCTCAACCTCGATACGGTGCAGTATTGCGAGGTTCTGTAATGTAGCGCAGGCGTCTCGCCTGCAATCCGAATCTCAGTGGTCGGAGCGCGACGCTTATATGTTTAACATTCTCTCCAACGCAACGACGCCCGGAATAGACGTCACTTTGCCGAACGGATTGCGTTTCGTCGGGGATCGGCTCGAACAAGGCCAGGCGGTCGCGCTGGCGGTACGCATACCGGTCGGCTCAAAGGATGATCCGGGCAACAAATTTGGACTGGTCAATCTGGTCAAAGATGTCCTATTCAAAGGAACAAAACGCCGCACTGCTCGCGCATTCTCGGACGCCATGGATTTTTATGGCATTAGCTATGGCGCCTACACCACTATAGAAAGCACCACCATTGAATTGCGATTCCTGCCGGAATATCTGGAACAGAGTTTAAAATTACTGCGAGAATTGCTTGGTGAGCCGTCGTTTCCAAATAAAGAGTGCGCAACGGCGAAACGGCAGGTGATTCAGGAACTCAAACACCTGGAAGATACTCCGCTATCCCATATCTTCGTGATTTTGAAGGATCTTTTTTTCGGTTCTGAGTGGGGCCATCTGGAACTGGGGACTGAAACGTCCGTCTCCGAACTGGGGCGAGGCGACATTCAGGCGTTCTGGAAGACTCGTTATATTCCGGCCGGCGCGCTGGTGGCGGCCGCCGGACGATTCGATCCCGGAGTACTGCGTTCACGGCTGGAGACTTTGTTTGCCAACACAGGCGAGGCTTGGTTGCCAGAGTCTCCTCCAGCTCCGCCCGCTACGCATAAAGTTCAGCACGTCTTCAAGGACAGCGAGCAGACGCAGATTGCGCTGGCCTTCCCCTGTGTGCCGCGGAATGATCCTGCGCACTATGTCGCGCAGATCGCGGTAGGTATTTTATCGAACATAAGCGGGCGATTATTTACCGAGATCCGTGAAAAACGCGGATTGGCATATTCCGTAGGCGCAAGCGCGGTTTCGTTGCGCGGTAGCGGCGCCATCCTGGCCTATGCCGGAACCACTACGTCACGCGCCGCCGAGACGCTCAATGTTTTGAAGAATGAATTGATAAACCTGCCGAATGGATTGACAACGGAAGAAGTCGAGCGAGTGAAGACTAATTTCAAGGCGCACATTCTGATGGATCAGGAGAGTACCAGTGTCCGCGCCCGCGAACTTCTTGAAGATGTTTTTTTTGAAAACCGTAGCGTGCCACTGAATGAGATCGCAGCTAAAATCAACGCTGTTACTCTGGACGATATTAAGACTTATTGGGCGGCGCACGCGGTCGAGCCATATACTCTGGCGACTTTGGGGCGCGAGACGCTGGAATGAGCGAACCGGTCGCGCCGCAACAGCCGCCACGCGAGTCGCTAACGGCCTTTTACTAAAAATTGCGCAAGCGTTCACCATAGAGCCACAGAGAACACAGAGACAGCATTGAAGAAGATAACGGAACAGATCGTAGGATCAGTCATCGAGATGCGCAAAATTGTGATGTTGGGATATTTAAATCCGTTATGAAAGTGACTGCTGATCAATTTCAATGTCAAAGTTCTTGAGGATGTTATCCAGAGAAAAATCTTATAACTGGACTTTTGTAAATTTGCACTTTGTGACACAGGCTTTCCTATGAAGAACTTATTGACGTTCCCAGCC
>JAZDLP010000198.1:0-6709 GCA_043801885.1 Planctomycetota bacterium | reverse complement strand
AAAATTTACTTATTGAGTCCAGTGTTTCTAATGTAGATTTGTGCTACTTATAACGCACTTAACTTTTAGATAAACTAGACTCAATAACTACTTTTCAAATCTGTTCATCTTTGTGTCTTTGTGCCTTCGTGGTGAACGGTTACGTAATAATTAACATATGCAGAGCGAAAGGCTGACAATGCGATATTTACTAATATTGTTAGCGGCGGTTGTTGTTGTAGTTTTGGCGATATGCTTTATGCGATCAGCGAATAAATCTGCGCCGCAGACGCGCATACCGTCGCAAGTTCAGCCGCTTACGACGCCGCTGATGCCCGATGCGCCTGTTACGAAGAAATCAAAAGAGACATCAAAATCTGTAACCACTGCCACTCAATGGGCGCTCAAGAGCGACCTTAATTTTCAACTTAAACCCATAGAGAATAAAGACTTGGAACCTTGGTACACGACCAACACTGGGAACGTGTTTAGCGATGGTCTCTATGTGGACGGGAGGTATTACGATAAGCGATATCTAAGTCTCCACGCGTGTTCGCCGCACACGGTGAAGTGGGAGCTGAAAATTCAACCTGGATCCAAATCAGCCTGGCACGGCGGCGGCGAGAGAGGTTGGCAGTTTACAGAAGACGGCTTCTATATTGTCGCACGCGACTCGCGTGTGCCCGGCACCGTAACGCCAAATCAAGTGTACGATTTAAGCATCGAGCGCGAGGGCGATCAATTACGGTATCTGGTGGATGACAAGCCCGGCATAACACTGACGATCTCCGACACTGACCGCACGCCACTGATGGCCGCTTCGGAGCATTACGATTTCCGCATTCTTCAAGCGCGATTGTTCTTCAAAGTCGGCGAAGATTTCTCCGACGCGCCGCCTTCGCCAGTGGCGGCGCTAAAGGAGCCGCGTTGGGAAGTCGCGTACCAGGATAATTTCAACGATCCCGAATGCATCAATCGCTACTTCAAAATGAAGGGGGGCGAACTGGTCTGGCACGAAAAATACAAGGCGCTGTGGCTAAAGAACGATCCCGGCAAAGACATCTATACTGCTGTTCACAAATCATTGCCTGGCGATTTGCGCATACGGTTCCGCGCGCTACGCAATAAGTTCGCTAATCAAGTCAACATCGGCGTATTGTTCTGCGTCAACGGCGCGCTGCTTCACGAACAGGGCTACTTCGCTGAATTGGCGCACGGCCATGCTCAAATCAAGAAGCGCAACCACATTCAAAAGCGCGTATCCGCGCCCACACCGCCGACGCCGGACCGTTGGGTGAATATCGAACTGCGTCGCGTGGGGCCGCAGATTACTATATGTATAGAAGGCAAGACCGTGCTGGAATGGACGGACCCGCATCCGTTCCGATCTTCCGCGAACGACTTGTTTGCTTTTTATACATGGCATGAGCAGACTATCGTGGACGATTTGATGATCGAACGTAATGCCGATGATCCGGTCAAACCGCTGGCGGACGATCCGCTCGCCAGAGGAAATATGCGCACTGGCCCGGCGCTGCCGACCGACAACGACTTCTGAAAGACGTAGCGGAGATAATCGGTAATGACGATCAAGGTTAATGCGGATGCGTTTTTTCGCGCGGTCACGGCCACCGGCTTCAAACTCATCGCGTATCATTTCAACCTGGACACCGGCGAGATCGTCTCACGCACGATGCGGCCTGACGAAGTGGTTGTCTCTCCGGAAATGTCCGGTGTGAAACCGCTGCCGAAACTCGGCGACGACTTGTCGCCGAAAAAAAACGCGCCGCCCTTTGAGTCAAGGCCGGTCGTCGAGATTAAGAAAAAATTATTCGACGATACGGACTTGTCAAAGAAACCGGCCTTTAATACGGATTTTTGGAAACGCAACGATAAAGAAAAACTGAAATTGTTCGGAGAAGGGTTCAAGCGCGCGAGCGGTAGCCGAAAACTTGCGGAAATTTTTAGCGAACCTAGTACTACAACGACCGCACCGCAAGCGTCCCGCCCGACTCTCGCCCATGTGTCGCCGCCATCGGCTCCGCGCATCGTAGCCGACGATCTTCGCCATCCGCGTATTCCAGTCGCCAGCGAAACTGATCAGATTGAGTGGATACGCGCGTTTGCCAAGGACTTCGGCGATCCGGAAATCCGCGACGAAATATATGCGTCACTAAAAAGCGCCAAGCCCTTACTCAGTTTCAATAAAGTCCTGCGCAAACACCAGCGCATGAGCCAGCAGTGGGAACGCTGCTTCCGCAAGACCGCGTTAGCCTACGGCGCGGCCTGGCTGTCAAAGCTGGACGTACAGTGGGAACTGATCGAATCGGACGAATGATATCTTGTTGGCGAATATGATCCTGCCTCGATTGTGGAAGATGAGAATTTAATTGTCCGCAACAACGCCAATAGTCGCTTCTCCGAAATTTCGAATCGAATTACGAACTTTGTCTTCGATCAAAATAATACCACATCTGTACAAGACAAATATGGACACTGTAGCAACGAAGTCGGGAATTTCCCCCCCTTTTCAAGGGGGGGGGGGGGAGAAACAGATAGTGCACAGTATGTCCCGACTTCCTTGCTACAGTCTCCAAATATGTTAAAATAGGCACTATGCGTGGGTTAGATTTCGGGATTCGAGGAAAGAATATGCTATGAAACGCTCCCAAATTAACACATACTTGCGAGATGCGATCACTTTTATTCGGACGTGCGGGTTTCATTTGCCGCCATTTGCTTTCTGGACTGTCGCGCGCTGGCGAGCTCAAGGCGCCAAGGCTGCGGCTGTCCGCCGGGCCGGATTAGGATGGGACATCACGGATTTTGGGTCGGGCGACTTTAAGCGACTAGGTGGATTACTCTTCACCATTCGCAACGGCGTCAAAGGCTCAGGCCGTACCTACGCCGAAAAACTCATGGTGGTGGGCGAAAACCAGGTTACGCCCATGCACTTTCATCATGAGAAAACTGAAGACATCATCAATCGCGGCGGCGGCATTTTGATGGTGCGGCTCTATAACGCTGACAAAAAGGACGGACTGGCTCGAACTCGCGTCCGGGTTGCCGTGGATGGCACGACGCGAACCATAGCCGCGGGCGGTCTGATCAAACTGACGCCGGGCGAATCCATTACTATGACACCACGGCTCTACCATACGTTTTGCGCGGCGGCGGGCCGAGGTACTGTGCTGGTGGGTGAGGTTTCCACAGTGAACGACGATACTAATGACAACCGGTTCCTCAAACCAATGGGACGGTTTCCTCGCATCGAGGAAGACGAACCACCACTCTATCCGCTCTGTTTTGAAACTCAATCGTGACTCAGTCTTATTTCGACGCGCATCTGTTTACGCTCGCGAGTTCTTTATCCTTTAAAGAGGCGCGCATCGGCGAGCGCATTTCGTCTCAGTTACTGGGCGCAGTACTCCATGGCCAATTTACCGCTGCTGTGCGTGCGCAACTTGAGCAATTGTCACCCGGCCGCATCTGGCGTCATGCCGAGTCGCTGACGCACATCGTCGGTTCATCTGACAGCCGTTTCCCGCAGACGGATCCAGTGGTGATTGATCTGCAACTGCCCGAACAGGAACTCTCGCCGCGTCTGAAAATTACTCCGCTCGATTGGTGGCCGCTGGCCGAAGCCTGCCGAGGCAAGTGTTTTCTGCGGCTTTGTGTCGCGGCCGGCGGAGCCGCCGTTGCCGGACCAAAAAAGTTGGTCAAGGCTTTTCCGCAGACTCGTTTTTTGATTGACGCTTTTCGACACGGTCCAGCATCTGGTTGGCAAGCTCACGCGCGGATGGCCGAGTGCGCCAATGTGTGGCTGACTACGTTGGGCTTGCTGCCGGGGCCGCAGAGCTGCTGGCCGCGCACGGAAGACGTGGCCGAAGCGTTATACTTCACCATCGGCGAAGTCGGCGCGGGGAAATTATTGTTTGCTTCAGGCCTGTCGTGGGAAACGCTCGCTGCCGCCGATCCAATAAGCTGGCTTGCTTCCGTTCAGACGCTGAACAACTCGGAGCGGGAGCTGATTTTAAGCGCCAACGCGCGCGAACTTTTCAGCGTCGGTTGGTTCCGTGAATTGTAACTCATGCCAAAAAGCGGGTGATAGCTGTAATGGCAGATCGCCTTTTTCATCATGTGATACGTATAATCGGTGATCGCAGCATATTGTACCACAAACGCGGCGTCGATTTGTCCGACAAATTTAGCTCCCCGAGTTGGATTCGAACCAACAACCCTGTGATTAACAGTCACATTCTCTACCGTTGAGCTATCGGGGAGTGCGATTAAAAATCCAGTTTGCTGTCATTCGCGCAGAAGTCAAGTTTTTTGTTTCAAAATACTGTTGCCCGAACCGCGACCGTTAGTGATTGTATGTCGTTGAATGTAGTGCAGGCATCTTGCCTGTCTCGTAGTTTGACATTGCTCCTTAATCAACAAGCAGGCTGGGAGCCTGCGCTACGCTTGGTGGTTACACTCAGCGACATGCACCCCCGTTTAGGGATCGGTTCGCTGGACCGCTTGCTAACGCGTGCGACATAGATTAAAAGTGTAGAAGATGAATTAGAGTCTGTCGTGCAAGCTGCATCATCAAAAGTAGCGAGAGGCGACAATATAGATGAGCGTTCCTGTTTCACAAATGTGGACTGTGGCCACTTACGTACTGGGCAAGAGATTGCGCGGTATCAAGCGCTATCCGCTGGTTCTCATGCTCGAACCGCTTTTTCGCTGCAATCTGGCTTGCGCCGGCTGTGGCAAGATTCAGTATCCCGGCCACATTCTGCGCAAGGAACTTACTCTCGAACAGTGTTTCAAAGCCATTGAGGAATGCGGCGCGCCGATGGTCAGCCTGCCAGGCGGCGAACCGTTAATGCACCCGCAGATTGCGGAAATCGTAAAAGAGCTTATTGTTCGCAAAAAATACGTCTATCTCTGCACCAACGGCCTTCTGCTGGAAGAAAAACTGGCGCTCTTCAAGCCCAGCCGGTATTTAACCTTGGCCATTCATATAGATGGCCCGCGTGAACAGCACGACTTCGTTGTCTGCCGAGAAGGCGCATATAATATTACTGTTCAGGCGATTCGAGCCGCAGTCAAAGCCGGCTTCCGCGTTACTACCAACACAACGCTTTTTGATGACGCTGATCCGGCAATCTATGAGAAATTCTTCGACGAACTGATGGCGCTCGGCATTGAAGGCTTGATGATCTCGCCCGGCTACAGTTACGAAAAAGCCGCGAATCAGGAACATTTTCTGCGTCGGCAAAAGACGCTCAAGCTATTCCAAGACCTACTCAGACGCCGCAAAAAGACTTGGAACTTCAACCTTTCGCCATTATTTCTGGAATTTATACAAGGCAAAATTGACTTCGATTGTACTCCATGGGGCACTCCAACTTACTGTCTATTCGGCTGGCAGCGCCCTTGCTATCTGCTGCAGGAAGGTTACACGACAACGTTCAAGGAACTACTGGATGAGACCAAATGGGAGCAGTACGGTCGCGCCAGCGGTAACGAAAAATGCGCCGACTGCATGATGCACTGCGGCTACGAGCCGACCGCGGCAAAAATTATGTTTGGATCGCTGCGTGGCATGGCGCGCACGATTAAAGCGGTGTTCAGTCGTACCGCAGGCGTCCCGCCTGACTCTCGCCCATGAGACACTGCAGGGGAAGGGGAGGGGAGCATAAGGGAATTGTAGATTTTTGATTTTTGATTTTGGATTGAATGACTGCCGATGACGAATTTTGAAACAAAAGCTACCGCGAACGAAGATCAGTCGTTGGAAAAATGGAAGCCTTCGCTGACAACCAATGCGGAACTTTACGACGCGCTGGAGAAAGCTTTTGATTACCGTGGCGACGTGACTATTACTTTGAAGAACGCCTCGCAGGTGGTCGGCTACGTATTCAATCGCCGGACAGATGTTGTCGAGCCGTTTATCGAAGTCATTCCAACGAATGAAAATTGTCATGTTCGGATTGACTATAAAGATGTTGCCGAATTATTTTTTTCGGGGCAAGACATGGCCGCCGGACGGTCTTTTGCCGCGTTCATGGCTCGACACAAAGCTAATATATTGCGCACGGCTGAAAACCCAGCTTTTTTACCCAGTAACACCACGCTGGCACTCCTCGCGAGGTGCGCCAACAATTGAATCTATTTTCCCGGTGGTATCGCTTCGCTCAACCACCGACTAACACTACAACGCTACTTCACCTTGTGCACCCAAGTCGTGCATTGGGCAATGGCACAAACTCAACCCATGCACGTTCAAAGCTTGGCGATCAGATCATAGTCCATTGCGTGTATAATCCGAGCTGTAACGAACGCACCTGGTGACAACTTGCCGGCTCCGCGACCGGTTAAGTAAACCATGCCGTCCACTTCGGGGGCTTCGAGTTGGGTGCGAGCGGCGGCGCCGGAACTTTTCAGGATAGCGTTACTGCCTTTTGGCAACGAGCCATCAACAAGCAGTTCGAGGTTGCGGCCCACGCGCGCTTGCATGCGTTGGCGCGAGACGTCGCGCTGCGCCAGCATGATCGCCGCGCGCCGCGCTTGCTTTTCGGCCGGCGGTATGATGTCGGGCATTTTTGCGGCGGGGGTTCGCGGTTCGGCGGAGTATAAAAAAACGCCAACATGCGCGAATCGGCCTTCATTATACTGCACGCGGCTGAAATTTCGGCTTTTTGTTGAAAGAGAGAACAGAAAAAAGCAAAGGAGCGCT
>JAZDLP010000197.1:0-2228 GCA_043801885.1 Planctomycetota bacterium | reverse complement strand
AAAATTTACTTATTGAGTCCAGTGTTTCTAATGTAGATTTGTGCTACTTATAACGCACTTAACTTTTAGATAAACTAGACTCAATAACTACTTTTCAAATCTGTTCATCTTTGTGTCTTTGTGCCTTCGTGGTGAACGGTTCTTTTTTTTTAGTTTGGAAGGACGCGAGCCACCACATATCCACGTCGCTCACGCCGGTCGTTACGCAAAATTTTGGCTTGAGCCTGTTACACTGGCAATTGTGCGCGGCTATCGTGATCATGAGTTGACAAAGATCAGACAGATTGTGGTTGAGAATCGAGAACTGTTTTTGAGGAGATGGCATGAATACTTTGACGGAACAAACTAATGCGCTCGCGGTTGATGTGTCGTGCTCAAAAGACATTCTCCGCGTTGTTCTTTCAGACGGCCGAAATGTAACGGTTCCGCTGGCTTGGTTTCCGCGATTGTTGGAAGCCTCTTCACGACAAAGAGACGATTGGGAGTTGATCGGCGGAGGGATTGGCATTCACTGGGAAACCGTGGATGAAGACATTTCGATTGCCAGTCTCTTGCAGCCTGAAAATTTTATGCGACTACCTGACCAGTCGCTCTGTACGCCGCGGCGTAGTGTGGCGGAAGATTCGCGTCATCACGCATAACACATCTGTACTACTAACCGTTAAAATCTTTGCGTGACGCAACGATTTTTTGCGACTTTTGAGCAAAAGCTGTTTCCCCCCGTCGCCCCGTCCCCTTGTCTCACCGTTAACAACGCCTTTGGGTTGCGGCTTGGCCTCGAATGAGTTCATCTGTGGTTTCATTTCTTAATTTACGGCTTTACCAGCGGTTCTTCATTATCCAGTCCCAGCATCGCCGCCAGACTCTCGCCAGAATCCTTCTTTTCACTCTTTTTAGATACGAACTCGTCACCCGTCGCGAACTTAATTGCGCTTTGCGGCGGCATTGCGCCGACGAGCGGCGGCTTCGGCGCAAACGTCGAATTAAGCGTCAACTTGGGCATTGTTTGTTGAGCGAGAATCGCCGCCGAGCCCAATCCAGATTGCGCCCGCGCCGGATTTGGCGTGTCGTCCGGTCTGGCGGTCGCCACCGCCTCCGGCAACGATGTCAGTCCCTGTTTGACCTTTTCCATCAAATCTTCGAAGAGCGTGCGCATGCCGCCTTCGCGTGCTGCTTGCTTAAGATGATCAATGGTCGCTTTGCGATTAATCAGCGCACGCAACTCGTCCGTGGCTTTCAACAATTCGTGTGTGCCCACGCGACCCTGGTACCCGCTCTTGGCGCATTTCTCGCAACCGACAGGACGCATGATTTTATCTATCGGCTTATCGTCCAATGCTCGCGCCAATAGCGCATACTCTTCAGGCTTGGGATCATCCGGCTGCTTGCAGCTACATAGCTTGCGGAGCAATCGTTGAGCGCAGATGCCCACCAAACACGTAGAGACCAGGAAAGGCTCGATGCCCATTTCATCAAAACGAGTAATAGTTGAGGACGCGTCGTTGGTGTGCAATGTTGAAAACAATACGTGGCCCGTCAAAGCGGCTTCGATGGCGATCTCAGCCGTCTCTAAATCGCGGATTTCGCCGACTAGAATGATGTCGGGATCCTGGCGCAGGAAACTGCGCAGTGCCGCGGCGAAAGTTAACCCAATCTCTTTTTTCATCTGCAATTGATTTAAGCCCGCCAGCGTGTATTCGATCGGGTCTTCGACCGTTGAGATATTCCACTCCGGCGAATTGATCTCATTCAAGGCGGCATACAGAGTCATGGACTTTCCGGAACCGGTCGGCCCGCAGTGCAGGATCATGCCATAAGGCGCTTGAATCAGGTCGCGATAAATGCTCAGATTGTAACTGCCGAACCCGAGCTTATCGAGCGGCAATGTGGACTTGGTTTTATCCAGAATACGCGCACAGACCTTTTCACCGAAGTTCATGGGCACAATGGAGACACGCAGGTCCAAGTCGAACTTTGAATTAAATTTCTTGAACACAATCCGTCCATCTTGCGGCAATCGGCGCTCTGAGATATTCAGATCGCTCATGATTTTGATTCGGCTGACCAGCGCGCGATGAGCCTGCTTGGGAATCTCCATCTGCTCTTTCAAGAGGCCGTCTATGCGGTAGCGGACTCGGACTTTATTCTCGAACGGCTCAATGTGAATATCGCTGGAGCCTTTGAGATAGGCATTCTCGATGATTTTATTGCCAAGCCGGACGATGGGC
>JAZDLP010000171.1:0-4044 GCA_043801885.1 Planctomycetota bacterium | reverse complement strand
GCGCCGCCGGCAAATGTGGATGTGTGACCGGCCATAATGAAATTAAAATCAACGTTCGGCATGAGCGGCCGAACTGTCAGCGTTGTCGTGCCTATCCCCGTCGCCGCGTTGATGACCGTATGCTCCAACGCCGGCGTGTCTATCGTGAACTCCCAAACTTTCCGCATCGCCAGCATCGGGCCGGTCGAGCCGCCCAGCCGCGCCAGCACGTACTGGTTTCCGCGCTTGAGCGGTCGCAGATGCAGACTGGTCACGCCATCTTTCGCCGTCGTGAATGCTTTCAACAAAGTTGCATCGTTTGACCCAAACTAGATTGCGGGTAGTTGCGTGACCTGATTGATCTGGTTGATCGGGTTGATCGGACTGATCTGACTGATCTGACTGATCGGATTGATCGTCATATCCTTCGTGATGTCGTTGATTCGCTCGAACAAGACTTGCGAGGCCAGGTCTTTGTTCATGTTTACTTTGATGACGATCACTGTCAGTGACCCGACCGCTTGGCCGTCTATCCACGCCTGAGCCACGTAAACTCCCGGCGTGTCGTATCGGTACGCGAACCGATTGCCGGGCGCGCCGCTGAAGACGATGTTGGGTGGCAGGCAAGATGCCTGCACCACGACGGCAAGCGTCAGCTTCTTGCCCGCGCCGCTGGCTGTCAGCAACAGGCTGTCGCCTTTGCGAATGCGAATCGTGTCCGCGCTGAATGATTTGCCTTTCAAGTCAGTCGCCGCCCACGTGATGTTCTGCGTCGTCGCGCCGGTTTCACCGAATGGATTGCTCGCCGTGACCGTCACGCACGTGTGTGGCCGCTGTTGGCGAGATCGTTACGCTATTCGAGCGTATAGCATGCGGAGGCAAACTCCTGACGCATCGGTCTCAAACAGCCGAGACCGATGGCACCCACGAAAAACAATCTTCGATTGCGCAATCAGCCAGACCGCGCCCACCCGCCCTGTGCCGAATGGCCAACTACGAATGAGTTAGCGCTTTTTCCCATTCAATCGGATGTTTCAGGTAATCTTTTGCTTGAAATTCTTCAACACGAAGCGTTGGCGGATCATCCACGCGCCAAGACGCTGGAAGACTCAGAGCCTCCGCTAAAGGCTGTGAAACTCGCGCGATAGAAAGAAGCACATATACATACCGAATATCATTTACGGCTGCGATCCCCGACACAGAAAAAGCATGGCTCCATGTTTCTGCTTGATCAACTTTATGACGAGACACGATTTCAAAGTGCCAAGGACCAAAATATGTGTCAGGATTACGGCTATTGTATTGGCGAATCATCGTTTTATTGTCCCAGAATACAGGTATGGTGTTTATGCTTCTTCTAATGCCGGCACATCCGACGCTTGGAAGACCATCTATCTGATTTTGTTCAAGAGTTTTCTTTAATACCAAATAGACTGTTTGGGAATAAAAAGCTCGGCGAACTTTGATAAGCTCAATTTTACCGGTAATATCTAGCATACCATTACTAATTTTATTCTGATCTTTTTTATCATAATAATATGTTTCAACCACAATTCCATTCTTCATAAACAAAGTGTCAATAAGCAACCATTCGCTGTACCTTGGTACTGTTATTTCTGCGCGAATAACCGCTAAATATTCCGTGTCTGTTAAAAATGCGCTTGGCGCTTTGATTTCGATCACTTTTCGAACATCAGCCGAATACTTTGCGTCAGATTCGGCAATAGTTGGCGTATAAGGCGCAGGAACAGATATTGACGGAGCAGTTGGAAGCCATCGAAAATTAAATCCGCGACAATCCAGATCAACATTAACGAAGTTTCTTTTCGGTGGACTAGCGCTCTCCACCATGTAAGTAGAATTTTCGGGTTTCTTTTCGGTGACAGAAACTGGAATTTTATCCGTGTGGCGTATAATATCTACAGTCGGCCGTTCTCCTTCAACAGGCGATGATTCCCTTCCGGCCTTGCAACCCAGAACATAACCTGTCCAGCCGGTAAAAGTTGCAGCCGCGACTATGCCGGTGATGACAAAAAATATTTGAAGCCGACAAGTTAACATTAAATTATTCCTTTTTCAACTTTAGGGAATAAACGATGGCCCTAAAATAGGATCCGATGGTGGTCCATGAGGAGGGTCGCCTGGTATTATTGGGTGAGCATGATAGTTATAAACGCCAGGACCTCCACCCATCGCACTGGGGGGAATATTATCATCAACAACGAACCCATTAGTAGTGGGAATGCCTGTCTCATCAATAGCATTGATATCTGTTTCAGAAAAACCTTTGGGAGTTTCGTCAACCTTTTGATGCGTATGTACGTCGCCGAATATCTCGCCCATATCCTCGCCTGGATCAACAACGTGATTGCCATTCTTGTCGTCCATCAGATGTGGTGGAGTGCCGTCCGCAAAAAAATCATCCATGCCATATTGCGTTTCCTTCTCATTCGCAGGTTTATTGTTAGGCCGTTCATTGAACGAATAATCCCCATTAGCATCCTTCAGTATTAAGCCGCCCATCTCTTGATTAACATCAACTGATCTTTTCCAAAGATCAATCATCTGCTCTCGTATTTGATACATGGCAAAAATGTCTTCCTGTCCAGCAGGCACAACCACAACTCGCTCCGCAAACTCGGTGTCGCCAATTTTTACATTGTATAATTTGACGGAGGCCAATGGCGATTTATTTCCACTCTTAACGTCTTCATCAATCTTGCTGCCCTCCACGCCAGTGTCGAGCAATCCAGTGCTTGTTGTCGTTCCGTTAGTAAAAAACGGCTCTACAGGCTGTCCGGGGCTTAAGATCTTTATTGGATACTTGTTAGATTTGCCAGACTTGTCAGGTTTGCCAGCTTTTGTAACGACTGCCACTAATCTACGCGCTCTAGGATCATTTTCGCGGAAAGTTACAGGATGAACTTCAACTTCGCACTCCTTGCCGTTAATGAGTCCCTTCTCCCCTACAGGTACGGGGCCTTTCCCCCGACTACTCACCGCACCGGAACTCGTTCCGTCTTGTGTTGGCTGCATCGTAAAACAGTACAAAGATTCACCGGCGGGCATCTCCATATCGAACCTGAACCGTCCGTCGGTCTCGCCCGTGGTCGCATTCCAGATTGACTGGAATCCCGGCTCGCCGATTGAAGATTGCGACGCCGACGTGTTGATCGTGAACGCCGTCTTGCCACCGGCAAACGTGGATGTATGACCGGACATAAGAAAATTAAAATCAACATTCGGGATGTGCGGTCGAACCGTCAGCGTCGTCGTACCTATCCCCGTCTCAGCATTGATGACCGTATACTCCAACGCTGGCGTGTCTATCGTGAACTCCCAGACCTTCCGCAGTGCCAGCAACGGGCCGGTAGAACCGTTCAGTCGCGCCAGCACGTACTGGTTTCCGCGCTTGAGCGGCCGTAGATGCAGGCTGGTTGTTCCGTTGGCCGACGTCGTGAATGCTTTTAATAACGTCGCGTCGTTTGACCCAAACCAGATTGCGGGTAGTTGCGTGACCTGATTGATCTGGTTGATCGGACTGATCGGACTGATCTGACTGATCGGATTGATCGGATTGATCGTCATGTCTTTTGTGATGTCGTTAATTCGCTCGAACAAGACTTGCGAGGCCAGGTCTTTGTTCATGTTTACTTCGATGACGATCACTGTCAGTGACCCGACCGCTTGGGCGTCTATCCACGCCTGAGCCACGTAAACTCCCGGCGTGTCGTACCGGTAGGCGAAACGGTTGCCGGGCGCGCCGCTGAAGACGATGTCGGGTGGCAGGCCCGATGCCTGCACCACGACGGCAATCGTCAGCTTCTTGCCCGCGCCGCTGGCTGTCAACAGCAGGCTGTCGCCTTTGCGAATGCGAAGCGTGTCCGCGCTGAACGATTTGCCTTTCAAGTCGGTCGCCGCCCACGTGATGTTCTGCGTCGTCGCGCCAACGTCGCCGAACGGATTGCTCGCCGTGACTGTTACGTGCGTGGCCGCCGTCGGCGAGAGCGTCACGCCGAGTGCTCCGCCACTGCCAATAACATTACTGCCACCACTGCTGCCACC
>JAZDLP010000124.1:0-2600 GCA_043801885.1 Planctomycetota bacterium | reverse complement strand
CCTCCCTGAAATGAGTTGAGAAACGTTCGAACATCACAAACTGAACTTTCTGTAACCCATTCCTTTTCGAGGTAACTGGCCTTTTTTCAAGTTCCATAGTAACTCTGTGGTGAACGGTTACCTTTTTTTTTGATATGCCATTTTTTTCTCCTGTATAGACTCGAATTAAACACGCTGAAACAAAACCACACGCTGGACAGTATTGTAGAGTATGCTAACATTTGACAATTATAAAAAAAGAGGAGTGAAATTTATTATGAGCGCGGCAGCCATGACTGTTACAGATAGCAACTTTGAGACTGAAGTGGAACAATATCAGGGCACGGTGATGGTGGATTTTGGCAGCGTTGGGTGCGGCCCTTGCAGAATGATTGCGCCGCTTATTGAAGAACTGGCCGCTGAAATGGCCGACAGAATCAAGATCGTCAAAATGGATGTGGATGATAGTCCGGAAGTCGCTGTCCGCATGGGCATCACTTCTATTCCCTGCTTGATTCTGTTCAAGAATGGCAAGGAAGTGGATCGGGTCGTTGGCGCTCGGAGTAAAGACCGATTCAAAACCTGGATCGAAAGCAAACTATAAAATTATGAAGCTTCGCAACGAACGACTTAAAGAACTGATTCGCATGAAAGCCGCCGAACTGATCCTGCACGACATCTCGGATCCGCGACTGGGCTTTTGCACGGTTACTCAGGTCGAGCTCACCAACGATCTGGCCTATTGCACTATTCGCGTTTCGGTAATGGGTGACCGCGCGGCGCAGTCTCGCACCATGCACGCATTGCAGGACGCGCGCGGATTTATTCAATCGCATATTGCCAGATGCCTGAAGACACGCACTACACCGCATGTCACCGTGGAACTAGACCAATCCATCGAGCGCTCATTTGCTATTATGAATAAGATCAAAGAAGCGCGCGATTCCGATCCCGACGGCGGCAAGAGTATGACTACGATAGAGTGATGAATGATGCTGGTAGTTTTGGAGGGCTATGCGATGCGTACAATACTGGCTGGTTTGCTTGTAGCGATGTTGACAGGCGCGACGGTGGGTTGTAGTCGGCCGAACATGCCTTCTTTGACAGGACCCGGGTTGCTGCACGACTTTTCACAGATTCGCAAAGGCATGTCCAGCAATGAAGTGTGTCGCATCATGGGCAGTAAATATCAAGTGATCTATGAAGAAGGACTTCAGGGCATGGACGGCGGCAACTACATTTGGGAGTACCCTGACGGCCGCGTTTACTTCAATATGGATGGCGTAGTCCGCGTTCAACCGTATAAATAAAATCGGCTCAGTAATCAGGTCGCCGCAGGCATGGTATGATCGTATAATCATTACTCGTCGTCGTGAGCGTACATTTCCAGGCGCAGAATTTCTTCCAAGCCAAATTTGATTTCGTGAACCTTGCTGGCAACGTCGCTAATCACGATCATCTCGATGATCTGACCATCAAGCTTGGTGCCGTTGCGGCTGAGGTTCTTAATTTCGATGGACCCGAGATTATACATTTTGATCTGAAAATGTTTTCCGCTGACCGTCCGCGCGGATTTATCGGCTTCTTTCTGCTCCTGATTCAGCGCGCGGTACTTGGCCGCGCGGCGCAGACAGAAGTCCGCAGTGCGGCTGCGGCCCACGATGAGCGCTTTGCCGTACTGAAGCTTGAATATTTCGCCTTCGAAGTGTCCGCCAACTCCGACTAGCGTAGGAATACGTTGCATGGAACTATCAACTCCCAACTATTGTCCACCCACACCAAAGCCGCCACCCACGCCACCATTCGGCTGCGACTCTTCACCGAGACCGATGTTCGGGCCTGGAAAATCTTTAATCTTCGGCTCCTCTTTTTCCCACAAAGTCAGCGCGATCTTCGAGCGTTCAACATCAGTTAACGGAATGCCTTTTGGCGGCAATTCAACGGTTGTGCCAAACGATGCGGCAAGCTCCATGATATCCTGCTTCTCTTCATCGTCCGCAGTGTCGGAGGCACTCTCGCGTGAACCCAGATTCTCACCAAAGACGCGCTGAATAATCAGTGGCGGCTCTGAGTCCAACACACGGGTATCGGATGGAACCGCGACGGGATGTTCGGCGGCGCGTTCGTCAGGACGTTCCTCCGCGCGACTGGACATCATGCAGACAGAAATCACAATCGGAATACAGCACAGAGTGTCATGCCACATAATTCACCCTCCTTAAAAAGCGTTGATAACACAACTATTTATTATTATGACGGAGTGTTCAGTAAAATACTGCAAAAAACGGCATGAATTAAAATATGCAAACGGCGGGGGGTGAGAATCGGGCGTCTCGCTCGTATACAAAAGCTGGAATTTTGACCGCGTGCAGTAGGGGCGAATAATTATTCGCCCCTACGTTGATACATGTTTGACGTCGCTATTTCTTCCCCACGCCGTTCTTGTCCTTCTTGACCGTGTAGCTGATGCATTGTATGTGGAACTTAAACCTATTCCGGCAGAGATGATCGAGCGCAACGACTCTGCCGTTAAAAATCTAACTTTTAACGATATCGAATCTAATGCAGCAGCAACTGGCGGTGGTGTCCAGAAATAGCTGTAGAGGGAAGCCGCGGAAGCC
>JAZDLP010000092.1:0-16595 GCA_043801885.1 Planctomycetota bacterium | reverse complement strand
CTCCACTTTTCTGTTTTCTGTTCGTTTTTTATACTTCTCTTGCAGCCCATGCCTAATAAACTTATCGTAATCCAACAAAATAGTCACAAGCAAGATCATCCCACTTGTCGGTTTGAGGCGTAGCTTCGCTGGACGGTTACCTAAAAATTAAATCCACGGCCCGGTTTTTTGGGGTCAGAATCTTGGATCGTCTTGTTGCTACTCCATCCAGGCGCTTTGGCTTGACCGGTCATCGTGCGTGTTGGATTAACGGGAACGTTCTTGTTGCCACCGGTCGGATTGATCGCTTCGTCGGCGGATGTGCCGCGCTTGATCCCGCGCATCATCAGCGTCAGATCTTCCGGAGTCGAACTGGCCGCCTTCGCTTCCTCTTCGGTAATGACGCCTTTAGTCCAGAGCTGATACAACGACTGGTTAAAGGTCTGCATCTTGTAGTGAGCGCCTTCCAAAATCGCTTTTTCCAGGTCGCGCGTGGATTTCTCTTCGATCAGTTGCTTGATGTATGAAGTGTTCAACATGATCTCAATTGCAGCGACGCGGCCCTGACCGTCGGCGCGTTTGACCAGCCGTTGACTGACGACCCCGCGCAGCACCAACGCGATCTGCATGCGAACCTGGTTGGCTTCAGGGCCGTCAAAACTATCCAAGATGCGGTCCAGAGATTGCTTAGCATCGTTGGTGTGCAGAGTGGATAACACCAAATGGCCGGTTTCAGCAGCGGCAATAGCAAAATGGATCGTCTCAGCATCGCGCATTTCGCCCATCAAAATTACGTCCGGATCCTGGCGCAAAGCGGCGCGCAGCGCGCGATGCAATTCGTGCGTATCCAGCCCCAATTCGCGCTGGTTAATAGTGCTGAGTTCATCGGCGTATACAAATTCAATCGGGTCCTCGATGGTGACGATGTGATACGGATACTTGGTGTTCATATATTGAATCATCGCCGCCAGACTCGTGGATTTGCCGGAACCAGTGGGACCAGTCAGGATGATCAGCCCGTTCTGATGGTCGCAGAGATTCTTCAGCACTTCCGGCAGTCCCATCTCCTCGATGGTTGGCACCTGCAGCGGCACGTAGCGCAACGCGGCGCCGATCTGGCCGCGCTGCACAAATGCGTTAACACGATAACGGCCTACGTTTGGAATTTCGTATGAAAAGTCGGCTTCGAGTTCCTGAATAAATATCCGTGATCGTTCCGGCCCCATCAGTTGAGCCATGGTAAACTTCATATCTTCCGCCGTGACTTCCGAATAAGTCGTCTGCGGAAGCAGGTCGCCGTGGATACGAAACAGTGGTGGTCGCCCAATTTTGAGATGTAAATCCGAGCCACCCTGCTGTCTTAAATCAAGCAGTAGTTGGTCAATATTCATGACGCTAACCTCCAAACACGGATAACTTGCTCGCTATTCCAGTCTAATGCCAACGGTTCATGGGTCAAGAAAGATGACGATACTCCCCGTGATTTTGATCGCAGGCGCAGTATAAAATCACTTGAAAATAACAGGCTATAAAGAGTAAAGTATAAACTATGGCGCAACTTAACTTCAAGGGCAAGTCATTCGTCCAGAACCACCATCTGCTGGTGAAATATCACTCGCTGAATCCGGTTATACTGTGCGCGGGGAAAATCTCGGCTTTTTTACTAGTAGAAAAAGCCGAAATCCAAACTGTGCGCAGTATATTTGCCGCGAAGCGGTAAAGGGAAGTAGCCTGTGGCTTCAGCCACAGGAAGAGATCGTTGTTTTTTTACCCGCCCTGAAGGGGCGGTGGGTGGTTATGCTCAAGAGACGAACGCTACGTCTGAGACTAAAGTTCCCGCGCCCCTTCAGGGCGCATTGCGTTTTGACATCGTTGTCCTGTGGCTGAAGCCACAGGCTATTACCCTTCACGCTTTCAGCGTGAAGACAACGAGGGGGGGGGGAATTCCCGACTTCGTTGCTACAGTGTCATCTTTTCTGATATTTGAATCCGGAGATATATCGTGCGGTTCGGAATGCACTTATCGTTTAAGGGCGGCCCAGAACGCGCAGAAGCTCTGGGCTGCAAAGCGCTCCAGATTTTTTGTGGCAATCCGCGCGGATGGCAGAAATCGCCGCTCGATCCCGCGTTCGTCAGCGAGTTTCGCGCGCAAGTAGCGCAGGCCGACCTCGTCCCACTTGTTGTTCACGCAACTTATCTTATCAACCTCGCCGCGCCAGACGAAAATATCTACCGGCTCTCTCGCGATAGTTTCATCTTCGAAATGCAATGCGCCGCTCAACTGGGGGCGCAGTTCTATGTGGCGCATAGCGGCAACCACCGCGGCGCCGGCCCGGACGAGGGACGCCGTCGCGTCGCGGCCTGTGTGCAAGCCGCGCTCGAAGCGGTGCCGGATGGCCCTGATATTCTGATGGAGAACACCGCCGGAAGCGGCAGCGCGCTGGGCGCGACCTTTGAAGAAATCGCGGCGTTGATGACCGTAGTCAATACGCCGCGTCTGGCGCTGTGTCTGGATACCTGCCATGCCTGGGCGGCCGGTTACAACATTCGTACCCCAGAGGGCGTCAAAAACATGCTCGATACAATTGAACAAACCGTCGGCCTGCAACGCTTGCGCTGCCTGCATCTCAGCGACGCCAAAGGCGGCTTGGGATCGCGCCTTGATCGTCACGAACACATCGGGAAAGGTTGCATCGGCGATGCCGGATTCCGCGCGCTTTTCTCAGACCAGCGCCTGTGGCAGTTGCCGGTAATCCTGGAGACTCCGCGAGATCGGCCGGACGATGAACGCAACGATCTTCAATGCGCCATCAATCTCGCTATTGCCTGCGGCGCGCCACCCGGAAACAATGAAAATGCCGCGCACATTGCGGTATTTCCGTAGGGGCACGGCATGCCGTGCTCCTACGGCGGGTCGTGCGATATTTTCGGAGCAGAGGCGCAGAGTACGCAGAGTTTTTTTATAGTTGAGGACAATAAGTTCAGTTCCTTTATTTCGTTTTTTCTCTGCGTTCTCTGCGCCTCTGCGGTGAACCGGATGTTACCCTGATTTGAACCATGCCAGAATTTTGGATTTTTGATTGAAGATTAAAGAAAAAAAGGTCGTTTTGGGGTATTGTTATCCAAGCCGCGACCGTTAGAGAGTAGGGGCGGTTCACGAACCGCCCCTACACAATTACGAAATTTTGGATTATGGGATCAGAAATAATGATAAAGCGTGTAGTGTGTTGTTCGGCGTTGCTGGCGGCCGCGGTTACGGCGGCCGATAACGATTTCTCTGAAGTCCAGGCCAGGGTGGTGTCCTTCACTTTGGAAAACGGCCTGACTGTCATTCTCTATCCGCGCGGCGATGCGCCTGTCATCGCCTGCGTTACTTACATTAAAGTTGGTTCGGTTGACGAACACAAAGGCATCACCGGCATTGCTCACCAGCTCGAACATCTGGCCTTCAACGGCACTCCGCATATCGGCACGAAAAACTACGATGCCGAGAAGAAGGCGCTCCAAGAACTCGATCAGATCACCGCTGAAATCCGAATCTATCAGGAAAAGCTGCCAGAGAAATACCGCGACGCCTTTGCCGCGGCAGTGGCGAACGCGGCCGCTGCGCCGGTCGCCACCGACCGTCATCCCGTGATCGAGCCGTTGGCCGCACTGTTGGATGAGTGGAAGAAAGCGGATCTGCCGCTTGATCCGTCCGAACAGACCGCGCTCTTAAAACTGCTGCGAACTTTCGCCGAAAAAGCGCACGAGGCGGAACAATACATCGAACAGAACCAATACGCCAGTGTGATTGATCGCAACGGCGGCGTCGGCTTGAATGCCTTCACTGGCGCCGACCGTACTGTTTATCACGTCTCTTTACCGTCTAATAAACTCGAACTATGGGCCGCGCTCGAATCGGATCGCTATCTGAATATGGTTCCTCGCCAGCTCGAAAAGGAAAAACTGGTCATTCTGGAAGAACGTCGCTCGCGAACGGACTCCAATGCTTTCGGCCGATTGTATGAAGCATTATTGAGCGAAGCGTTTCAGATTCATCCTTACGGCCATGCGGTAATTGGCAGCCGCGCTGATATTCTGAACTATACACGCGACAAAGTCATGAATTTCTACCGGCGTCATTACACACCGCGCAACACCATCGTGACGGTAGTGGGCGATATTGACGTGGTCGCAGCCCGCAAGCTTATTACGGATTATTTCTCGCATATCCCCACTGGCCAGGAACCCGTGAAAATCGTTGCCGTCGAGCCGCCGCAGACTGTGGAACGACGGGTTGAAGTTGAGTTTCCCGCACAGCCGCTCGTGCTGGTGGCCTACCATATTCCAGAACATCATCATCCCGATACGCCGGCGTTAACGATACTGAATGAAATTGTCTCGTCAGGTCGCGCTTCGCGCCTATATGCGCACCTGGTCAAAACCAAAAAGGCCGCCACTGCCGGCTCGTGGATCGGTCCCGGCGCGCGCTTTCCTCGATTGCTCTACTTCAGCGTCGAGCCGATCGAAGGCGACACTCCTGACAACATCGAAGCAGCATTGTTGGCGGAGATTGAAAAATTGAAAACCGAACTGCCTACCGCCGCGGAGATGCAACGCGTCATCACGCGCTATCGAGCGCAAGTCTTGCGCGACCTGCGCTCGAATCTTGGCTTGGCGCAACAACTGGCCGACTACCAGGCGCTCAGCGGCGACTGGCGCGCGTTGTTCGATGAGATTCAGCAAATCAGCGCGGTCAAATCCGAACAAATCACAGCGGTGGCGCGAAAATACCTGACTCGTCAGAACTGCGCATTCGGACGTATTATCTCCACCAATCCGCCCGCTCCGCGCATCGCGCCCCTCGCCCCGCCGGATAATATTCTCGGCGTGTCCGTGAAATAATTGCCGATATACTGCGTGCGATCAGGATTTCGGCTAAAGTAGCGCAGAAGTCTGTGCCTGTCAGGATATGCGCCGTGAACGATTCTAGTGAAACAGTTCAAACTTCCCCATCGGTCGGCGTACTCGCGCCACTGCCGCTCGAAGAAGGCCTGACGCCGCGCACGGCCTGGGTGATTCTATACGGCGCGTTCATTCTGATGCCTGCAAACCTGTATCTGCTGTTGGTTGCCGGCGCTAGTTTGAGCAGCGCGGTGCCATTCGTGGCGCTGATCCTGTGGATCGAACTGGCCAAGCTGAGCCGTCGTCCGCTGACGGCGGCTGAGGCATTCATCGTTTTTTCGATCTCCGGCATGGCTGCCGGCCAGTTGCTTTTCTACAACTACGCCATCCATCCCGCGTACTTTCGCGTCTCGGAGATCGCTCACACATTCAAGAATGCCGATGGCGTGTCGTTCGCCGAACTGGCGCCAACGTGGTGGGCGCCGTCGGCGGAAGTCTGCAAACAGCGCACGTTCTTCCACCTGGCCTGGCTGGCGCCGATTGGCGTCTCTATGGCGGTCTGGATTTTTCACATCGTAGCCGACCTGTCGTTGGGCATTATCGGGCGCGAGATGTTTATCAAAGTTGAGAAACTGGATTTCCCGTTCGCCAAGCCCACAGCCGCCGCCTGCCGGACTTTGACCGCAGGCCGAGCGGAGATGATACGCGCTTTCACCATCGCCAGCATCATCGGCACAATTTGGGGCACGCTAGTTTATTTTCCAGTAATGCTGGGCAAAGCCATTCTGAACTGGCCAATTCCCTGGGCTGACTTCAATCTGATCGTCCATCAGTTCATGCCGGGGCCAATAGTCGGCATTGCGACGGATTTAATGTCATTCGCCGGCGGCTTCATCTTGCGGATGCGCATCATCGTCTCCATGCTGATCGGTGGACTCGCCATCCAGGTTTTTGGCAACGCCTGGGCGGCTAAATTTCATCCGATATTTTCAGAACGCTTTACCGAAGGCATGTCCATTCGCACCACGTTATTGCAGCAATTGTTTGTGTGGATGCCGGTGTTCATCGGTGGTCTGCTGGCCGCGGCGCTGCTGCCGATACTCTTTCATCCCAAGACGTTATATCGCACATTCGTTGGCTTGGGCGTCTCCAGCCGCACGCTCGCCAAGGGAGGCGTTCGCGAAGGTGAAAAGACGCTACCCATCGGCTGGCTGCTGTTCCTGTTCTTCGGTTCGATAATTTTTGCGGTGGCGCTGTTCCGCTTTTTGATCCCGGATTTCCCGTGGTATTTCATCGCGCCATTTGCGGTGTTGTGGTCGTTTGTTTTCTCGATGATTGACATTCGCGCCAAGGGCGACACGGGCTTCCGCGTGGATCCGCCTTATGTGCGCGAAGGATTGATTATTGGCGTCAACAACCTGACGAAGGCCGAGACAGGCAAGGCGCTGTCCGATGGAGTCTGGTATGCGCCCTGGCCAATTTCACTGGGTTCGGCGCAGTGGGTGGAGAACTTCAAGGTTTGCGAACTGACCTCGTGCCGTCCGCGCAGCTACATCAAAGCCGCGATTTTGGGCATGCTGTGCGGAATGCTCGCTAATCTATTCTTCATGTCCGTATTCTGGTCGGTCGCGCCGATTCCATCATCTACGTATCCTTATGCGTCCACAATCTTGCCGGTTTGGACGACGCAATTATGCTTCTGGATGTCCACGACCGTTGAAGGCGCGCAGTTTGGCGGCGTGTCGAGCGCCGAGATGATTTCGCAGGTTTTCCGCTTTGATTGGATGATTATTACGTTTGGTATCTTCGCGCTGATCTATATCGCCGGACGACTGATCAAACGATTTGAACTTTCGCTGATCGCGCTGGCTGTCGGCATGGCCGCGCCGTTGCCGTTCACATTTTCGCTGTTCATTGGCGGACTGATCGCTGCCGGCGCGCGTCGCTGGTGCGGCGAGGAGTGGTTTGAAAAATACCGCTATGTGATTGTGGCCGGCTTGGGAATGGGAATGGGCGTAGTGCTAGGCCTGTTCGCGTCTATCGCCGCGCTGCTGAATTCGCTAATTAATGTCCCGTATTGAAGTGATGGCTCATGTTGGCAAGTGTGTGAAATCCCGTGCGCTCCGTAGGGGCACGGCATGCCGTGCCCCTACGTTATTTCAAACACTTTCCAACATGAGCCGAAGTGATGATCGAAAAATGGATTTCATTATTGATCACACCACATGAGGAGTGACAGACGCTTGACACGTGGTTCATTGTGCGATTTACTGATTATGGCGGCAGGCGACCAATTTGAAATTTCGGCATGGTTCAAATATGCTAGATGCAGGGTAACACTTTTCTAACGAAGTGCGATTCGCCGCAGAGGCGCGGAGTACGCAGAGTTTTTTATAGTTAAGGACAATTTTAGATTTCTTTATCTGTGTCTATCTGTGTTTATCTGTGGATTTTCTTGAACGGTTACTAAATTTCTATACTGGAAATAGGCAAAGCCATGAAACGCAGGCAAGTCAGTTTACGATATTGCAGCACGTGCAAAGCGACGACTCGCCATACCGAGGCGGAGAACACGACGACTTGCACCCGCTGCGGTACTGTCAAGCAGGTGGCGCGAATCACTCGCCAGTCGTCGTCGGATATCTCTGAACAGCAACCAGATTAGTTGAAGTTACCCTTTTTTTACAGGAGTGTTATCTGTGCCGTCTCTACAACCAAATCAGTATCGTACTCACACCTGTGGCGACCTGCGCGAAAGCGATATCGGAAAAAAGGTGAGCCTATCAGGTTGGGTGCGCACCAATCGCGATATGGGCGGAGTGATTTTCATTGATCTGCGTGATAAGTATGGGATCACTCAGGTGGTCTTTGATCCACAACGTTCCGGCGCGCTACATGACGAGGCCGAGAAGCTGCGCAGCGAATGGGTCATCCGCGTCGAAGGCACGGTTAGCCGACGTCCGAACGGAATGCTCAACGAAAATATCGCCACTGGCTTGATCGAATTAGATGCCACCGCCCTCAAAGTACTCAACAAGGCCCAGACGCCACCGATCGAAATTCGCGACGACTTGACCGCCAACGATGAAGTGCGACTGCAATATCGGTATCTCGATCTGCGCCGTGCGCCGATGCAGCGCATTCTGCAATTGCGCCACGTCGCTGCTCAGACCGTGCGCCAGTACCTTTCCGCGAACGGCTTCATCGAAGTCGAGACGCCGTTTCTGGTGAAGTACACACCAGGCGGCGCGCGCAATTTTCTGGTGCCATCGCGTTTGACTCAAGGCCACTTCTACGCTCTGGCCGAAAGCCCGCAGCTCTTCAAGCAGCTCCTGATGGTGGCGGGCACTGACCGCTACTTCCAGATTGTGCGCTGTTTCCGAGACGAAGACTTGCGCATTGACCGCCAGCCGGAATTCACGCAAGTGGATATCGAGATGTCGTTCGTTGAGCAGGACGATGTTTTTACGGTTGTCGAAGGTTTGATGGCGACTCTCCTGAAAGAGTGCAAAGGCATTGAGTTGAAATTGCCATTGCCACGCATGCCATATAACGAAGCGATGCGTCGCTTCGGCAACGACAAGCCGGATACGCGGTTTGGGTTGGAGCACATTGATTTGACGGCGCTGGTCAAGAAGTATGATGGCGGCGGCCTGAAGCTGTTAAAGACTACTGTGGACAGCGGCGGCATTGTCAAGGGTCTGTGTGTATTAAAACAATACGACCTGCCGCGAGCGCAGATAGACAAACTGGAAGATTTTGTCAAAGGCATGGGCGCAAAAGGACTGGCTTGGGCAAAGGTGGACGCGAGTGGCAATTGGACTCAGTCCCCGCTGGCGAAGAATATCTCCGCCGAAATGCGCGTGGCCATTAATCAGGCCTGTGGAGTTCAGGAAGGCGATACGCTCTTGTTTCAATTCGGCCAGGCCGCCGTAGTGCATATGGTCATGGCCAATCTGCGTCTGCTATTGGGAAAGAGATTTGGACTGATTCCGGAGTTTGGTTCGAGCGGCAAGTGGGAGTGCTTCTGGGTCGTGGAGCCGCCGCTGTTTGAATATGATCAGAAAGAAAAACGGTGGGTGGCCGCTCATCATGCCTTCACTCACCCGCGCGACTCTGATCTGGAGTTCCTGGAGAAAGATCCGGAACGGGTCCAGTGCTGGCGTTACGATTTGGTGCTGAACGGCTACGAGATCGCCGGCGGTTCGATTCGGATTCATGATCCGGAGATGCAGAAGCGCGTCTTTAAGGTGCTGGGTATCGGCGCTGAAGAAGCGCAAGAGAAATTCGGCTTTCTGTTGGACGCATTCCAGTATGGCGCGCCGCCGCACGGCGGCATTGCGATCGGTTGGGATCGCGTCGTTTGGCTTTTAACCGAAACCGAAACCATGCGCGATGTCTGCGCTTTCCCAAAAAACCAAAAGGGCGTTGATATGATGACCGGCGCCCCCGGCGTTGTAACTGATGCGCAGTTGAAGGACTTGGCGATCAAAGTGACGCCAAAAGAAGCGCGCGAATCGGCGCAGCGCGAATAATTCGCAACCCAAAGCATGAAATAAAGGGAATAGCTAACCCACGTGTTATGGCACACACTACGACGTTTACCTGTGCCCAACGTTACCCACAGTCACTATGACGCTGCGCGTCACCCGGAAACAATGAAAATGTCGCGCACGTTGCGGTATTTTCGGAGCAGATTCTTTTAGAGAAGCCTAATTACTATCCGGCAGTTTCTGCGGATCGCCACCAAACTCAATGTACTGTTTGTAGTGCGCCTGAGCTTTTGGCGGATCGTTTAGGTAGTAGTCGTAGATTACGCCCATATTGAAGTGGATTACACGCAATCTGTGCTTCGCCGACTCTTGCTTTAACGCCTGCTGGTAGGTCTCTAAAGCTTTAACATACTTGCCTCGCTTGCGCAGCGTTACGCCCAGACCCAGCAACGCTGGCGCGTGATCGGGCTTGTCGCGCAGGATGGCCTCGTACTCTTCCTGCGCTTCGGAAAGACGGTTGGCTTCGCTGAGCAGATTGGCTAGGTTCAAGCGTGCAGGTAGATTCTTGGAATCAATCTGCAACATTTCCTGATAGAGCTTTAGCGCTTCTTCTTTTTCCTCGGGCTTGGCGCTGTTTTGCAGCAGCCCCGCCAGTTGTTGGCGCGCGTCCAGATCGAGGTTTTTGATCTTGATTGCTTCGCGATAAGCCGCTATGGCGAGATCACGTTCGTTGCGTTTCAATCGCAGCGCAGCGACTTCTTTCCAAGCGTCGGCGTTGCCGGATTTGCCGACAGCTTCAAAGTTCTTAATTGCGGCGTCTTCGGCGCCGATCTGTTTGTAGGCGTTTGCCAAGCGACTCTGTCCTTCCAGATCGCCTCGCTTAAGCGTCAGCAGTCGCTGCCAGCAGTAGATGGCGCGCAGAGGCAGATTCATTTCGCTGTACAGGCGACCGGCCTCTCGCAGCGCGTTCACGTTAGATGGATGCTTCTCCAAGATCGCTTCGTACTGATTCGCGGCGGATTGACGATTGCCCAGACCGAACTTCAGGCGCGCTAATTCCATAGATGATTCCACATCGCCGGGCCGCAAGGCGGCAATCGCTTCGAATTCTGCGATCGCTTCTTCACGACGGCCATGATCGCGCAGCGCCGCGGCCAACAGTCGGCGCGGCTCCTCATCCAGTGGTTTCTGCGCTAAATAATCGCGTAGCGGGCCGATGGCCTCTTCGCGCCGATTAAGCCCCAGCAACACCTTGGCCTGATTTAACCGCGCGATATTCAATTTAGGATCAATGGCCAGCGCCTGACGGTAACCGTCCACCGCTTCTTCAAACCGGCTTTGTCCCACCATCAGCGTCGCCAGGTTCTGGTGCGCCTGCGCGTCGCGGGAATTATAAGCGAGAGTCTGGCGAATGTGTTTCTCGGCTTCAGCGTAGTTGCGTGACTGCAAGTACAATTCGCCCAAGCGGCGATGAATTTCTCCGTCCTTTGGATTCTGCTCTAATACTTGCTTGAACTGCAACATCGCGCGGCCTTGAAACCCGGGCAAGTCCGCCATCAGCATTCCCAACCGTCTGCGAGTAGCCATATCGTTTGGCGCACGATTGACGATCTCCTGATAGGCCAGCGCAGCCTGACGAACGATGCCGGCCTGGTCGTAAGCTTTGGCCAGCGCGTAACGGTAACGCAGATCATCAGAATCTATTCGCACTAACCGTTCGTAGATGGCAATCGCACGCGCGCTGTCCTTGGACTGTTCAGCCGCGCGCGCGGCTTCTATTTGAAGTTCTTTATCGGAATGATCCAACTCCGCGGCTTCCAAACGCATCTTGATCGCCAACGGAACTTGAGCGTTCTTCTGATAAAGCCGGGCAAGCCGCTTGGGAATCTCCGCTATTTCCGGGAATGCGATTCGCAACGTCTGCAACGTCAGGATGGCGGTCGCGCTGTCGCCGGCGGCATCTTGTAGCCAAGCCTTTAACAACTGCGCGTCAACTTTGGCGATTTCGGCGTCTTCCGCCTGGACTAGAACCGTCAGTGCCTCGCGGAACTGGCCTTGCGCTTTCAAGCAGAGCGTCAAATCGTAGGCCGCTTCTTGCCGATAAGTCTTTGGCGGTTCTTCTTCCTGGCCGGTCGAGAGAATTTTGTCGAGAAGTTTGTTGCCGCGTGTCTCTCTGGCGAGCGCCGTCGGATCGGCTTTGGGCAGATTGGCCAGCGCAGCACGGCAGACACCAGTGGCCTCAGCATACCGACGGAGGCGATACAGTGTTTTGCTCTTTTCCAGATAGGCTGGAATATATTCGGAATCCAGAGCGATAGCCGCATCGAATTCCTTGAGCGCTTCGGCGGGCTTACTCTGGCCGGCCTTGACCTGACCCAGGCGATACCGGATGCGAGTGTCATCGGGACTCAAAGCGCGCGCTTTCTGTAAGTAATCGAGCGCTTCGACGAAGCGATCTTCCTGCAGATAGATTACGCCCAGATTGTAGTGCGCTTGAGACAATGTGTTGTCGCGTTCCAGCGCCCAGCAATAATATTCCTTGGCGTCCTTGTACCCGCCTTTTTTCTGAAATAGTTCGCCGACTGTGCAATAAGCTACGGCATCTTTCGGATTGGCGCGGATAGCGTCCCGCAAGTCCACCAATTTCTGATAATACGCCACTTCAGCGCGAGTCAGCAGTCGCCCGCCACGATTAACGTATTTGGACTGCGGCAAGAAGGGAATGGCTTGACGCGCCTTCTCCACACAAGCGGTTAGACTCAGCAGGACAAAGCTCGCAAGCAAAGTTAGCGCGACTTTTCGAATCAGCATTAATCAAAGTATAGATTGGCTTACAGCAGTTTCAAATCTACTTGTTGTGAATTACGAATTACGAATTCAATCGTTCATCACTCATCATTCCGCAACTTGACCGGCAATCATCTGTTGGTAAATTGATGCTTTCCAAACTTTGATTTTCACTCTATCAGAAAGGTGTTTACGCATGGCTGCAATCAAAACCAAGTCCGCAATCTGTCAACAAGCCACCGATACATCAACTCGTCTTGACGGCATCAAAATCTGCTACATCGGCGGCGGCTCGGTTGCCTGGGCGCATAAACTGATGGGCGACTTGGCACTATGTCAGACCATCAATGGAGAGGTTCGCTTGTACGACGTTGTGCCTGAACGCGCGCGCCTCAACGAAAAGTACGGTCAGAAAGTTTTTCAATTGCCGCAGGTTAAATCCAAGTGGCGCTGGCGCGCTGTGACACGGCTCTCCGACGCGCTCAAAGGCGCGGATTTTGTGTTTCTATCCATCACGCCAGGCCAACTGGAAACCATGGCCCGCGAGATCGAGATTTGTGAGCGATACGGACTATGGCATCCCGTCGGCGATACTATCGGTCCGGCCGGCCTGATGCGCTGTCTGCGCACCGCTCGCCTATACGCCGGATTCGCGCGCGCAGTGATGGCGCACGCGCCCAAGGCTTGGGTTATCAATTACACCAACCCGATGACTGTTTGTACGCGCGCGGTCTACGCCGTCGAACCGCAAATCAAAGCCTTCGGTTGCTGCCATGAAGTCTTTGGAACACAGGAACTGCTTGCCAAAATAGTGGAGAAATACCTGCATGTTCCGCCACCGTCGCGCAGAGAGATCAAATGCAACGTCACAGGCATTAATCACTTCACATGGTTGACCAAAACTACTTGGAAAGGCATGGATCTCAAACCGCTCTGGCAGCGGTTCTTCCGCGAAGAGGCCAGCGTTCAGCCGCGTTATACCTGGGATCAAATCAAGGAGCACGGTGTCTGCCACAGCTTTTACTGCATTGCGGCGGCGCTAAGTCTGCGTCACGACGCGCTGGCGGCGGCTGGTGATCGGCATCTCGCCGAGTTCGCGCCAGGATTTCTCATCAGCAAAGATGACCTGCACCGCTGGGGCATCTGCCTGACTCCCGTTCGTGAGTACCGGATAACGAACTTCAATAACCGCGTGAACTCTATACGGCAGGTAATCGCCGGCAAGGAAACGTTGAACATCAAACAGTCCGATGAAGAAGCTATCCCGCAATTATTGGCCATTCTGGGCGTGGCGGATCTGAAGACTAACGTCAACCTGCCAAACGTCGGACAGATTCCTGATTTGCCCAGAGGCGCGATAGTCGAGACCAACGCTTACTTCAGTCGCGACAGCGTCATACCGTTGACGGCCGGAGAAACACCTCGAACGCTGCTCCCGCTGCTGGCCACTCATGTCGCCAACCAGGAACAGATCGTACAAGCCGCTCTGACGAAAGATTCGGACTTGGCGCTGGCGGTGATCACTAACGACCCGCTCAATCGCCTGCCGTTCGACAAGACCGCGGAAATGTTCCGGGAACTGATGGCCGCAACCAAGCCGTGGAGTTTTTCGACAGACGCGCCGCGGTAAATACGAATTACGAAATACGAATTACGAATTACGAATTACGAATTATGAATTACGAATTACGAATTACGAATTATGAATTACGAATTACGAATTACGAATTACGAATTACGAATTACGAATTATGAATTACGAATTATGAATTATGAATTACGAATTATGAATTACGAATTATGAATTACGAATTACGAATTATGAATTACGAATTGCGAATTATGAATTATGAATTATGGATTACGAATTACGAATTATGGATTATGAATAACTGTTCGGCGAGAATCCGAAGAGTTTAAAGCTATTATTGAGTTCAGTGTTTCTAATGTAGATTCATTTTTGGGCTTCTCTAAAAGAATCTGCTCCGGAAATATCACTCGACCCGCCGTAGGGGCACGGCATGCCGTGCCCCTACGGAAATACCGCAGTGTGCGCGGTATTTTCATTGTTTCCGGGTGACGCGTAGCGTCATCGCGACTGTGGGTAACTTTGGGCACAGATAAACGTCGTAGTGTGTGCCATAACACGTGGGTTAGCTATTCCTGCGTTCTTGAGCAGCTCATGCCTTATAAACTCAACCATTGCTGGTTGAATCAAATACACTGTTTTGGCATTCACTTTGACGCAAGTGACCACAAACGGTAATATTGATTGGTATAAGCTCAGCGTAGGCGACTATAGTGTCGTTGGCATGGAGAAGCTATTGGTATCTTGAGATGCAGGGACTTGGGCGCGTTCTTCAAGACGGCGATCTCTGAGTGGAGCACGGTATGAATGTGAATTTAAGAACAGACTGTATGAAGCTACATTGCGTTTATTTAGCGTCTGTGGCGCTGGCGTTGTTGAGTACGGTCGCGCGTGCGGAGGCGGAGGTTGGGACGCCGCCTGTCGGCGAGGCTGTGCTCGCTGCGAATGACCAGTCTTCTTCCGCGGTCAGGCGAAGCGACAAGGGTATCTTCTTGACGCTGAACGAATGCATCGAGATCGCTATTCAGAATAATCTTGGATTAAAGATCAGCCGACTGCACGACCGCGCCTCGGATATTGCGGCGCAGTCGGCTTGGGGTCAGTATTATCCAACTTTCAACTTCTCCACCAATCACGCCAATTCGCGCGCCGTCGGCCAGGATACCGGCAACGGAACCAACTCGTTCAGCAGTGGCATCACTCAACTTTCGCCGTGGGGCACACAATTGAATTTTGCGGTAACTGAATCGCGCACTGGTCTGGACCGTAGCGCGGCTACAGGAAGCGCCGGCGTGAATGTTTCTCAGCGTCTGTGGAAAGGCGCCGGTGCCGACGTAGGTTTAAACACGATCCGCGCGACTCGCATTCAACGACTTGTCTCTCGCGGCTCGCTGGAACGCGATACGCAGCAGTTGATTTTCCAAGTACGACAGGCATACGCGGAGATCATCCAGCAGATACAATCGCTGGAAGTCATCCATCAGTCAGTCAAATCCGCCAAGGCTTTCCTCGACCTGACTGCCGCTCGCAAGCAATCCGGATTTGTGACCATCCTGGATGTCTCCAATGCGGATGTGCAGTTGCGCCGCCGCGAGCTGGCTATGATCAGCGGTGAACGCGCTCTGGAAACCGCTTATGACACGCTCAAAAGACTCATGGACGTGGATCTCGAAGAAATGCTGCGCGTAGATGCTGCGCTTGTGGACTTCGGCGAGAAATCCGAGCCAGGCATCACTAAAGAACTACGTTCAGATGAATCCACTGGCACAGTCATTTTGGTCGCCAAGAAAGACGAAAAGAATATAAGTGATCCGACGATACTTTTTCAGGCTGTGCGTTTCGACGAAAACATTATCCTCCAGGATGCTCTGAATAATCGCATTGATTTACTCAATAGTCGTCACGCAGTGGCAATTCAAGAATTAAACACGCTTCTGGCCAAGAACGGTTTGGGCCATGAGATCAATTTAGTGGGAGGATTCAGCCGCAGCCACACGGGGCGAGGAGTGGTTGAGCGGGACAACGGCAGAGATGTTAATTCCTGGAACGTCGGCCTTAACTATAGTCTGCCTTTGGGTAAAATCTCTGATCGCGCCGCTTACGAAACCGCGTTGCTGTCGTTGCGCGAGGCCGAAATTAATCTCAAGACCGTCCGCGTCACCGTTCAACTGGACGTGCGCAATATCTTGCGCCTGTTGCGCGAATGCGAAAAGACAATTCTGATCGAAGCTCGCTGCGTCGAACAAGCTAAACGCGCGGTAGACGCGACAAAGAGCCGCTTTGCGGTTGGCCAGAACAGCAGCTATGATGTAATCCAATCCGAAGACAATTTGCTCAGCGCCAAGAACGACTTCATTTTTCACAGATTGCAGTATGGGGGGCAACTGGCGCAGCTTGAAGTCGTAGTCGGCAAGCCTACCGGTCGCGTAGATCTCTCCGGCCAATCTGTCGGCGGAACGATTGATTCGCACCTGCCTCCGGATATGCGCGAACTGCCCGCGTCGCAGCCTGAACAATGAAAGGTGACGATGCCTCTCTTTCTCGGAATTGATGTCGGAAGCGCAAGCGTTCGTGCGGCCATTTTCACCGTGCGTGGGAGACGGATTGCCCTAGCGGTACGGCCCATCGCCATTCACCGACCGCAAGATGGTTTCGTCGAGCAGTTATCGGAAAATATCTGGAAGGCCGTCTGCGATGTCACTCGGGAAGCGGTAAAACAATCCGAAAAACCATCTCGAGATATCGTCAGTATCGGCTTTGACGCCACCTGTTCTCTTGTCGCGCTTGGCGATGGATTCTCGCCAGTCTCGATTTCACCATCCGGCAAACATCGCTGGAACGTCATCGTCTGGATGGATCAT
>JAZDLP010000087.1:0-40546 GCA_043801885.1 Planctomycetota bacterium | reverse complement strand
GCGCCGCCGCGACGTTTTGCGCGGGATGAAAGAATCATTCTGCCGCGACTTTTGGCGAGAGAGAGAACCCGATATGAAAAAGTATCTCGCCAATGAAATCGACTTGATTGATTTAGAGTTGGTCAAATTGTATCTGTCACGTGGAAAATCATGACCCAAGAGGAATTGATTTGGTTCGCCACGCTGAATCTCACCGCGGTCATCACAGAAACGAATCCCGATAAGGGAGAATTATTCGACTTATTGCAATCCGAATTGCGGAAACTCGTGCAAGAGGAAAACTCGCACTGGTACGGATTTCGGGCGCGGACGCCGCGCTGCGGAACGAACAAGGCGGCATAACTAAGACTGGCTAGGGCAGTACACCCGAAAAGCGATAACTCTGAATCGCCTGCCAGTCTGAATAAGGTCAGAGAATTCAATGCAGAGGTTGAAATGAGTAACGGTAATGGCACTTTAACAAAACTGACCGAAGCAACGCGGATGCTAGCAGAGATCAAAACCGTGTCAGACGCTCGACAGGTTGCAAACCTAGCCGAGGCGGCTAGGCAGTACGCGCGCAAGGCGGGACTTGGATTAGAAGCGCAGAATAATGCCGCCGAAATAAAGATCAAGGCGCAATGGAAAGAGGGTCAGATACTCGCACAGATGAAGAAATCAGGCGAGTTGCGAGAGGGGAAAACACCCAAACTGTCCCAAGATGGGACAGTTACGGTTACGTTGGACGAACTTGGAATAACCCGAAACGAATCATCGCGGACTCAACAAATGGGAGAACTACCCGAAGCAAAGCTGGAAACGACCATTGCGGAGGAGCTCGGGAAAGAAAAAGAGCTGACTACAACTACTGTCTTGGGGGTTGCGAAGAGCGAGCGAAAACAAGCGGAGCGGACGAAGCGCGCAAAGGCGGGCAAGTCAGTCGCGTTGCCCTGTGGTGTTGATTTGCGAGTGGGCGATTTTCGGGAGCGCGTCAAAGACATTCCAGACAATTCCGTTGACCTCGTTTTTACCGATCCGCCCTATGACAGAGAATCCATTCCGTTGTATGAGGACTTGGCGCGTGAGGCGGCACGGGTTTTGAAGCCGGGCGGCAGTCTGATTTGTTATGCCGGGCATTATGCCATTCCAGAAATACTAAATCTAATGACTCCGCATTTGCGGTACTGGTGGACACTGTGCTGCAAGCACAACGGAAACTCGGCGCGGCTGACTGGTGTCAATGTTTTCGTGGCGTGGAAGCCGATGCTGTGGTTTGTAAAAGACACGCGCGGCGGCAACCTCGATTTTGTCTCTGACCTAATCGAATCGAGTTTGCCAACTAAAGACGATCACGACTGGCAACAAAGCGACGCAGAGGCGCGCTATTACATCGAACATTTGACTAACGAGGGCGATACAATCTTAGACCCGTTTGCAGGGTCAGGCACAACACTGATTGCCGCGCATCAACTGAATCGCAATTCAATCGGTATCGAAATAGACGAGGACAATGCTAACATCGCAAAAAGTCGCATCGCCAAGAATTGACCCGTCTTTTGAGCCACACGCAAAACTAGAAGACATTGCGGTCAACTACATTCAGGCGTGTGGTTATAGTATTCACGCACAAACATATCACGAAACATTGCCGCAGACAATCCAAGATTTATTGATTAAGTCACATAGTATTTCGGCATTGTATGTACGTGGGCGCGCAGACCGTTTAGCGATTGGGCGCAATCGGATATTCGAGTTCGAGATCAAGACCCATTCAAGCAAACAGTATTCCGATTTGTCGCTCGAGGTTTTGCCCTTACTGATTCATTTACAAAAACGCAGATTCATAGATTGCCTATATGTCTGCCGCGTCAACAGTCAAGAGTTTGGTTTTTGGGTTAGTCGGTTGCCGAAAATCAGAACGATTTTTATTCCACCTGTTCGCAAGAATGAGTTTGTCGCGTCACTTGTCGAAGAATTTGCGGTTAGAAACGAAGTGACAGATTTGAATCGCCGTAGTGCAAATGGTTCGTGTGATCCATTTGTGATTATTGATAAATCAGTGGTTGCTAGTTTGTGCGATTGGAGAAACTTGGTACCTGTTGACGCATAGTTTCCGCGCTCGGCTTGACGTGTGAGCGCATCGAATCGGCATAATCGCACGGTTAGGGAAAATTTAGGATATGGTTAGCGAAAAATCGAAGGCAAATCTCGAAAAGGGACGCCAGAAGGGAATCAAGCGCAAATCGACTATGACGCCGCTCGGCACGTCTTGGGCTGAGTTGATTCGTTCCTACGGCGAGACAGCAACGCCAAGGGACATCACGGCGATTGCGGGCTTGCCTGACGGAACATGCTGGAAAAAAACCGTGGTCGCGGCGGCGTATCGGCAAGCGGCGCTCGGCAACGCGGCGATTCTGCGCGAACTGATGGCGCGCAGCGAGCCGATGGGCGTAGAGGCGACCGGGGTGATAACGATGCACGTCGTTTACGATGACAAATGATGACTTCACGATTCATTTGCCGCGACCGCACGAACGGCAGCGGGAGTTTATCGATAGTACGGCAAAGCGGCGCATCATCCGCGCCGGCAGACGCGGCGGTAAAACCGTCGGCGCGGCAATCATTGCCATCAAAGCATTCCTAGACCATCGGCGCGTTCTGTATGCGACGCCGACGGCTGACCAGATCGAACGATTCTGGTACGAAGTGACTAGCGCGTTGGCAGCACCCATCGACGCCAAAGCTCTTTACAAAAACGAGACAGAACACGTGATTGAAGTGCCACGCACACTCAATCGGATTCGTGCAAAAACGGCATGGAACGCGAACACCCTACGCGGTGATTACGGCGACCTATTGATACTGGACGAGTTTCAGTTGATGGACGAAGATGCTTGGGGCGTGGTAGGTGCGCCAATGCTCCTGGATAATAACGGTGACGCCGTGTTCATCTACACGCCGCCAAGTCTGCGAACGTCAAGTGCATCAAAGGCGCATGACAAGCGGCACGCGGCGAAATTGTTCAAGCGGGCGCAAGAGAATACAACAGGGCGCTGGCAGGCGTTTCACTTCGCATCGCACGAGAATCCACACATTAGCAAAGAGGCATTGATTGACATTACGCGCGACATGACACGGCTGGCATATGAGCAAGAGATTCTAGCTGAGGACAAAGAGGACTCGCCGGGCGCGTTGTGGAAGCGAGCGGACATTGAGGCAAACCGCGTAACGCGCGCGCCGGAACTGGAGCACATCGTCGTCGGTGTTGACCCAAGCGGTAGCAAGGCGGGATCGGGCGACGAATGCGGAATCGTTGCAAATGGCAGCGCGCGGATTGGCGACGCGATCCATATCTACACACTAGAGGACGCAAGTTTGCAGGCATCGCCCGATGTTTGGGCAAGAGCGGCGATTACGCTCTACTACAAACTCAAAGCGAATTACATCGTAGCCGAGCAGAATTTCGGCGGCGAAATGGTACGGACGGTTATCAACCAAGTCGATGCGAATGTACCGGTCAAATTGGTTAGCGCGTCGCGCGGCAAGGCGATTCGCGCCGAGCCGATCAGCGCAATCTGCGAGCAGGGGCGAGAGCATCACGTTGGGACATTCTTTTACTTGGAAGATGAGCAGTGCCAATGGCAACCAGGCGACCCATCGCCTGGACGAATGGATGCGCACGTTTGGAGTTGCACGGAATTGATCGGTGAACAATACCAGAACTTTGTCGGCAGGGCGAGATAGCGGGAGCGTGGAGTAAAATAAATGTTGGAAATCGCAGCGAATGAAAACGCACAAGTCGCGCTCGCGCTCGCGTGGGCGAGTTGGGCGGATGAAGAGGAAAACGACCGTCAGAAAGCGATTGTCCGCGCACGCAAATACTTCGATGGCGAACAGTACGCGTACTTATCTGCGCGCCTGCGCGAAATCCTAGACCTCTCCGGTGCGCCTGACCCGAATCAACTCCTGCATCTGAATGTCTCCGACAAGGTGGTTTACGCGCTCACGGACCGGATGCACGTTGATTCGTTCACTTCAAGCGACGAATCGCTCGGCACGCTAGCGGGCGAATGGTGGGCGGCAAATCGCCTCGACGCGAAAGAATCCTCAATTTACGAGAACACCCTGCGCGATGGCGAATCGTTCGTATTCGTTGACCTCGATTCCAGTGGACTTCCTCGCTTCAATCCCCATCCGCGATTCTGTGACACAACAAATGATGGTAGCGGATTCGGCTGCAAGGCATTCTACCCAAACGACGATGAGACACAGCCGATGCTCTACGTTGCCAAACGCTGGGCGGAAACAATGATCGGCAAAAACGGCATGACGACCGCACGGCAACGAATGACACTTTACTACCCAGACCATTTCGAGCGATATGTGCTAGATCGCGGCAAATGGACGCCGGTACGTGACAACGTACAGATCATCGACGCCGGCGGCGTATTGGGATTCATCCCTGAATCAGTAGATGCGCGCGGCTTCGTCCCCTGGGTGGACGGCACAGGCGCACCACTCGGAATACCGATCATCCATTTTTGCAATCGCGGGCGCAAGTGCGAGATTGACAGCACGGTCGTTTCGATGCAAAACGTGATTAACCACGCACTGGTTGACTTGGTTGAATCGAACGATACGCACGGATTTCCTATCTGGAAGTTCTTTGGATTCTACCCAACGAGCGATGGCAGGGACTTAAAATCGGATGGCTCGAATCGGCTGAAACTCAAACCGAATACGATCATCGGGACCACGAAATCACGCACTGAGGTAGATGCACTGCGTGAGCCGCCGATTGATCCTGCTCCGTTAGTGTCGGTTGTCGACAAAGCCATCGCCTGGATCGCGCAGGCGAAAGATATCCCCGCTGCACGTTTCCAATTAAATGCGCAGATCCCCGCCGAGGGGACGCAGAAGCAACTCGAAGCGCCGATGCTCGCGCGCATTGGCGCGATTCAAACGATGTTCGGTAACTCCTGGGAGGATTGTTTCGCAATGGCGCGGCGATTGATTAACGTATTCGGCGCGGGCGGACTGGATGAAAACGAAACTTTGGAAACGCAATGGCAACCCCTGACCACGCGCGCAGATGACCGCGAGAATCCTGTGCCGTTCTGGACGGCGGCAGCACAGGCAGTCGCAGCGGGTCTGCCGCTCGAAACCTATCTCGCGCGCAACGGATGGAGCGACGAGGACATTGGCGCGATTTACGAATCTATGCCGAATGAGCAACTGGTGATGCCGACATGATACCACCTATTGCTTTATCCGACGAAGAGATTGCGCGACTGACGACTGCCGACGCCGTGCAACTAACTGACGAGGAAATGGCGATGCTCGACGCGGAATTTGCCGCGCTGCTCAATGCCGTGCCGATAACCGATGCCGAACCCAAACGTCAAGCGCAATCCTAGCACGCCGAAATACGGCTACAACACAACGGCGAACCGCTACGTCAGCCTGAAGACTGGCAAATTCGTACCGCGCCAAACGATCAAATCCATCTCGACGCGGCAGGTCACCAAGTCGCGCAATGCGATGCTGGGGCTTGCGGAGCAGCTGAAAGCCAAAACAATATCCGTTGCCGATTATCGAGTTGCAACGATGCAACAGTTGAAAGTCTTACACGTCTCGCAGGCAACGGCGGCAAAGGGTGGTTGGGCGCAGATGACGCAAGCCTCTTACGGGCAAGTCGGCGGACGCCTGCGGTACCAATACAACCGATTCAACAACATGATCGGACAAATCGAATCGGGTAAGCAGAAATTGAACGGGCAGTTCATGCAACGGGTACAGATGTACGCAAAGGCGGGCAATGCGACATTCGCGGAATCGGAACGTGCAGCAATGGATGAGCGCGGAATGAAACAGGAGCGACGTATGATGCACGGCTCGGAACATTGCGATGGATGTATCGAGCAGGCAGCAAAGGGCTGGCAACCGCTAGGAACTCTTCCACCAATCGGATCACAGCAATGTCTCACCAATTGCTTGTGCGAATTCATATTCCAAAATGATTAATGCGACTCAATTGACACCGTCTCTGGAACGTGGTAGAATCACTTTAGACGTGAGCGCGGCGGAACGGAATTTGATTCTGCGTTTGCGGTCGCTCCGTGACAAGCCGATAATCGTGTGGCTGGAAGTGACGGCGGCGGGATTGGCGATTATCGCTATGATCGAAGCGAAGAGGGAAATCTTGGGATAGACCGATTCTACAACCACATACGCGGCGCGGCAAAACCGCGCGGCGACTGCGACACTCAAAAGCACTTCGCAGGTTGACTCGAAAAAGTTAACCTGCGTTTTTTATTTTCACGAAAGGACAAATTGAGATGACAGACGCAACCAGCACAACGGCGCAAGGCGTCCAGAGTGCAACCGCGCAAGGCGCGGCGCAAGTAACGGCGGATGCCGCCGTGAACGAAAACGCGCAAGCAGTCGAAGAGACCTTTGACAAGGAACGCGCATTGGAGACGATCCGCAAGCAGCGTGCTAGCGAGGAAGCCCTGGCTAAAGAAAATAAGCGGCTTGCGAAAATCGTTGCTGACCGTGAGGCAAAAGATAAGGCGGTGAAGGACGCCGAATTATCCGAAGTCGACAAACTGAAAAACCAGATTGCGGAACGCGATGCGGCGCTGAAGGATTTGACGGAAAAGCAAAGCCAACTCCTGCGGCGACAAGCCATCGAACGCGAAGCGGCACAAGCAAAGTGGGGCAAGGGCAAGCGCGCTTTCATCAAGCCCGATCAGGCGTACTTGCTGGCGGATTTGACTGGCGTAACTCAGGACGGCGACAAGTTTGTCGGACTGGACGCGGCGCTCGAAAAACTTGCCAATGAGAATGAACACCTGTTGGCGCAAGCTAAGCCCACCTTGCCCGCGACGAACTCGACCACCGTGAATTCTGGTACTGATGCGGATGCGAAGAGGAAAGAACTCCTCCAGCGTTTCCCGCGTCTCAAAATCTAAGAAGAGAGAGGTACAAAATGGCAAACGAAGTTACCGTAACCACTGCTGATGTGCGACCGCTGGGCGGCGCGATCATCAGACGTGCGAAAGCCACCGAAGCCCTTGCGTTCGGTGATCCCATCTACATCGACTCTGCGACGGGCAACATTCCGAACGTGAGTAAGGCTGACGCGAGCGCGGTTGATGCGCTCTTGGTCTGCTGGGGTCTTGCCGTTGCTGGCAACCCGGCGAATCCTGGCGCGACTTCCATCGCGCTGGGCGATCCCGTTGATGTCGTGACACATGGTCCCGTTACCGGGTTCTCGTCCATGACGCCGGGTGCGAACATCTGGCTGAGTGACACCGTTGGGCGTCTCTCGACCGTTGTTGGCACGAAATCGTGTATCGTTGGCATTGCGGAATCGGCATCGACCGTGTACGTCAATCCGCAAGTCGCAATCAAGTCCGTCTAGGGCTTGTGAAATCTCAAATGGAGTAAAATAAAATGGCTACTCTTGGTCCAAACGACCTGAAGCAAATCGCCCTGCCCGCTGGGTTTGATACTGCGTACCTTTCGCAGTTGACGCTCAAGGACGGGCGAACGTACGACGAATATCTGAACGATCTTGCCTCGGCATTGTCTATCGCCAATCAAGGGCTGATGGCTGACCCTCTGGTCGCATCGCTCTGCTCGACGACTGACGAGGCGTCGCTGGAATACCAAATCGGTGTGTCGAACGGCTTTCAGCCGCACACTGAGTACGGACTGCCGGATGGCAAGCGCGCGGTAACGACCGGCACGATGTTGCCACTGATCGGCTACGACCGGATGCTGGATTGGACGTGGGATTATCTGCGGAGCGCGCGGTCAGCACAACTCGATGCGAATGTCGATAGTGCCATCGCGGATCTCAAAGACAAATTCCAGAACGCGGTTTTGTCGCGTCTGTTCAAGGGCACGTATGACGCGGTCGGCGCGAGCGGCAAGTCCATGCCGTTGGCGGATGCTGGCACTGCGGATAGCGCATATATCCCGGTCAATCGCCCTGAGCGAGCGTCAGCGTTTGCCTCTTCGCACGATCACATCGCCCCGTACAACGGAATCTCGCAAGCGGGGCTCGAAGCGGCAGTTGCGAATCTGTGGGAACATGGATACGACGCGCCGTTCACACTACTGATCGCGCAGGCGGATACCGGTTCGTGGAGCAACACAACCAATGTGACTGGTTGGGTCAAGCGCGGTGCAACTCTGATTCGCTACGGAACACAAACGGATATTGCAGCGGTGGATAGCCAATTCATCGGCGCAATTGAAACGAGTGTCTACGGCGAGGTGCAGGTGATCGCCAACGCGCGTATTCCAACCGCGTTTTGGGGCGTCTACAAGTCCTACGGCGCAGGCGACGCGCGCAATCCGCTGAAGATCCGCCAATCGGCGGACTACGGACTCGGCGCGGTGCTAATGAGCGGGCGTCAATTCCCCATCAAACAATTCCCTCTCGAAGGCGCGATGCTCTTCCTCGAATTCGGAGTGGGTGTTGCAGATCGCGTCGGCGCGGCAGTTTACAAAAATACGGCGGGCGCGTGGAGCGAGCCGTCTATCGCCTGAGCGTAAAACCAATCAGAGGCGGGTAGCAATATCCGCCTCTATGGAGAATGATAAAATGGACAAACTCAAAGAATGGTTCGCCAATCCAAAGGTGCAAGCGGCGATGAAGGAATTCGGGCGCGCGGCTCTCTCTGCGTTCGTCGTGCTGGTGGTCGCGATTGTGGCGGTCATCAATGGCGCGCTCGCGCCCGCACCGCAAGGCGGGATCGGCGCGCTCGGCTTGCAACCGGTCAGGCACGATAGTCCGGAGACGTTCAATCAGGCAGTAACGTTCAAGGGCGCGGTCGTCGCGACAGCGGTGAGCATCAACGGTACGCCGGTGTTCTGGGGCACGGCGATCCCCGCCGTTGCAACCGCGACACCAATTCCAGCGGTAGCAACTGCGACGCCGATGAACAACCTGCCGAATGCCACGGCGGTGGTCGCGGGCAGCATCACAGGAAATACGGGCGTGTTCACTACCAGCGTGTCGATTGCGGGCACGCCGGTCATCGCGTTTAATACACCGCAGCCGACTTATGCCTATACTGCGCCGACGGTAATTGCCAACATCAATACCCTGGCAGTCTCTACCTCGGTCAGTGTACAGGGTACGCCCGTTTTCTGGGCGACAGCGATTCCGGCAGTGGCTACCGCAACTCCGCAAATCAGCGGCGGACTCTATCAAGTCTGTGGCACGAATACGATCACCGGCACGGGCACGATAGTGCATGGGCTTGCGACGCCATCCTACGTCACGGCGGGATTGGCAAACGATCCAACGGCGGACGGCGCATCGGTCACCTGGACAAATGCGACGGCGGTTGTTACACTCAAGGTTTGGGCGTCTGAACCGATTACGATAACGGCGGCAACTACGCCGGTCGCAGTGGACTGGTGCGCAATCGGCACGAAGTAGTAAAAGAGGGGCAAGCGCAAGTTTGCCCCAAAGGAATCATCATGGACAATCGACAAGCCGCGAATCGAATCTCGCAAGCGCGCGCGCGAACACTTGACGCGGCAAAGGTACTGGAAAGTCGGTACGATCTCTCTGCCCTGCCGCGCTGGATTGACACGGCATCGGTCGAGCGCGACCCGCTCGCGGCTGCCGTGACTCAATGCGAAGCCGTTGCCAATCTGCTAGAAGCGATAGCAGAACAAGTCCATAAAGGCAAAAAATAATGGCGTTCACTTTCGCAGATGATTTGTCTACCGACCTAGCAAAAACGCGTTTCAACATCGGAGATACCGTCAGTGGCACGGGTGTACTACCCGGTGCGGCGAATCTAACCGATGCGACTGTTGGCGCGGCGATCACCGCGCAGGGATCGGTTGGCGCGGCGTCCGTATGGCTCTGCAAGCGCATTGCCGCGCGCTGGTCGATGATTGCCAGTCAAAAGACGATGGGCGGACGCTCCGAGGCAAACGCACAGGTAGACAATTTCCTCAAACTCGCAGACGCGCTGGCGGTCGAGTACGGCGAAGCAAGCACGGGCTCGTTCTGCATCGATTCAATGCGCGATGATGCGTACCACGATTGGAATACGCTAGTTGAGGAAGACGGCTCGGAACTGACAACGGATTCTGTGAAATATATTCGAGTGAGCTGATGCTTGATATTCTGGTTGGCGATATTCTGGTGATCGGCTCAACACAATATCCGATTCGCTTCGTCGGCGCGTGGAGCGGATGGGGAGCATCGTCAACATTCGTGACAGACGCGAATACAGCCGCCAGCACCAAGCGCGCGCCGGCAATCAGCGGTGGACTACGCGGCGACCCGGCGACGAATATCGCCTCGCTCTACGTGACCCCGCTTGACCCTGCCGCGAACGACTTGCAGCAACGCGTCATCACAAAGGCGGAATTTCAACTGAAGGAATGTTACGCGGGGGATTCAAGCGGTTTCCTGCGAATCGCGGTTGAAAGTCTGAAATGACCACGCTCTCGATTCAAGTCAAGGGCGCGCAGATGAAAGCACAAGCCCTCGAAAACCTTGACGCCGAGATACCGACCATCGGAGCGCAGCGAATCTATGCGGCACTGCTCAAAGCGCAGGCGTTGATGAAAACGGCAGGGAAGCCGATTCGCTATCCGGTCAACTGGGATAGCGAACGGCAGCGGCGGGCATACTTTGCCAGTGACGGATTCGGTGCCGGCATTCCCTATCGGCGTACCGGCGCATACGAAAAGGGATGGTATATTCGGCGCAATCCGCGCCCATCGCGCGCACAGGATGGCTACTCGCTTATTCACGGCTCGCCCATTGCGAAGTACATCGGCGGCGATGCGTACGGAAATCGGCAATCGAATATCCATCGCAATCGGTGGGTGATGGTGCGCGACACGATGGAGAAGGCGGTCCGCGGTTTGCCGCAAGACATTGCGGAGCATATCGGGATGGTGAGTAGGAGATTGAAACTGACATGAAGCAAATCAAGCTTACGCAAGGACAGGTCGCGCTCGTTGACAACGAAGACTATGAGCGGCTGAGCGCGCATAAATGGTACGCGATGAAGGTTCGCAGTGGTAGGTTTTACGCGGTGCGGAGCACAGGCAAGAACCCGCATCGAAAGAGAGTGCTGATGGCGCGCGAAATTCTGAACGCGCCCGCTGGCACGGAAGTCGATCATGTTTCCGGTGACACGCTTGACCATCGGCGTTCGAACCTGCGACTGGCTACGCATGCCGAGAATCAGCGCAATCGCGGGAAGTACCAAAATAATACGAGCGGGCTTAAAGGCGTGTCGTATGATTCCACGCGCCGCAAGTGGCGCGCTCAAATCAAGGTCAACGGCAAGGTAATTTATCTCGGTCATTTTGCTGACACAACGGATGCCGCGCGCACCTACGATGGCGCCGCGTTGCAACTTCACGGCGCGTTTGCGCGAATGAATTTCGAGGAAGGCGCGCGATGAGTGTGAATCGAGAAACCTATCGCGATGGACTCGCGGCACTCCTGGCGACCGCACTTGTCGGCACGGGCAAGCCCGTTGACAAGTCCTATGGCTATCTCGTCGGCGACTTTGGCAAGCCCCTTTCGGCGGTGATTGTCACGAGCGCGGGAACGGAACGCACACAGAATCCAAGCGATCAAACATTTGACGTGTGGATCTATCTCGACATTTGGACATTCGTGATCCAGAAGGACACGAACTGGACAGAGGCACAGGCAGAGGACAAGCGCGACCTAATCGAGAAGACGATTGCGGATGTAGTGCAAGACAACACGAGCGCGGCGGGATTATGGGATGACCTGCAATTCGCGGGACGCACAACCGCGACTGATGTTCAGTTCGAGGGCGGCGCGGCGTACTTCATCGAGCAGATTCCGGTCAAGTGTCATGTCTTCCAGGGATAGGTGAAATGATGGTTGTAAGAATGTTGGTAAGCATCTCGCGGTCAGATGGATTCAGTGCGCGGATTGGACAGGAGATCGACGTAGACGATGGGGTTGCGCAGGAGTTGATGACGAACGAGCAAGCGGAGCCAGTCGGCGCGATCAAGTTACCGCGGGTGAGTGCGGCGGTCGGCGGCGGGTCGTCTGTGTTCGGAAGTGACGCGCCAAAGCCGAAAGCACAGCCAGTCAAAACAACTCACACAAAGAGTTGGGATAAAAGCGAGGTGACGGATGGCAACGGGTAGAATTCGTGAGCAGGATCGGCGATTCTACGTGGACGGTGTGGATTTGTCCGGGCACACGCGCAAGACAGGCGACTTGAAATGGGAACACGTTGTGCCTGTTGACGCCGCGTGGACAGACGCGGTCAAAGCCGCGATCGCTATCGGGCAAGCGTCGCTCGGCATCGGCACGTTCAATGGCTTTTTTGACAATACGGCGACGAGCGGCTTGCATACTGTAATGAATGGCGCGGGCGTCAAGCGCGTGGTGATGATTCCGCAGGGCGTGCGTGGCGCGCCGGCGCAAGGCGATCCGGTCTACTGTGGCGAATTTGAGCAGTTGGATTACAAGGCGCAAGTCGATAACAACATCATCGTCGCGTCGATTCCATTCGGCGAGGTGGACGCTATCGCGGCGGCAATCAATTATACCAAGCCCTGGGGCAAGTTACTCCACGCGAAGGGGAATGAGACGGCAGTCAACTCCGCCATTGGCATAGATGACGTGGCACAGTCAACGGCGGGTGGGTTTATGTGTTGGCAGATTTTCTCTGTCACCGGCACGGGATCGGTAACACTCACCGTTCAAGATGCCGCCACCAATACGGACGTTTCTTTTGCTAATGTCAGTGGATTGACGAGTGGCGCAATCGCGCATACCGCCGTGCCGAGTGCGGGGATTATCGCGCTGGCGACAACCGCAACCATTCGGCAATTCACGCGTTGGCAAATTTCGTTTTCAACAATCACGGGATGCAATTTCGCGCTCGCGTTTATTCGCGGGTAACATTTCAGGAGGCACAGAATGGCAGCACAAACCGGACGTAGCATTGAAAAATGGGTGTATGTGATCGTTGGCGACAGCGCGAACGCGCTGCGCGAGATCAACGTTACCTCGATTGGCGACGTAGGGCTGGCGTTCGAGGCGAAGGACGTAACCGTCTGGCAAGACGCGGTCAAGAACGCGTTGACCGGTCAGCCATCCGCGCCGATCAAAATTGCGGGACGCTTCGACAATAGCGCGGCGGTGACCGCGCCGGCGACAACTGAGGCGCACGCGCTCTCTGGAGCGCACGGCGTTTTGTCCGCCATCTGCGGCGACGGATTGCCGCATACGCTGGACATTCGATTCGGGGTGAGACATGCCTGGACAACCAATGAGCCACAGTTCGGGCTTGCCCGCGTAAGCGCGAACGGTGTCGGTTACGCCTGCACAAAATACACCGTCAACGGCACGGACTATTCCGCCGAGTTCGAGGTCATGGGCGGAACAGTACCGGCGTGGGGCACGGCAGCCCTAACCGCAGGATCGTAAATTTCACGAGGAGGACTACATGGCAATACCGCAGACCGCGCTTGTCATCGTTGAATACGACCCTGACGAACTCACGCTCGGCGAAAGCCACACACTGTTCGGCGATACCTACGCGGTTGACGACTTCCGCCAGTTTCTGCTCGATCACGTCGACCACAAGAAGAGCTGGACGCGCAAGGAAATCGACGCGATCAAGCGGAAGGAACTAGACGTGGTGCGCAAGCAACTCTTCGACGCGCTGATTGACATGAAGTCGCCACCAAAAGATGGAGAGAGCGACGCGCCCCCTTTAGTAGCGGGAGCGTAGCCGCGTTCAAGGCGTGGGCGCGGCGTGAGGGCGATACGCTACCGCGGTGGGAACTGGAGTTTCAGTACGCGGAGCAGTTCCACCTTGACCCGCAGCGCGTGCCACAGATCGTGACGGTGCGGACATGGCTGCGCTGGCTCTTGCGTGAGAACGCGCGCAACTCGCGGAAGGCGCACGAACGTGCGGCGCAGTCTGAGGACTGGGCAAAGGACTTGACGCCAGCGGATCTCAAAGCGATGGAGTGGGCACGCGAGGAAGAGGAAGATTAGCGGGTGATGGATTGCACTGTGCCGTCTTCGCTGAGGTAAAGATAGACTGTTGCATCTCGCGCATTGAGGTAGTCAAAAGCAAGTAGAAGCAATACGAATAGGGAAAGCGCGGCGATAGTCAGAGTGGTCTGTAGCGGCAGCACAAGCACGGCGAAAAAAGAGATGAACAGGGCAAGGGTGGCTACCACGCCTCCCCGCAACCGCTTGGACTTGACGAGTTGGGCAGAGTACATGTCTTTCCAGATCACGCGATAGCCCGATTCGATATAGCGGAGAATGGTTTGCTCGATAGATTCGTCTGGCATGACACACCTCCTGGCAGAATTATAACACGGATTCGAGATAAAGAAAATGCCTGATCCGATTGAAATCCAAATCATTACCAAGAAAACCGGCGATGGCTTTGAGCAAGCCGAACAGGGTTTGAACAAAGTCGTTGGCGCGACTGGCAGATCAAACGAAGCTCTGGGAATGAATCGCCGCGAGTGGATGCGGACGGGCAGCGAAGCCGCGTTCTATCTGACCTCTGCCATCGGTAAGACCGGCGAGATGGGCCGGTCTATTTCGCAGGCAACCGGCATGGTCACGCAATTGGGCGAATCGTTCATGTTTGGCGGCGGTGTGGGGGTTGGAATTGCGGCGGCGGGAATGGGAATTAGCGCGCTCGTCAATGCGCTCAATACAGCCACGCCACAAACCGATGCGTTCAAAAAATCTATCGATGGATTAGCGGAAACCGATCAAGCAGCAGAGGGACTAGCACAACTCTCTGGCGCAACCCGCGATCAGGCGTCCGTCGCGCTGGCGGCTGCGAAAGCCAATCACGACTTTGCACTATCGCTGAAAGAGATTGGCGACCCTGCCAATAAGCCAAAGAATGAAATCGAGAAACTAGGCGACACGGCGGGGCAAGCCACGCGTCTCTTGTACGGCTTTGGCGTGGTTGGACTTGAGGTTGCGAAGATAACCCTCGCGGGCGGCGATGCAGAAAAAGACCGCACGCGCATTATGGAATTATTTACTCAAGCACTTACGGGAAAAACCAAACGGCAGGTTGATGCCTACAACGCGGCAATTAAGGAAGCCCCTGCCATCCTCGAAAACACGCGTCTGACCGACCTCTACAAAAAGTCCATCATCGGCGTTTCCGAGGAGCAGACCGCACTCACCGCGAAACTGAACGACCTCGCTACCGCGCACAAAAGCACACTGAAGTCGCTCGCCTATGACGAATCGGAGGCGACGCGCAAATCGGGCATCGACCGCATCAAGATCGAGCAGGACACGACCGAGAAAATCAACCAACTCAACACACAACTTGGTCAGAAGATCGTCGACATCCAGTCGAACACAGTCCAGCAGATTCAAGACATTGAACTGGCGAACACGCGAAAACTGAGTGAGGATTATTACGGTTACGCCGAGAATATCAAGTCCCTGAATCGCGACATCACCAAAAGCGCGGCTTCAGAAGCCAAAGACCGCCTTGCCGCGGCAACCGAACTGACCAAGTCGCTCACCAAGATCGACGCCGACCAGCAAGACAAAGCCACTGGCATCGAAGAGCAGCGCCAGGCAGCGCTCGAAGAAGTCCGCAAGAAATACGGCATGCTGCAACTCGATCAGGGCAAGGTCTACACCGAAGCAGAGACGTTGACGCGCAAGGGCTTTCTCGATCAACAGTCACAAGAGGAAGCCGCGAAGATCAATTCGGATTACAATAAGCAGATCGCTAAACTCAAGAAGGAATCGGGCGCACAGCGCACAGATGCCGCGCAGCAGAAAACAGATCGGCTCGCGGCAATTGCCGAGCGCGAGCAAGAGCAAGCAGCAGAATTCGATTACCGTCGCCAGCAGACGGATCAGCAATACGCGCACACACAAGAACTCGCATCGCAGGGGATGCAAGACCAGATCGCGAAGGCGCAGGCGACGGGAGAAGCGCAAATCGCGCAGGCGCGGCGCACGGCAGCCGAGCAAGTCACGGCGACGAAGGACGCGCAGACCAAGCAGCTCGCGGCATTGCAAGCCACGCTCGCAGAAACCGAACGCGGCATCAACCATCGGCGCGACGTGGAAAACCTAGCGTATGCCGATAACGTTACGGCGGCGAAAACAGCCAGCGCAACGAAAATCCAATTCCTCAAGGACGAAAGTACTGAAAACGAAAAACTGGCAGCCGCGATGAAAACGCTGCAAGGCGGCGCGTATGATTATCTGATTGGCAAAGCCCTGCAACTTCAGGGCATTCGCTCTGCCGTTGGAATGGGCAGTTGGGTACCAGGTGATATGTCTACGTTCGCCAAGCCCGCGGGCTGGTACGCGAGTGGCGGTGACTTTATGGTCAATCGTCCGACCCTGATCGGCGTAGGTGAGGGCGGAGCCGAACGCGTGCAGATCACGCCGGTGGGCAAAACAACCAACGTCGGCGGCATCACCGTCAATGTCTACGAAACAACATCAGCGCGAAAAACAGCAAACGAAGTGGTGACGGCTCTGCGCGCACATGGGATGGCACTGTGATCCTCACCGACTTTGGGAATTTCAATTTCGCCACATCCAATTTCCACTTCCGCAGTTACGACGATGGCATAACTGAATTCGAGTCGAATCTCATCAAGGTACCTGGCGCGAGCGGCGCGTACGACGCCGATGGAACCGCACAATCGCCCAAGATCGGCAACGCGATCACCTTCAACATGATCCTGCGTGCGTCCTATCTGACGATCGACACCGAACTGGCAACGCTCAAGCAGAATCTATTCACCGGGCAGCAATGGTTACGCGTGCTACTCGATGATGGCACGACATACCTGCGCCTACTCGCCAAGTGCAAGAATGCCAAGCCACAGCGGGAGTCCTATTCGAAGATCGGTGCGGCGAACATCGCGCTGACGTTTGCGGTCGCCGAACCCTTCTGGTATGCCGACACGCAAGTCACACAGACGACGAGCGTGAGCGCGACGCCGACCGTGATTGACCTGAATAACACCGGTACTGCGCCGCTAGTAAAAATGATTATGCGTTTCAACGGGACCGCGAAAAGCCCCAAGTTTTTGAATAACACCAACGGCTATTACATCCAACACAATGGCGATATAACGTCGCAACTCTGGGAAGTAGACGCCGGCGCGCAGACGATTCAACTCGCCGGCTCGGACGATTGGGCGAATAAGGTCATTCCCACAACGCAGGTCGGTTTGTTCAAATACGATGTCGGCGCCAACGATGTGGATTTCGTCGCGGCGGGTGGCGGCACACCGTCGGGAACGGTAACGATTATCTATCGAGTTACGTACCAATAGAGGTGAATTATGTCAGCCAACGTGAAGGTTTATTCCTGGCATGGCGCGGGCGCGGGTAGTGGCGCGGATATAACGAGCGCGGACGTGCGTTTCCGTCTTTCCGATGTAGACACTGGCGACACGGCGAATCCGGTGGTCATTCCAGCGGCGGGCACAAACTACTCGTGGCTGAAGAATTTGCGTCTCTACGCGACTACCTCCCCCGCCAGCATCATCGACAACCTCAAATTCTACTCTGACGGCGTGGCGTGGGCGACCGGCATCACAGTCAAGGGCAAGGCGTCGGATACGTATGTTGACCCGGTAGCAAATGGGGCTTCGATCCTCGCCGGCGCAACCGATCTCTATACCTATACCACGGGCGCGCCTCTCTCGTTGACCGGCAGCATATCGAATCCAACGACGGGCGATTTTGGTCAGTTCGTCGTCGCGCAACTCCTGATGGCGAGCACGGCATCGCCGGGTGTTAGCACTGGGCGTACCTATTATTTCAGATACGATGAGATTTAACAATGGACTGGCGCATCATCTATTCAGACAAAACCGTACTCGACCAAATCAAGGACGGACACGAATCGAATTTTCTCACGGCAAGTATCGAGAAACCTGTCACGGCGATTGCGTTTGTTGACGCCGAGGGTAGGGAATTTCGATTCAGTATTCCGCGCGGCGCGGAACCCTTCGCTCGGCGTCGTCGCGTTCGCGTCGTCGGCTTGAATGAATCATCCGACGAGGTTTTATTTCACATCCTGGGCTATCGAAAAAAGGATGGCAAAGAGAAATACCTATTCATCGACCCGCAAGGAAACGCGACAGAGCATAATACGCTGGAGGGTTAACCGATGGCGTATGGCGGCGGGTATTTTGGCTCGACGTACTACGGCGGCACAAGCGGCGGTAAAGTCACTGTCGTTAAGTCTCTCACGGCGTCCGTAGCAGCCAAAGGCACATTAACAAAATCACTGACCGCAAGCGTTGCGGCAGCGGTAGCGGTAACACTCACCATTACCGCGAGCGTCGCGGCACAGGCGCAATTCACGCGTCAGTTAACCGCAAGCGTCGCGGCGCAAGCACAATACACGCGAACGGTTACGGCAAGCGTCGCCGCGCAGGCACAGGTCGTCAAATCGCTTACTGCGTCCGTGCGCGCGGTTGCCGAACCCACACTCTATGTAACGGCTAGTGTCGTCGGCTATCTCATCAAAGCCGACTACGAGACGATCTCCGTCGGCGCGCTGCGACTCGACCTGTTCAGTTCGGGCGGGACCGCGCTCGGCGGACTGTTCACGGCACGAGGCATTAACGTTCGATTCGCGCTTGACCAGATCGGTTCGCTCTCGTTCTCTGTTCCCGCGACAGACCCGATGACCGCGAATCTCGTCGGCGGGGTCCACGTCAAGGCGTACCACAAAACGAATGGCTACATCGGCGAATACATTCTCCGCAAGCCGACGAAATCGGTCAGCCAGACCGAGATCCGCTACGAGGGCTGGTCGCTGATGCAGGAGTTGGTTTTCGCCAACACTTATCTGCGGCGACAGTATAATAACATCGCGGTATCGACGGTGCTCTCCGTTGCGAACGTGAGCGGCAATCTCTACGGACTGCTCTACGGAACAGGATGGACGCCCGGAACAATCGACGGCTCACTTGGGAATATCACGGTAGCATACGAGGGGCAATCCATCTTCGAGGCGATTGCGGCGATTGGCTCGCGGATGAAACTCCACTTCCGCGAAGGGGCAACCGCGCGGACGCTGGACTTTGGCGCAATGGGCGTAGACAGCGGCAAGCGGTTGGTTATGCCGCAACTGATGACGAGCGACCTGAACGCGAACACACTCGCCGGCATTGCGGAGAGCATCGAGGAAGTCACCGACACGGATGAAATCTGGAATACGATTGTTCCCCTGGGCGGCGGTCAGGGACTAGGCGCACTGACGCTCCAGACCAGCACGCGCACAACGCCGTACACGATCCAGACTGGCACAAATCCAGACAGTAGTTCGTATTGGTATCTCGCCGACGCGGCAAGCGTGGCGACGAATGGAACACGCGTTAAAGTTCTTCCGTTTACCGACATTAACCCGCTATCGAATAGCGATGCGGATATTATCAATGGAGCGAACGCGCTTTACGACAAGGCGTCGGCATACCTGCAATGGTACAAAGACGCACACCTGATCTACAACGTCACCGCGCGACAGGTCGCGTGGTCGGTCAAATGCGGCGATAAGATTCGATTGGAATACCGCGGGGTCGTCACGCAGCGCGGCGCAGCGTTCAAATGGGCGGACATCAACGACCTGTTCTACGTGATGGAGCGGACGGACACGTTTGACGCCAGCGGATCGGCGCAGACGGTGCTACTGCTCTCCAACTTGGGGCGGCGGCAGATTGACGACGCGGCAATCGTCATCGGCGCATTGCAAGCGGTCAAGGTCATGCAGACATTCGTGCAGCCATATCCGTCGGCTGAAACATTTGTGTACCGCGAGGAACTTGCGCCAAGTCACACGGTCACGCTGCCCGTCGAAATTGATTCGCGTGTTCTCTATCTTAATTCGTGCAAAGTTCGTTTGCAGACGCGCCCGCTTCGTTCGACGATCACGGCGACGAGCGTCGCGGCTGGCGGCGGGCAAACATCAAGCAGCGGCGGCGGACAAACGTCGAGTAGTAGCGGCGGACAGACGCCAACAAGCTCGAGTGGCGGCGGGCAAACCACATCCACGGGCGGAAATCATTATCATACATTCACTATTTCCAATGGGACTGGCTCTGATCCCGTTACAGCCAATCCGGGATCACCCGGCACGCTTTACTGGGGAAGCGGGGCAAGTGGATTCAAAAGCACCGGTTACGATGTGGGTTCGGGACATTCACATACCGTCAGCGACCACACGCACACAGTCTCAATTTCAGCGCATACGCACACAGTCGCCGATCATACCCATACCGTTTCCGATCACTCGCACGGCACGACGATCACTTACGGTATTTACGACGACACGGCGTACCCGACAACTATTTCGCTCGCGATTGACGGCATTGACCGCACAACCGCGCTCGGCGGGACTTGGCAAAACGCCGGCGGCGCGGCGAATGTGGTCTTGGACGTGACGACATACATTGTTAATGCCGCGGGCGGATTGCGGCAGGCGCATACACTGGTGTTCTCCTGCACCGGCGGTCAGGGAACGGTCGTCGCAACAGTACGCTCACTGATGACGACGCAGTTGATTACCGTTGCGTAGAAAGGACAATCGTATGGACAAGATTTTGGTGGCGGGTTCAGTACTGTTGATGATCTTGGCGATTGCAATGCAAGTGACTCAAAAGTACTGGATGGCAGATTGGTTAGTTTTTTCAGCAATCTATTATGCCATCATTGCGCTGAGGATGAAATGACCATTGACGAAACGATTGCGGCAACCGCACGCGGCGAGAATCCGCCGGACGATGGACGGGTCTGGATTCACGTCGAATTCGCAAACGACAAGCCCGCGCAATGGACGGTGCACGGGATCGGCGTTATCGAAGCGCGCGAGAAACTAGACACGGTCCGCGCCGACATGTGGGACTACGCGCACGCGCAACCCGCGCACACGCACGAGGAGAAATAACTGATGGCACTTGATGCAGTCGCCAATTTCATTTTATGCACGGTTGCCACCGCGCCCAGTCCCGCGACCAGCGGAACATCACTCGTCCTCACGGCGGGGCAAGGCGCAACGTTGCCCGCCGCGCCGTTCAGTATGACGGTCAAGCCGTCCGGCGTCGAGCCGGATGCCGCGAACGCGGAAATCGTGCGCGTGACGGTTATCTCAACGGACACGCTGACGATCACACGGCAGCAAGAGGGAACATCGGCGCGGACGATCATCGTTGGCGACGATGTTCGCCTGACATTGACCGCGAAGATGATTACAGATATTTCGGCACGCACAGCCCGATGGAAAACTTGGGCGGGAGTGTAAAATGATTTACGTTTCCACGAATCAGAAACTTCAATTTTATCTCGGCGGCGCGGTCACGACAAATCAACTGCCGTTTATCGCGACGACCATCACGACCGCCGATGCCGTTACTGCAACCAATGGCGTGAGCAACAACGCGACGGCGGTTGACCTGTGCGCGGCAGCCGCAGGACTGGTGCGGCATGTTGAAATCTACAATGCTGATACGGTCAACGCGACAGTCTATGTCCAGTACAATGATAACACAACCCTGCGAATCATTCGCAAAGCCACGCTGGCGGCAGGCGCATCCCTCGTTTACGATTCTGAATCAGGATGGAACGCAGACAGCGGTATAACCTATCACGGCTCGTTGTCAGGATTGGCAGCAGATGATCACACGCAGTACGCGCAAAAGGCAACACTAACGACCAAAGGCGATGTCTACGCGGCAAGTGGAGCGTCAACGCCGGTGCGCGTCGCGGTGGGAACGAATGGGCTTGCGCTCGTGGCTGACTCATCGCAAACGGCAGGCGTGAAATACGCGACGCCTTTCCAGGACTATGTCGCCGCGACTGATGAGGCAACGGTAACATTCAATCTGGCAACGGGGCTTTGGCAGAAGGTCACGCTGGGCGGCAACCGCACGCTCGCGCTCTCCAACGTGGTCGCGGGAATGAAGTTTGTCCTCAAACTCACACAGGATGGAACGGGGACGCGAACAGTTACGTGGTTTACGACAATCAGTTGGGCGGGCGGAAGCGCGCCGACCCTGACGACGACGATCAACAAAGCGGATACGTTCGGGTTTGTCGCAACGGCGGCGAATACGTTCGACGGCTACGTTTTGGGACAGGCGATCTGATATGGATGGTCTAACTAAGACGTGCAGGCAATGCGGCAAGATGTTTTACAAAAAGGGTAGTCACAGTATTCGATACTGGATAAGGAATGTCATAAGAAGACTGAAACATGGGGACGGAAAGGCACGGGGAAAATGGCAGAATGTAATCTGATTCTGGGGCAGAATATATAATGGCTAACTGGGCATCCCACCAAGAACAACTCATCGGCTTGCCGGTGGCGAAACGCGCTCGATATGGCATCCATTTCACGCGACCTGACGGATTGGTTCAAGCGGATTTTGTCGGCAAGCCGTGTCACTATCTCGACACGGCGAACGAGTGGCAACCGATTGACACCGCGCTCAAGCCAGTTGGCGCGGAGTTCTCTGCCCCCGGCATTCCGATCTTCTTTCGCGCGGATGGATCGATTCGTGCTGGCACACACGCGCAGCAAACAAAGCGGATTGGACTATTCACGCCGGGGACGCGCGCGTTTTCGCCGTTGGCAACGTTGCCGGATGGCAAGATCGATGGCGACTCTATTGTTCGCTCATCAGGGATTTTTGAGCACCGAATGCGACTAACGGAGCATGGCGCATGTAGCGAGATGATTGTCGCATCTATGCCATCAGGAAAAGCGAATGACTGGTTGGTGTTTGAGACGTTGGTTAGCGACCCATTCGGCGATGGCGACTTGCAAGATTTTCAGAGCGCAGGGTATCGGTTTCCACCGCCAACTGTGACGGATGCAAACGGCAAGCGACTGCTAGCGAAACGCATCACGCGGCAGGCGGCAGGGAAGCAAATCATTTTCACCGGTGTTCCGCTGGCGGCATTGGCGAACGCAAAATTCCCGGTGGCGATTGACCCTGATTTCACTAGCGATACCGCAGATGACGCAGTTTATGGACAAAGCGGAACCTATGCAACAGCACGTTCCACCTCTACCGGTCTCTTTGGCGGAGCGCTTTTGTATGTCGGACAGACCCTCCTCTATGAATGTGACCGCTCATTCTTGAAAGTGGATACATCCTCGATTGGCGGCGGCAACACAGTGACGCAAGTCAACTGGAAATTGACCACCGGAACTCTCGAAGTCAGCGGCGTGAATTTCGATATTGTAATTATCAAGCAGGACTGGAGCGCTCAAGACCCGCTCGCGGCGGGCAACCGTGAAGCCGCGTATGACAATTGCCTTGCCGGAACAGCCGACGATAACATCTGGCAAAATTCATTGGCATTGGCAAATAACACCCGGTACACCAGCGGGAACCTGAATACAGCATACATCAATAAAACGGGAATTACTTACTATTCCCTAATCAGCAGTAGAGACATTGCCGCCACACAGCCAGTGGGTCCTTATGAATATGCACCGATACGATCGGCCAACGATGCAACACCGGGAAATCGCCCGGTGCTGGCGGCGGTGTATAGCACGGCAGCGCGTGCGCCGATCTTCTTCTTTATGTGAGGACAAAATGAATAGGGTGTACGACAAAACAGCGTGGTAAACATTTCACTGTAACCGGAGAATCGAATGCCCCTTGCTGAAGTTTCCGAGCGTGAGATTATTGAACTCATTGCCAGTGTTAAGGCGTTGACAATCGAAGTGCGCGAAACAAACGAGGCAGTCAAGCAATCCGCGCGCGTCCTCTTTGGCGAAAAAGGGGATGACGGCATTACGCGCGATATTCACGATCTGCTTGAATGGAAAAAAGGCGTTGACAAGAAAATTGACCGCCTGGTCTACCCCGTCATTTTGACATTTATCCTTGCCATCGGCGGCATCGGATGGATTCTGTTGATTTTCGGTACGCCACTTGAAACACTCCTGAGGCGATGATGCACCACTCGCCTTTTTGGCATTTCATCATGGATGCACTTGCGGATCTCCGCGCGTGGCTATGGTCGTACTACGCTGACGCGGGGCAGACGATCGCGCTGATTGAGGCGGATGCCCGCGCTGCGCTCTGCAGAGCAAAGGATGCGAAATAGACGAGATAATACCGTACATTCAAAATCGAATAGGGGGCAAGCCGTGAGGATTTCCGATGCACTGCGCGTTCCTGAAAGCCCGGCACCGAAGTTCCTAGACGCACTTTGTCTTGACGAATCCTGTCTGATTCTGCCCGATGTCGAGATTCCGCTACACAACGCGGCGTTTGTGAATCGTTGCATCGAACGCGCGCTAGGGTACGGGATTCGTGCCGCAATCTTCGCGGGCGATTGGTTTCACTGGGGATCGTTGGCGCACTTTTTCGAGAGTGAAAAAGACACCGATGAAGAGATCGAGCAAATCGAGCAACACATCGAATCGTTCATCCGACCCTTTGAGCGAATCTTTTACATCGCAGGCAATCACGACCGCCGACCACAGATTACGTTGGACAGATTCATCGGCGCGGACAAAATGACACGGCTAGTCATTCCGCCGAAACTCGCGGCGGAATTTGAGCGCAAGGTCAAGGCGAGCGATTACTTCTATTGCTGGGTCGGCGAGGGCGAGGATCGCTGGCGCATTGTTCATCCCAAAGCAACCAACACGGTCCCCGCAAACGCGGCGAAGGCAATCGCAACGGCAAACAACTGCAACGTCGCGATGGCGCATAATCACCTGGTTGGAATGCAACAGACTGCCGACGGGCGGCATTGGGGCTTAGAGATTGGGTATTGCGTAGACACAGAACGATTGGCGTACTATATGCGCCGCGACACTACGCGACCCAAGATGAGGAACGGTGCGCTGATTCTTCACAAATCCAGAGATGGATTCATACCTGAGCTACTATCCGATGGCTTAACACTGTGGGGAGAACAATGGCAAAGAGGAAAAAGCAAGTCGAAATCCCGCCGATAGCCGGCGACAAAGAAGGTGCAGAGAGAACGGTTCAGATCGCGCGGCGGCTTGGAATTTCAGAGGATCGGGCGATGCAAATTATTCACCACTACGCCGACCTGGGACAATTGCGTTCGGCGTCAGTACCGGGGCTGAATGTGGCGAATCAGAAATGCCGGCATATCGTTTACTGGATTGAAGTTTAATTCGCGGTAACACAACGAAAAGTGAAAGTTACCACCACTCGTGATAACTCTACCACCGGGAGTGATAGATGAAAACCAAGGTTTACATTGCCGCACCCTACACTCACGGCGATGCCGTGCTGAATGTGCGGAAAGCAATTGAGACAGCAGATGAGTTGGCGATCCGCGGATTTACTCCGTTCGTGCCCCACCTTACCCATTTCTGGCACTTGGTGTTGCCGCACAAAATCAAGTTTTGGTACGCGCTGGATAATGAATGGCTCGCCGCGTGTGATGTAGTGCTGCGACTACCCGGCGAATCATTCGGAGCAAACGCCGAGGTGCAATTGGCGTGGGCGTTAGGGAAACGGGTCTATTTCGGAATGGACGAATTGATTAGCGGGGAGATTGAAAATTGCTTGACCTAAACTGGGACGGACTTGTCATAGGGGATGGTTCGCGTTCCAAGTGTTCGGACTCGTCGCGGTCTGCGCGGCGAGTACAATCGATTCACCATGGAGGAAATGGCTATGAGTACTATTCTTGACAAAGCCCCGCAGGTCGTCCTGTTGGGATTCGGACTTGGCGGCGTGTTGGCAGTACTGGTCACGGTGGGGGCTTCGCTGTTTGGCAAAGCCCTTGACCCGAACGCGTTTGAACTTGTGAAGACGATGTTGACGGTTGGTGTGTCTGTAGTCGGCGGTGCAGGGTTGAATAGTATCGCGACAAAACAAGCGATGGATCGGGCGCAGGGCAAGTAACGCGCGCCCTGTCCTTGCGGACTTGGCGCGCGTCCGCCTTGTGATCAACAGCATGGGTTCACCCAGGGCTACAAGCGAGGCGGCGCGACAATCCTCGTGCTGGACGCTCCCCCTTCCAGCGCGGGGACTGTTCGCTATGCCTGCTCGTGTTGCGCCAGCGCGGCGTCAATGTCACACAACCACTTGTTTCGCGCGCCTATGCTTTCGGTGTGTTCCATCTTTCGAGCCAGCGCCAGCAACCGCGCCAACTCGCCCTCGTCGCGGTGCGCGGCGAGAAGAGCGGCGACGATGTTAGTGGCATCCGATTCATTGTCGAGCACGATGAAATGTTCAACTTCCAATCTGTCCGCAATTTCTTGCGCCAGTTTCAGTTCCGCTTCGGTTGGTGTGTTGCTCATTTCGTCACCTCGATCTTGATGACTTCAGGTTGGCGCAAGAATGTTTCCGTCGCCACGTCCACAACATCCGTGCTGGTGGTGGTGAGAACGTTTTCCTTGATGGTGTAACGCGAGGGCGGAATTTGCCAATTGGTAAGTTCGTCGGTAAGGCGGCTCATCCAATTCATTCTGACTGTGATCGTGTAGGTTTTCTCTTTCACCACCCGCTCCTTTCGCTTTTGAACGCATCGAAGGCGTCAAACTCAATGGTCAGGTTCGCCCCTTCGGGTTGGTTGCCTTGCTGGAAATGGACTTCGCAAAGCCCGTAGGCGCGTCCCGCCTCATCGTGTCCCGCGATAATCGTCGTCGGCACGGCGCGGCAACCCTTCACGTTGCATCTGCGAATCTGCCAATCAACAAAAAGCGGGATCATCATAACGCCGCCCAGTTCGTTGTCTCGAATGATTTCCATGTCACTCCTTTCGCCCGCGCGGGGCGGGCTATCAAATTTATTCTGGTACTCCTAGCGCGTCAAAGCGGATTTGCATTCGCTCTTGGGTTGTCACAATTTCATTTAACAGGGCTTGCCACGATACGGTGGCGGTATGCGGCGCGAGGTCAAGCCAGCGATGCGTCTCGCTCGGCTGACCCTTAAAGATATTCTTGACAAACTCAATTTCAACGAACGGATTATCTGGTGCGCCTTCGACCCGAAACACGGCGCGCACGACTCCATTCCAAACGTTGACACGTACATAGTCACCGACGGAGGGTATCATTATTGTCCATCCAATATCCGTTGTGAAAGCGATTCGGCTTGTTCGCTTCCCCGCGCGCTGAATCCGAGGTTGCCCAGCACTGCGATAAGTACAAAATGATTCCCGCAGCGGTTGGACTGTCCACTGTCTGCATCAAGGGCGTCGCTCAACGCGTTGTAGAGTTGAGAGTATTCATCAATCGAGAGTTTGCGGAACGTTGACATTGAGTGTCTCCAAACAGATCGCCGGGCATCCCGCGCTTCAGACGCGAGACACCCGGCTAGGTTGCTAAATACGAAACGCCGCTGAAGTCGGCGCAATTCATTTCCCTATGGGTGATTATACCACGAATCCGATCCGAGTCAAGCCCTTTTTGTGGCTTTAACGAAATCTTAATACTCACGTATGCGGCGGCGCACAGAAACTCTAGTACAACTCGTCTCCAAAACGCTTGACATTGGCGGGGACTTCGGTTACAATGACCCCGATGAAACAATCCTGCCGGATGCAAACAGAATCTAGAGAGTGGCTCGACCCTAAACATCCGGCAGGTTGAATGGGGAAAGGTCGCTCTCTAGATTTTGTTTACATGAGGACGCGATGAATCAACCACAGATCGTCCACATCAAGAAGATCGTCTACGTCACGCTGAACGCCAACGGCGATGAGAACACCCTGCCCCGCGTGGTGGCTCCTAATCTTGAGCGGTGGATGAAGTCCACGATCAAGGACGAACTGGGCACGAGTGGAATGTCGCGGTTGTATCGCGGCGAGATATTGCAGGTCGGTGATGACGTGGTATGGGTGGAAGATTTCGGCACGGATGTTGTGCGCGACCCGATCACTGAGGCGCGCGAGTTGGCGGCACGAGCGGAACGCGCGGCACGCGGGCGCACGGAATGGGCGGAGGCAACATGAACATCCAAATCAAAAACGGAAGCGGAGTTGTGATTTTTGAAACCGAGGCAGACTCACAACGAGATGCTATTGTGAAAGCAATTGCCAGTTCCGCCGATCTGAGTTCCGCCGATCTGAGTTCCGCCAATCTGAGTTACGCCATCGGGATTATTCCAGAATTGGTTTGTGACCTTCTCATTCTCAAAGACCAATTAGGAAGTATGGTTAGTTACAAATTGACCAACCAGAGGGATGAGGGCATCTTCAATGGCGGTCTTATTTATGCTGACAATGCAGAGTTGTTAGTCGCAGATGCGAACACAGACCCTAATCAAACATGCGCCAGTGGTATCAATGTGGGAACACTCGCGTGGGTTTTGAAGAACTATGAACCATCCCATCGCGTTAAGGTTATCCATCATATTGCCTCCGACATTGCCTGCATCCCAACCACGACGGATGGCAAGTATCGCCTGTCTCGTTGCCACGTTGGCACGTGCGAGGAAAACAGTGAGATCACCGCGCGCGTGGCTACGCTTTATGGGTTAATGCATTCAAAGGATTAACGGGTTCGCAATCATTCATAGCAAAGGGGAGACACACGATAGACGCACTATGGACGCCCAAATTGGCAAAATGGCAAGAGCGCGACGAGCGCAACCAAGCCGCGTATGACGCGGGACGCGCTGCTGCCGACCTCGTCGCCTCGCACATCGCGGCGATCCTGCGGGCAATGCCGCGCGAACAGTTGACCGCGTGGCTCCGCGCAGAAGTGGCGAAGGCGGCGCGATGAACAGCCAACAACACACGGGGAACTGCGCGGGATGCCGCAGGGATTTCGTTTGGAATAATTACAACCAAGTTTGGTACGCCGGCGCGTACCCGTGTTGCTCCGAGAACTGTATGCGTGCGGCACAAGACTTACCACCGAAGCGAACCGCGCCGCGCGAGATCACCCCGGACGAACTCGAATTCGAAGCGACGCCGCCAACGAGCGGCGCGTGAGGAGGACAACGCCTAGACGCGGACTGGCAAGCCGCAACGAAGCACGTCACACAGAGGGGAGATACCAAGATGAACAAAAGCGAAAACATCGACCAGATCGCAACCGCGCTGGTCGCGGCACAAAGCAAATTGGCTGGCGTGAAAATGAACGCCGTCAATCCGTTTCTCAAAAACAAGTACGCTGACCTGGGCGCAATCATCGAGGCGGCGCGCGAACCACTCCGCGACAACGGACTCTCAATCTCACAACTGCCGGGGAGTGACAACGGAAGCATTTCCCTGACGACGATCCTGATGCACAAGTCGGGGCAGTGGCTTGAGTCCACCATCGCGATGCCAATTGGCGACGAGAAGGGACGGTCGCTGGCACAATCCGCCGGGTCAATTATCACCTATCTGCGCCGTTATTCATACGCCGCGATCATCGGGGCATATGCCGACGAGGACGCCGACGGAAACAATGGCGCAGGCGCGGGTGACGACAAAAAGAAATCCGCTCCGGTTGTTTGGTTTGGACGAAAAGACTTGGTTACCCGCGCCGCAAAGGAAATCCCGTACCTCTCCGGCGAGGCGGCAAACGCGATCAAGTCATTGGACTACCTGACCAAGCACGGAACAATCACATTCGGAATGGACGACGATACGGTATTCGCTACACTGAACAAGGCGGCGTCGGCGTGGGCGGACAAGAAGGCGGAGAAGAAGTAATGGACAAGCACGCAACCACACCCGCACAACGGCTCGCGGCAATTGTCGGAAAGTGTTTCGCGACGCAACCAGGCAAGACGCGCGACGCGCTCCGCCACGCGGCGTACTCGGGATTCGTCAAGCGCGAGATCGGATCAAGCGCAGACCTGACCGACACGGAGATCAAGTCGATGCTCGAAATCTGGGAAGCCTACGAGAGTCCCTTCTTGCCCAGCGAGCGCGCGATGAAAGAATGCAATCAATTCGCGTTGGACTACCAGCACGAACACGGTCAGACCGAAATGGCAATCTAGCACCAAGCCCTGCCGCCTTTGTGACGCGAGGTATCGCAGATGATGAGCAAGTCGGCTCACTGTAGACGGGGTCGCGGGGTGTGTAACAGGGCGCGGAGTCTCCTACTTCTTCTCCGCTCCGCGTCCTGAACAATCATCAATGAATGGGGGATATTATGACAAAACGGAAATAACCAGAATTAAGCTACAGACCACAGAATATCTCAAAGGAGACTTGGTACTACGAAGAACGCAGTGGGCTAGAGATGATCCACGAGTTACCAGAGCGGATCGGGCATCCACTCCATATCAAAATACCCTGGCGCAAGATGGTTGCGTCTGTAAATCGATACCTCGCCGCGAAAAACGCTCGGAAGGCAGCGCGATGACGGCAGACAAAACAAGGAAACCAATCGTAACGGTCCGGGACGTAGACGAGGCAGACGCGCTTGAAATCGCGCTGACCAAGTGGCGCATTGGCGTTTGTGCCGGCACGAATGGCATAGCAAGCAAACAGGTTCTTGCCCGCATCAAACAGCGTGGTGGAATCAGCCCGAAAGCACTCAAGCACGCGGCGGAATTGTTCAAAGACGTGATCGAGACAACCGATGACTGGTGGACGCTTTATCTTGCGTGCAAGTTTGCGGCGGTCAAAGAAGACGCACGCGCGCTCGGCGGATTCGACACCGCGCTTGCAAATGGATGGGGAACTAGTCGGGTCAAGGAATACATCGCAGACGCCAACGGACACAGCGCGGCGCACAAGCCAAGCCACGCGGAGCAGATCATTAACATCATAGACAAATATTCATCCACCGCAGTCAAGGCAAAATATACTGCCGTATACGATGCGCTTAACGACATCACCGACGAACTCGCCGCGCTGCCCGCCGTTCGCCGCGCGCTCGCCAGGCGGGAGGCGGGATGAACAAGCGACGAATCGTCCACCTGGAAATCGGCAAGCGTAAACTGGCTTGCGGCAGAAAACTGTCACGGCGAACGCTGTCCGCGCTCTATCCACTCGACAAGCCGCTTCAGCTACTCAATGGTGGCACGCTGGAAACATGCAGGCAATGTCTGACGAGGGCGAAGGACAAATGAGTTACGCGTTCAATCGCCGCGACAAAGCGGAGCCGCGCTATCTCGCCATCTACAAGCAGCACGGCGGCACTTGGCAATTTCTCCAGCGCGATGACGGAGCAGATATTTTGCTGTTCTGTAATTTCGATCTGCGGATCGTGGAGCATAAATCGTCTCCGCGTTGGGAACTGACCGAGGTAGAGCAAGGATTGCGAACCAAGTGTCTTCTCGCCGGCGTACCGTATGAGATCGTGGACAGTGAATACGCGGCGCGGGTACTGATTTTGGATATGCGCGGCGAACATATGAAAGACCTGTCGCAATTCCAGGAGACTGACAATGCCGTCAGTGCCATTCGGTCTGCCTAGCACCTGGCGCATCGCGTTCTTCATTGCGCTCGCGCTGTCGGCGATTGCGCTCGCAGCAGGAGGGTGAGATGATTCGTAACTGCCAAGTTGGACAGAGGGTTAAGATCAGCATTGCTGGCAAGAGAGAGTCTCGTAGGAATGGGATCGTAGTATCCTCGTTTGATGCTTCGTTATGCAATACCGGTACGGTTGTAGAAGTTAATGACACTACTTATGGCGGAAGGATGCTCGTGGTCGAGTTCGATCCTCCAAACTTTGGCGCGGATATTATGCGTCCAGGGAAGGTCGATGCATTCGCAGCGGGCGCGGGAGGGTGAGGGAATGAACATTGAATTTTATCTCTTGAAACTGTATCTGCGTCCGAACGGATGGCGCTTGTCGCTTTGCGAGATCGTGAATTTCGATAACGGCGCGGACTGGGCTTTGCTCTCGTTGGATTTTCAACACAGACGAGACCCGCTGATGCACCTGCGGATCGGGATGGATTAGTCGGAGGGGGTGAGATGTTTGACATTGGCGATGTGTTGGAACACGAATTTGACGAGAGCGAAGAAAACGAGGATGTATGCGAGCACGGCATCGGCTTTGATGAAATCTGCGAAGATTGCGAAGAGGAAGAGGATGGCGAAGTCGATGAATAACGACGCTGACGATACATTCCGCCGCGTTGTCGCGATGCAGCAAGCCGGCTTCCGCGTCGTCACGCCGGACGAATCTTACTTCATCTATCTAATCAGCGAGCAGATCGGGGCGGGCTTACGCACGGGCAATTCGTTCGCCGCGCCCGATTCGTTCCGCCAACTCGCGTTGCCGCTGTTCGCGAGCTCGGAGGTGACTGAATGAGTGATTCGCGGAAACTTGTTACGGCGATTCGAGAACGGCAAAAGCAAGTCTATGTTTCCGAGTTGCAGGTGCGGATGGCAGCAACTATTCTGGCATGTAACGGGATCGATGCGGCAATTGAGTTTGTCGCCAAAATGCCGAACGCGGTTATGCCAATTGAGGCAGCCGAGGAAATGTGGCTTGACGATATGTCCCACGCAAACGCGGAGGCGGCGACTTGACCATGCAGCCAGAATTGCCCCGCAAGACAGAGCAAGGAATTTTTAATGAATCAAATCAATGACGCACTACTCTATCTCGATTCCGTATGCGACGGCGCGCAGGCGTTGGACGCATCTGGATTCAACGCATTCGATTCTGCTTTTGGCAAATCGCTCACCGCGCGCATTCGCGGTGGACAAACGCTGACAGAGAACCAGAGTGTTGCCGCGCTGAAAATGCTGACGAAATATTCCGCGCAACTCGAAAAGCGCGGCATTGAATTACCCGCGCCCGAATCGCTTCTCACCAACAATTTAACTCCCCGGGTTGCGCCACAACCGAAACCCCAAACACACGGCAAAATTTTACTTGGCGCGAACTCGCTCATTATCAAATTCGGATACGATCCGAAACTCGTTGACCGCGTGCGCGGAATCGAGGGACGCCGCTTCGACGGCAACAATAAGTTTTGGACTGCACCAATCGCGCAGTTTCAAAACTGCGTGGACAGATTCCCTGACTTTGAGATTGACGAAAAAGCGCGGGCGGCGTTTGAAAACCTTAGCGCGAAACAATCTGCGAACGTTGCCGCGAGCGCATCGGTAGATGCGGAAATCAAAATCGAGGGACTGGGCGGGGAACTCCGACCATTCCAGCGCGGTGGCACGGCGTATGCGCTCACCAACAAGCGCGTTTTTATCGCGGATGAAATGGGTCTCGGGAAAACAATCGAGGCTCTCGCCACGATGCAAGCGGCGCAAGCGTTCCCCGCACTCGTGGTTTGCCCGGCGTCGCTGAAACTAAACTGGCAACGTGAGGCGCGCAAATGGATACCGAACCGACGCGCCGTTGTGCTAAATGGCAAAACCGTCGAGGATTGGCAGAGCGCGGATATTATCATCGTCAATTATGATATTTTGGGCAAGTTTTTGGAATCATTGTCTGCAATAAAATTCCGAATGCTGGTATCAGACGAATGCCACTATGTAAAAAATTACAAGGCACAACGCACCGAACATCTGAAATCAATTGCGAAGGGGATTGAATATCGTTTGCTAATGAGCGGCACGCCGCTACTCAATCATCCGTCTGAACTATTGTCGCAACTAGGAATACTCGGACGCCTGGACGACCTGGGCGGATTCTGGAATATCGCAAATCGCTATTGCGGCTATGTGCAGGGGCGCGGATTTGAAAAGGGCGGCTATCACCTGGACGAACTCAATCAAAAGATGCGCGCAACGTGCTACATCCGCCGATTGAAAAAAGACGTACTGACCGAACTTCCCGCCAAACAGCGCAGCATCGTTCCGCTCACAATCTCAAATCGCCGCGAATATGACAAATTGGCAGATTCGGAAATCCCGGACGAACCCGGTGCGCACTTGGTTCGCATCGAGGAATTGAAACAACTCGCCGCCGCCGGAAAAATGAACGCGGTGACGGAATGGGTCAAGAACTTTCTGGACAGCGACGGCAAACTCGTTTTATTTGCGTGGCACCGCGATACCGCCGAATCGCTCGCACAGACATTCAGCGCAGAACTCGGAACGCGTGTGGATTGCATCATCGGCGGCGTGGACAAACAGGTACTTCAAAATGCGGTTGACCGATTCCAGAATGACGATGCGTGCAAATTGATTGTGCTAAATATCCAGAGCGGCGGACTTGGACTGACACTGACCGCCGCGAGCAACGTCGCGTTTGTAGAGTTTGGATGGAATCCCGGCACGATGGATCAGGCAGAGGATCGCGTGCATCGCATCGGGCAAACCGAATCGGTCAACGCCTGGTATCTCGTTGGTGAGGGCACGATCGACGAGGACATCTATGACCTGATTGCGACCAAGCGCAGCACGGTAGACGCGGCGAGCGATGGCGTGCTGGATGACGACAAATCGAAATATTCTATGGCGCGCGAGTTGATCGAGCGCGTCAAAAACAGGAGCAAGAATGAATAGGCGAGTACTTAGAATTATTCTTGGCGACCGACCGATTGCGTATCATCCGTACCTGGCGCGTGTGATGAAAAGCGTGGCGGGCGGAGTGTGGCTATCACAAATCCTGTACTGGGATTCAGTCCAAGCCGCAATGTCCGATGACGACGAGGCGGCGTGATCGATTCAATCATTGCGCCGGATGCAGGCTGGGCGGCGTATCGGTTTCTCCGAACAAACGCCCTGTGGTTTGCGGCGCGCAATGATGGTTACTCGATTTCTCCTAAGTCTGGCAATATCGATATTCCGAAAGGATGGTGCGTGACATGCTCAAAAAATTACTATCGGCAATGCGTTGCCTTGTGGCGACTAGCAATTGCCCCAAGTGCCAAGCGCTCTCAGAATGGAACGGACGTTACTTTGAATGCACACGGTGCGGATACCTCGCGCGTCAATGAAAATTGTCTCTGTCCCCAATGCCTTAAGGCGGAACTGCGAAAGCGGTTCGCTTTGAGAGTAGATCAGGTAGAGGTTTTCTTCGGAGAGGACGATAATGTCTGGCTGTAAATTCTGTGGGCATTTGCTTGAAGAAACACCGGGGTTACACCTCAAGGCACAGGTATCTAGGTGTTGCCAAAAGTGTTTTATTGAACGATTCGGCACGGCGCAAGACAAATCCGATTATGCCGCAGAGCAAGCAGAGCGACGCGAAGCCAAGCCAATTCCACCGAAAACCGTTCTGCCACAACGAATTGACGAAGCACGCGTAAAAATCAAAAAGATTGTTTGGGAGTAGCACGCCACATAAAAGATGCGGCGCTGCTACGGCGATTAGCATCTGTCAAAGAACTTAGCGCGAAGCCAACCCGTAGGGGAGCGCAAAACGTAGTGAACCAAACGGCGGCATTGGGATGACCCAGGGATCAAAGCGTTCGCGCCTTCATCCATCCGTTCAAATCGGACTCTCAATGCAGTATGATCATGACGCCGAACCCACTGCGTGGACAAATAAGCAGTCCACACATCCCGTCACGCGCGGATTTTGGATCCGCAGGGCAATCGGGAAGCGTTACAGAGTGACCAGGGCGCGACCGCAAGGATAAGCCGATTGAGCAGGAAACTACACGGATACCTCAGCTCGTGCAATCTGCAATCCCCCAGCAATGGGGGAAAGCGTTTCTAGCCGTTTCCTTGCTTTGCATTTAACGAGCCAACCAAAACAGGAGGCACGCAGAATGAGTAGCAAACCAACCAGCGGGATTGCGGTAGATGTAGGAACGCAAGGCAACCCCGGCATTATCGAATGGTGTATTGTGGATATTGCAACGGGCAAACAGATATTTGCCAACAAGCAATATCCAGATGGCACAAACAACATCGGCGAGGCACTCGCGATCGTACACGCGCTGGCGTGGCTTGCGAAACACAACCGCACCGATCCGGTCTACTCTGATTCCTTCACGGCGCGGACGTGGATTGCTAAAAAGCGATTCAATACGAAGCACCATACGTATAATATAGAACTTGCTGCAATGATTAGGCACGCCGAGACATGGCTGGCGAATCACCCTAAGCACTCCAAGGTACTAGCATGGGATACCCAAGCGTGGGGCGAGATACCCGCTGATTATGGTCGCAAGCACGGCGGTGAAGCGCGCGTGTCTGTTGCGCTTGACCACGACGCGATGCGGCAGACGCAGTTCGAGGTGAAACCATGAGCACAGTAACAGCCGATACATCCATACCCGTAGACTGGCAAGACATTATCGACCACAGCGTTTATCGCGCGGGCGTACCGCTGACGCGAACGGCATGCACAGAGCATCAATCTGACTACGACGCAAACGTCGCGGACCCGAACGCGTGGAGAGACGACAAGGGACTGATCGATTTGGTCGCCGATGACTTGGCGAAACTATGCGGATCGACGCGGGAGCGAATGCCGAAGTCCCGCGCGGCAGCGGTCGCCGTTCTCACGCAATGCAAGGGCGACGCGAAGGGACTAGGCGAGGCAGTTGATCGGCTATGCCTCTTGGAATGGTTCGAGCGATGGGCGTTGCAGGTTGACCCGTATGCGCTGGTTGGGAAGATTGTCGCGGAATATGCACGCGGAAAGCCGAAGGCGTGGTTTGACGGCGAGTACGCCGAGGCGGTGCAGCGATGATTGATTTGCGGCTAGGCGATTGCCTTGAACTGATGCGCGAGATGCCCGATGCGAGCGTGGACGCGGTGATTACTGACCCGCCGTACAACGTGAGTCGCGAAAACAACTTTGCCACAATGGAGCGATACAATTCCTACAAGGGGATTGATTTCGGGGAATGGGACAAGGGGTTTAATCAAACCGATTGGATTGCCCGTGCCGCGCCGAAATTGAAGGTGGACTCCAATATCGTCATATTTAATTCTTGGCAGAATCTAGGACTAATCGCGGAGTGCCTGCAGGCGAACGGAATTAACGCCAAGCGTCCAATTGTGATTAAGAAAAGAAACCCCGTTCCGACGAATCGAGACAGAATGTTTGTCAGTTCTTTTGAGTTTGGACTATGGGGAGCGCGTGGCAAGTGGACGTTTCATCGCATGCACAAATTCGAGGAGGCATTCCTTGAGGCAAACGGCGGACACGGCGAAACCGAACACCCCACAGAGAAATACCTGCCAAACATAATCACTCTTATCGCAACACTTACCAACGAAGGCGATACCATTCTTGACCCGTTCATGGGTAGCGGCACAACGGGCGTGGCGTGCGTCAAACTGAATCGCAATTTTATTGGCATGGAAATCAATCTTGACTACTTCGCCATCGCGCAGAGGCGCATCGCGGATGCACAGAAGCAACCCGCGTTGGTGATGGCATGATTGAACACGCGCCGGGCGGAACCGCCATCGACTTCGGGTGCTTCGAGGAGTGCGAACGATTGACCTGCACAGATTGCCCGCTGTTCGAGCAGAAGGAAATCGTGTTGTGTCTGCCGGCGCGACAAGCCGAGCGAATCACGGGGCTACCGGGCGCGCTGGGAACGGGGCGAGTCGCGGCGACACTGACGATTGCGGCGCTACGAAAGTTTGTTGACCGATACGCGGAGATTGCAAGATGAAACAGGCGGAGGGAAAAATGAAGGAAACATTTATCGTGGTCAAGGCGGGGCGCGTACTCCGCGCGACGAAAGAACACGCGACGCTTGACGAAGCGCGCGCTGAAGCGCTGCGGCTTTCCGAGGCACAGCCGCGCGACACGTTCTTGATTTTCAAGTGTGTGGGCGTGATGGAGCCGAAGGACGCGGACACGGAAGGCGGCGCGTGATGGACACATTGGCAAGGCGGCTACTCGCGCTTGGACAAATGGGCGCATACCTGGTTGGTATGGATGGGCACATCTGGATTGAGCAGGACGAGAATTTTGACAACGAAGGACTTGCCGGTATCTTGCGTGACGGCGGCGTCGCGTTGAATAATAAAATCTACGGCGGCGTCCTTGAGGCACTGGATACAATCGACGAAGCCCTGCGCCGGGCGAAATATGTTTACCCCACGCTGTTGCAAAACTATGATGAGGACATTCTTTTTCTTGGCGAAACCGGCATTGGGCAGAATCGCATTGAGGTGGGAAGTCCAGGGGATGGGGGAATATTCTGATGTATCATCCGCATCATAGGGATCACGGGTACTATCAGTCCTGGCGCAGTGTCCATAACCGCAAACAAGCCGCGCACAACCGCGACTTGGCGATTATGCTGATCGTGCTCGTTGTCATCGTCGTGCTGGCGGCGCTGTATCTCGCGCCCGATGTGCCGTGGCTCGACGTGTTCGGCAAGGTCGCGGCGCGGGGATTGCAGGAGTTGGCGAAATGAAAAATCTTGTAGAGTGGATTGGCGGAAGAATCAATTTGGAGTTTTACATCACGACTCCAGCGTTTGAGTTGGTTATTCCGTTCCCATTCTGGAAGGTCGTTGCATTGTTTCTCATCGCGATTATCTATATCGAGATTCACGGACCGGCGCGCTGAGTGGGTGAAATGATTCTAGTCGGAACGCTTGTCGTGATGTGGGCGGCGTGGTTTATGTGGGGACTCGTCTGTCCTAACGAAAAAGCGCGCGAGAAAATGAGGCGGGGTGGCTTTATCATTGGAGCGCCATCACGCAAAGAGCGCGCGTGGGGCGGATTCTTTGGTGCGATTGCGGTCGGACTGTTCGCGATTCTGTCTGCGCTGATTATGCTGCCCGCGTTTGTGAGGTGACTTGTGTAGTGAGACGTGGGCGAGGCAACAATATCGAATGGTTTGTGATTGCAGCGAACGGGACTAACCTGTTCCTGCCAAGAAGGGGGAAAAATGTCGGACACACTTACCAAAACACCCGGACAACTTCTGAAGGAAGCGAAGGCACGGTATCGCGGAAATGAGATTTTCGCGTTCATCGTGTTAGTCGAGGTGTTCATCCATCTTTGGACTCTCTCACACAACATTCCGTTGCTTGTGATGGGTCTGTCGGGGATGTTGCTTATCATTGGCGGAATCGCAGCTGCTACCGGCGAGGTCTTTTCGTTTGGCTCGCTCATGTGTGCGCGTAGTACCGCCGGTGACCAGCGGATGTGGTCGCTGATCAGCCACATAGTCATGCTGGCTGTCCTGATCCTGAACTCTGTGGTTTGGGGGAATACCTCATCGCTAGACGCCCTGTGGACTTTCTACCGCACGTTTGCCGCGCCCGCACTCATTATGATTGTTGCGGCAGTGGGTGCGTACATGATCTATTCCACCGATCCCAATGCCAAAATCCGTGATGCAGAGTTGAAGCTGGCAAACGTGGCGCTTGAAGCGAGAGTCTCCTCAATCAATGCGATGGCGATCCAAATGCAAACCGAGATTGACGATCCTGTGAATCAACAAGCAATCTTGGGGGGTGCTCGTCAGTTGGCGGCGCGGGCAGCGCAGGATGTTGCGGGTCAGGCAGCAAAAATCACGTTTCGAAAAAACGAGGTTGAGCGCATCCCAGTCGCAGAGACCGAACGCGTTAGTGGTAACGGCAAGGACCCGACAAGCCCAAACTAACCAAAGCCGCGCCAGTCGAAGGCGCGGCAGAGATGGATTTGCCACCAGACGCCGACTTGGTGGCAAGTCTGGAATTGGTGGCAGATGCGCCAAAAGATAGTGGCAATCTGTCTACGCTAAACTGGCGAATCGAGGTCAAGAATGGTGGCAAGTATTGGGGCTGGCGACGCGGTAGTGGCAAGCGGCGAGAGTCTCGCTATGGCGGCAGATTTGGAACTCTCGCTCCAGAACGTCAAGCCGCCTACCAGAAAAATTGCCGCTCTTACTCCCGCACAATGGATCGAAATTGTCCAGCAAGCCCTGCACGATTACAGGAAGTCGGGCGGGGTAGTGGCAATCCGATATTTGCCACCAAAATACTCGACCGCGATCATCCTGTCGGACGTGTACCATTGCGAATCGTGCGGTAATCTGAGCGTTGGTGGCAAATGCCACTACTGCCCGGATGGTGGCAATGCCTAATGCACGAAGTGACCGCGCGGCGAGGGTCGTGCGGCAGGGGGAGGGAAACGATGGACATTCACTCTTTACGGTATTGCAAAGACCGCATACTCGCCGGCACTGACGACGATCCGCGCTGTGAGTTGATGCCGCTGAATGATTTTCCGATTACACGCTGGAGACTACATCCATGCAATGTGGAGGATTGCCCGACGGGTAAATTTGAATTGCGCGGCGATGCACCAGTCGTTATTGACGGAACCGCGAAGAGCATTTCCTGATGGAACATGAAGCAGTAATTAAGATTGTGAACCAGTGGGATGACCTTGACTACCCCGACCGCGTGCAACTCCTGCTCACGGCGGGAATGACGCTCTGTGATATTCGGCGGGGTGCAGCCGTGACGGCGAACTGGCGGTTCGTGAATCCAGTCGTTAAGCGGCGCATCGCGCTGCGGATCGAAAACGTGGTGGGCGAGTGAGGGAGGGCGGGATGATAACAATTTCTGACGGTGAGGGCGTACAATCAAACACACTCAAGGCGATGGTTGCCTTTGGCGACTTGCCGCGCGTGGACGTGGCGATTCATTCAGATACCACACATGAACGGAGCGAGACATATTCCCACCGCGCGAAATGGTTGCCGTTTTGGGAATCGCATGGCATTCAATGCGTGACCGTAAG
>JAZDLP010000052.1:0-6122 GCA_043801885.1 Planctomycetota bacterium | reverse complement strand
GTTACTACTAACCATCAAAATCTTTGCGTGGCGCAAAGATTTTTTGGCGACTTTTGAGCAAAAGCTGTTTCCCCCCGTCTCCCCGTCCCCTTGTCTCCCCGTCAACAACGCCTTTGGGTTGCGGCTTGGCCTCGAATGAGGCTCTATACACGGTTACCCAATTTTGTGATATTACTTAAGGCAAGGTAACAGATTTTAGCGCAAACCCTAATCCAAAAACGCATGCTCGCACGCTTGTATTTCTTTCATGCTGTTTTCCTCTGCGCTTCCGCGTGAACACTTACAATTCGGGCAAGCCTTCATTTTATCATTCAAGATACCGACCGACTTTGCCGATAAATTAAAAGGTGTCTTTGATGTGTAGCGCAGGCGTCTCGCCTGCAATCCAATCATCAAAATCTTTGCATTACGCAAAGATTTTGACGGTTAGTAGCACGGGTATTGAGGAATAATCTATCATGACACGCGTCGTCTGTCCGTTATGCCGAATCGGGTTCGAAGCCAACATCTCATCTGATAATTTTGCGATTAATTGTGTATCATGCGGCGCGGCGTTTAACGCGATGATTTTTTTATCTAAGACGAAATTCGCCATCAAAGCCGAACGACGACCGAATGTTCGCAGTGCCAGCCCGGAACATAGCGCCGTCGCACCGGACAATATTATTTTGCCAGTTGAAACTTCTTCGTTCGCGCCTCCCGCTGCCGACACACACACTGGCAGCCTGCCATTCATGGACGACAACGATCTCTCCGCGCATCAGACTTTCAGCGTTAAAAAGAAAGATGAAACCTGTTTGCCCGTGCTGCCCAACAGTCCGTTGAAAAAGGCTGATAGCGCATGCGTCTCGCCTGCAGACAGTAGCGACTTGGATGATGTCATCATAGCGCCGACGCCTCCACCAGCCGCGCCGGTCAAATCGCTACCTGCATCCGAGACGCCGCCGGTGATCTCGCGGCGCAGTACGCGCCGACCACTGTTGGAAGGTAGTTTCGGACCGTATGAGATTGAAGGCGAGATTGCGCGCGGCGGCGTGGGCGCGGTGTTTCACGCTCGCGAACGCGATACTGGTCGCTCCGTTGCGTTGAAAGTGCTGTTGGACGGCGACGAAGCCGGCGAGACCGAACGCGAACGATTTCAGCACGAATGTGAGACGGCCAAGGCGCTCTCGTTGCCCGGCATGGTGCAGGTCTACGCAGTCGGCGAGATTGACCAGAAGCCCTACATGGCCATGGAATTAGTCAATGGTCATTCGCTGGACAAAATTATCCCCAAGAAAAGTTTATCGGTGAATGACTGTCTGGTGCTGATGCAATCGGTGGCTGAGACCATTGGCGCGCTACACGAAGCCGGCTACGTCCACCGTGATTTGAAACCTGGCAACATTCTGATTGACGCATTCGGTTCGCCGAAAGTCGCGGACTTCGGACTGATTAAATCTCTGGACGAAGTAACGCGCATGACCGCCTCAGGGCTGGTCTGCGGCACACCGGCGTACATGGCGCCGGAACAGGCGCGAGGCGATGGTCAGGCCGTGGATCCGCGTTCTGATGTCTGGGCGCTAGGCGCCGTCCTTTACGAAATGTTGACCGCGCAACCGCCGTTCCAAGCCGAAAATGCGCTGCGGCTAATGCTGCGTATCACTAAAGAGTCGCCTCGGTCTCCTCGCAAACTCAACCTGAAAGTGCCGCAGGATGTGCAATACATCGTACTGAAGTGCCTAGAGAAGAACGCTGACCGTCGCTATGCCAACGCGCGCGCGTTGGCGGTAGATATCGGACGATTCCTGAATGGCGAGCCGCTCTTGGCGCGTCCGCAGCCAAAGATGCGAAGCTTGGCGATTGCGGCGATACAAAATCGCCGCCGATTGATGGCCGTCGGCGGCGGCATCGCGGCGATAGTGGTTGTAGCCGTGCTGGCGCGGCTGCTGCTGGCGCCGCGCGACGCGACGCCATTGGTAGAACACGGACGCAAGGCGTTAAGTGAAGGCGCTCTGGAGTCGGCGGATCGTTATTTTCGCGATGCGATTGCGTTGGATCGTCATAATGCGCGCGCTCATTTTTATTTGGGCTTGTGCGTAGGGCGCGCTGGTATTCAGCCACAAGGCAATAATCAACAGAAAGTGGACGAGGCGATGACGCTGACCGCTCAAGCCTGTCGCCTTGATCCTAAATTGCGCGTTGAATGCCACGCTCAGGTCGCCACCTTCAACTATTGGCAGAAACAGCATGAGTACGAAGCGCGCGAGCTGGAAAAAGCCGTGGAATTGGCGCCAAATAATCCGAAATATCGCGAGCGATTGGCGATGGCTTATTGGCGAGCCGGTGTACAGACGCAATCACACGGTTACTATAAGAAGGCTGTCTCTGAATTTCAGAGTGTGCTTGATTTGAATCCGACTTGTCCGAAGGTGCGGGAATATATCAAGCAATTGCAGGAGAATTTCCTGACGCAACAATCGGCGCCGAGCAGCAATGGTCTGGCGACTCGCGGTCGGCGCTGAATGAGTCGCGATTGAGTGTATGATTAAATATTATTTAAGCCGTCGGATAATTCGTCATAGCGCGTTATTACTCCTGCAAGCGATGCTGTTGGCAGTCTGTCATATCGCCGCATATTGGCTGCGATTAGACATGTCCAGCCAGGCTTTTTCTCACCCAAATCTCTGGGTCAATCTGGTCTGGAGCCTGCTCATCCAGTTAACATTTATCGAAATCTTCGGCTTGTGCCGCAGTCGTTGGCGGTATGTCAGTGTTAACGATTTGATCAGATTGATCTGCGCTTTATCGCTTAGTTTCGCCGTAATTTTTATTCTGCGTATTACCGTGAGTAGTTTCACTGTCCCTCGCGGCGTGATTGTTATCAATTACTCTTTGGCCATTCTAGCTCTGGCTTTCATTCGCGTTATGGCACGCCTTCGCCATCAACACTCTCGTTCAGCTCGCGTCAGCGGTGATGCGCGGCGTGTGCTGATCATCGGCGCCGGCGATACCGGCGCGGCCATGGTCAGACAGATTGCGACGCATCCCGAAACAAAGATGGAGGTAGTCGCTTTTTTGGATGACAAGCCGGAATTGTATGGCTTAAACATAAACGGCGTGCCCGTCAGCGGAAGAATTGACGACATTCGGAAGGTGGTCCAAGAGGTCCAAGCCAATGAAGTCTTGATCTCAATGCCCAACGCTACCGGAGCGCAGATTCGTCACGCCATAGAACGAGTAGTGGAAGTCGGTCTGCATGCCAGAATTCTACCAAGCGTAAGGCAATTAATGCATGGTCAGGTCACGCTCGAGTCCGCACGCGAAGTGGAGATCACCGACCTGTTGGGTCGGGAACCGGTGCAGATTGATCCGAAAGTTGTATCCGAACTGATTCATGGCAAACGTGTGCTGGTGACTGGCGCCGGAGGATCAATCGGCACCGAACTTTGTCGCCAGATTCTAACTTTCATGCCCGCCGAGTTGGTTCTGGTTGACCAAGCCGAACCGTTGCTGTTTGTGATCGAACAGGAGATGATTCGGCTGCAGGCCAGACAATCTACTACTACAACGACCGTACCGCAGGCGTCACGCCTGCCTCTCGCCCATGAGACGTCGCATTTGTCAGAACAGGCAGGCGAGGCGTCTGCGATACGAGAAAACGGTCGTTGTAGTACTACGCGTCAGAGTGTGCGCATTAGCGCTTATATTGCCGACGTGGTGGACCAAGCGCGTATCAATGAGATATTCGGTCTGCATCAGCCACAGATCGTCTGTCACGCCGCGGCGCATAAACATGTGCCGCTGATGGAGACCAATCCGGGAGAAGCGATCAAGAACAACGTCTTCGGCACACGATGTCTGGCCGAGGCGGCGGTGGCGCACAACGTTCAGACTTTTGTCATGGTGTCAACGGACAAGGCCATCAATCCTACTTCCGTCATGGGCGCTTCTAAACGCATTGCCGAAATCTTCGTGCAGGCGCTGGCGCGACGTAGTCAGACCAATTTCGTAACTGTTCGTTTTGGAAACGTGCTTGGTTCATCAGGATCCGTTGTTCCGATCTTCCGCGAGCAGATCAAAAATGGCGGCCCCGTCACAGTTACTCACCCGGAGATGCGGCGCTATTTCATGCTGATTCCGGAAGCCGTTCAACTCGTTTTGCAGGCCGCCACCTTCGGACGCGGCGGACAGATATTTATTCTGGATATGGGCGAGCCGGTACGCATTTTGGACATAGCTCGCGAGATGATCCGGCTCTCTGGCTTGAAACCTGACGTGGATATTCAGATCAAGTTTACCGGCCTGCGTCCCGGCGAGAAACTCTTCGAAGAGATGCAACTCGACGGCGAAGCGATCGAAAAGACGCCGCACGAACGTATCCGGGTGATCAAAGCGTTAGAGACCGAGTGGACGGTGTTGTCGCCATCGTTGGAGCGCTTGAAAGAAGCGGTGGAATTGGGCGATACAGCGGTCATGCGCGTCGCCATGCGTGCGATTGTTCCGGAGTACGTGTTGTGAGTTTTTCGCTTAAGAAAATTATATCTGCCAGCGTGATTTATTCTCTGGGCGATTTCTTGTCGGTCGGAGTTTCTGGGCTGCTGTTGATTCCTCTTTACCTTCACTATATGGAGCCGGCGGAGTACGGCGTTTATGGCGTCGTTAGCACGTTGTTGTTGTTGTTGAGTGTAGTCATGCAGTTTGGCCTGCTTTCGGCGATTGCGCGATATTTCTTTATTTATCGCAAAACGGGAGAACACTACGATTTTCTGGGTAGTATATGGCTGTTGCAGACGGTGATCGGATTGGTTCTGGCCGTCTTGAGCGCAGTATTCATGCCCTATTTCTGGCCTGTGCTGGCGCCAAACGTGTCTTTCAGTCCTTATTTCTGGCTTTTACTTGCCAGCGCCTTGTTGTCTTTTTCGGCGGGACTGTATCCAATTTGGTTGCGCAATGAAAATAAGGCTGTGCCCTTTGTCGCGCTACAAGTGGCTACCTTGGGATTGACCTTGCTTACGGCCGTAGTGTTTCTGGCTGTTTTTCATTTGGGCGCGATGGGCGCGGTAGGCGCGATGGCGCTAACAGCCGTGGCGCAGACGGCTATTTCAATACTGTGTCTGGCTCGCGTTACGCGATGGCGTTTTCGGTGGCAGTTGGTGCGAGCGCCGCTAGTGTTTGGGTTCTGGATGGCCTCGGGAACGCTCTGTTATGTATTGCTCTCACGCACTCAGATACTAGCGCTCCAGCAATATAGCGATTTAGCTACAGTCGGCATTTTTAATTTAGCTTTGCAGTTCAGTGGGATGTTGATGCTCTTTGGGAATTCGTTTGGCAAGGCTTGGCAACCCGTCATTTATGGAGCTGCGGATAGCGCGGAAGCCAGTGTCATTATCGAGCGTACGGCACGCTGGTGGGTGGCCGGCATGTTGTTTATTGCGATGGGGTTAAGCTTTTTTTCCGGCGATATCCTGCGCTTGCTGGCGCGCCGGGAGTACCTGACTGCAGATGCAGTCATCCGTCTAACCGTAATTGCCTCGTTTATATATGGCTTGACCCAATTGCCGGCGGCCGCGTTGCTCTACCAGAACCGCGCTGGCTTGTCTCAGGTAATAGCAGTGATTGCCGCTGGATTGAACATCTTTTTCCTGGTGATTTTTGTGCCCCGCTGGCAGGCGGCGGGGGCGGCTTGGGCCATGATCTGCGCGTTTACCGTATACACTGTTTTGAGTTATCTCGTCGCGCAACGGATACTGCCTGTGCGTTACGATTGGCGGGCACTGGGCAAAATTCTTCTCTGTGGCGCAATCATTTTTGGCTTGGAGGCTCTGTACGTATATGGAAGTAGTGGCATGAGCGCGGTGGCAGTCCGTGCTCTGCTCTGGGTCAGTTTTCCACTAGCGTTGCTTGGACTGGGAGTATTGAAACGACCTTTTTTCCTTAAATCCACAATCTAAAATCTAAAATCCTTTATATTCCGCCTTGTCATGCTTCTCGCGATTTGATCTTTCTTGCTGGCACACCTACATAGTTTCTGTTGCGGAAAAGAAAAAATCGCGGAAAGTTTCTATAATTGATATACTATCGGAGGCAATAAAAATCTCAAAGGAATAACACCATGCGCTTGAAATCTGAAAATCAATTAT
>JAZDLP010000047.1:0-2681 GCA_043801885.1 Planctomycetota bacterium | reverse complement strand
CACAAGGAGACAAAGTCAAAGGTGATTTTGAAGCCGGGGGAAAGTTATTCGTTTTGAATGGCATAACAAATGCAAGACACTCGCGCAAAAAGAAACCCTGAAAAACTAAAGCGAGAACCGTTGCATGAGATCCTTGGATGAGAAAACACAGGATAATCGGAAAATACCGGACTGCCATAATAGACTGCATGCTTGTAAGAGACTGTTTCTTAAAGAATTTTTATCCACAGATACGTCTTGGTAGTAAACGACAAAAACATACCATTGCACCTTGAAAACCGAATAAAACTTCCTGAACGAAAACGCGGGCGGCCTCGTAAGAGCGAATGAGCGTAACAAGCTTGTCCTCCAAGAGTTAGTAGATAAATGAGGAGGCAGGCATGCCCAAGCAAAAAGAACAAAGACTCACCGTCCGTATGGAACGTCTTCCAAGCCGCAGGGCAATTGAACGAGTGCGAGAAGCATATCATCAATTGAGCCAGGCGGTAGACAGCGTTGAAAAAGAGCAAGCGATTCAGGAGGCACACGATGAACCAAATTTCGACAGGCTCAACCTGCCAGTTAGCGGCAGTCTATGCCAGAGTGTCAACATTGCAACAAGAACAGGAAGCGACGATTGATAGTCAGGTTGCAGAGTTGGAAAAGCACGCGCGGGAGAAAGGCTATCGGCTCTCGAAAGAATTTTACTTTTTGGATCAAGCGGTCAGCGGCGCTCAGTTAGCGCGTCCGGCTTTAGATCGCTTACGCGATCTGGCAGGGGAAGGCTTGTTTGAAACGGTGTTATGTCTCAGCCCAGATCGCCTGTCACGGCAATACGCGCACCAATGGATTCTAATGGAAGAATTGAGACGAGCAAATGTGAAAGTGATCTTCGTCAATCAACCGTCGGTGGAAGATAATCCGCAAGGGCAGTTGCTGTTGGGCATACAAGGGTTGTTTTCCGAGTACGAACGCGCGGTCATCACAGACCGATTGCGGCGCGGGAAACTTCATCGCGTTCGTCAGGGCGAGTTGGTCAACCCTGTGCCTCCGTATGGGTATCGCTATATTCCCGTTAGCGAGCCAAACGGCGGACGCTGGGAATCACATCCGATTGAAAAAGATGTAATCAGCCAGATCTACATTGCGTATACCGAAAAAGGATTGCCGATTGGCAAAATTGCGGAGCAACTCAACGAAAATATCGCAAAAACGCCACCGCGCGGCAGGCGTTGGGGTTATAGCACTGTGCAGGCGATCTTAAAACAGCCTGCTTATACGGGCAAAACCCACTACAATCGCACGCGTGTTTGTCATGAAGCGATTGGCAGACCTAAGAAACATGGTCGTGGATTGAAGCGTACGGCAGTTCATCAGCCACGCCCAAAAGAAGAATGGATTCCGATGAATGTGCCTCCGTTGATTTCAGAAGAAACGTGGCAGAAAACACAGGAACGCCTGGAAATGAATCTTAAGTTTTCTTCACGCAACAATACGACGCGTTTTTACTTGTTGCGCAGCCTGTTGGTTTGCGATGTCTGCGGGCGAACCTTGTCCGGCAGAAGTGTGAATGGAACGGTTGCATACTATTGCCCTAATCACGGCAAAAACCGTTCTCCCGATGTTCCCCTCCATACCCGCGCGATTACGGGTCAAGTGATTGAGCCGCTGGTTTGGCAGGCGGTGATGCAACTTTTACAAAACCCAACCTTATTGGCGGACGCTTGGGAAAGCGAATCTCAAACCAACAAGAATGCGCCTGAAGAATTGGATCGCTTACAATCTCGTCTGAAAGCGCTGGATCGTCAATGGCAAAGGTTGCTGGATTTATTTCAAGACGAGAAAATCGAAAAGGTTGAGTTATCCAAACGCAAGGAACGTCTCGACCAGGAACGACAGTCCGTTCAAATGCGTTTACAACAATTCAATCGGCTTGCGAATCAAGAGCGCGCCAAGCAGACGATGCTGGAAGATTTCACAACCTTCTGCCAGCAGGTAAGAACCAATTTGGAAAATCCTACCCCACAACTCAAGCAGGAAGTTATTCGGTTGTTAATTGATCACGTAGTAGTCGAAAAGGATGAAATCGTGATCAAGCACATCGTCCCGACTGACGATGATTGTCGATTACAACCAGGACGCAGATGAACGCAGATAAACGCAGATTCTTAATAAAAACAGCCTCAAAAACGCTTTAAAATCCTTTTCATCCGTGTTTATCTGTGGTGAATCGGACTTAAGAAACACTCTCTAAAGTGATTCTGGAGTCCATCTGCCTGCTGATGGACGACTCCAAAAATTATTTACTTTGAACAAAGATTGGGCGCAGAATTTGCATTGCCTGTAAGATCGTTTTCAACTCGTCATCCGAAAGGGATTTCAACTTCTGCGCCAGATTCGATCTCGCACCCGCGCGCGCCGAATCCACGATGGATGCTCCCGCCTGAGTCAGCATGAGTGTAATCTTCCGCCGGTCTGTAGTTGACGATTTTCTCGTGACCATTTTTTGTTTCACCAATCCATCCACCAGTTTGGAGACGGAAGGAAGAGTCAATCCCAGATGTTCAGCCAGATGAGACAGGGAAGAATCCGGGTTGCATTGAATAAATCTCAGCGTCCGAAACTGCGGAATCGAAATATCGGAGCTGCGTCCGCGCCGCATTTCCATGCGGATTGCCTGGACGATCTGCGGGGCAGTGTCC
>JAZDLP010000142.1:0-5977 GCA_043801885.1 Planctomycetota bacterium | reverse complement strand
AATCAAAAATCAAAAATTCCTTGTTTTCCGGAAGATGCTAGGCAGATAGACGGCCATGAAGTAGGCCAGCGTGCCGATGAAGGGGATGAGCACAATCAGGCGCCAGACTATTCGTCGCGGCCGACTGCGATAAACTTCCCAGCCCATCCAGATCCAGAAAGTTAACAGCGCCACGCCGGCGAGCAGCGCGAGCAGTCCTTGCCTCACCCAACCCCAAACACCGTGACGCAGCCCCAGACCATCGAAGAACGACGAACTGACGAAAAAAAAACGGCCGTTTAATTGCTGCAGCAGAAAAGTTCGGCAGACGGTGTTTTCGATGTCTCCTTTATCAGGCGCGGATTTTTGAATTTTATAGGAGATCCGAACATCCACGCTGTGCTGCTTTTTCTCTTTGATCGTATCGTCTGGCTGGATGTCAATGATTTTGAATTCCAGATAGGAGGATTGCGCGAATTCATTAACAAGATTGGCGATGATCCGCTGACGGTTCTCGGCAGTCTGCGACACCAGTTCTTCGCAACCTTTGGCGTCGCGAGCGAGGAATCTCTGAGCTAATTGATCGAAGAGGCGGCTGATGGCAATTTTATCTTCGTCGGTTAACTCCGATACCGCTAACACGGTGTCGTGTGGTTTGTTAGCGGCCGCGACACCCAAAGGCAAGAGCCACAGACCAAGCACACAAGCCAGGCGCGACGTTCTCAAGATTCTCAAATAAAGACCCCTCTGTGCTCTCTGTGGTCAATTCTTCATTACGTTCTCGCGGTTTGATGTGACTGACCGATTAACAACTGGCGATTCTCTAACGAGCATATTCGATAAAACGTGTCTCTCGAATCAACGTTATGCGCACTTCGCCCGGATAATTCAGTTCGTCTTCTATCTGCTTGGCAATCTCTCTCGCTGCTTTGGCGCAACCGGCGTCGTCCAGTTGATCTGCTTTAGCCAGCACGCGCACTTCGCGCCCGGCCTGGATAGCAAAGGCTTTCTCGATGCCCGTCTTGGTCATGGCAATCTCTTCAAGTTTCTTCATGCGCTGGATATATTTCTCCAGACTTTCGCGCCGTGCGCCCGGCCGACCGGCGGAAATGGCATCGGCGATTTGAACCAGAATCGGATACAGACCATGAATCTCGATATCGCCATGGTGCCCGCCAATAGACTCGCAGACTTCAATCCGCTCATCAAGCTGCTTGGCGACATCCATGCCGATCTGAGGATGAGTGCCCTCGATTTCCTGATCCATGGCTTTGCCACAGTCGTGAAGCAGTCCGCATCGTTTAGCCAATTGGATGTCTAATTTTAATTCTGCCGCCAGCAATCCGCAAAGATGCGCGACTTCCTGCGAATGCGCCAGCATATTCTGACCATAAGAAGTTCGGTAGTGCAGCCGTCCCAGCAAGTTGCGCAGGCGCGGATGCAGATCATGGCAACCGAATTGAGTGGCGGTGTCCTTACCGATCTTCTCGACGAGCTCAATCACTTCTTTTTCAGCTTTGGCGACAAATTCTTCGATCCGGGTGGGGTGGATGCGGCCATCCTGCACCAGATGTTCCATGGCGACGCGAGCAATCTCGCGTCGGACGGGTTCAAAAGTTGACAGCACCACGACGCCAGGCGTATCGTCCACAATCACATCAACGCCAGTGGCCTTTTCAAAGGCGCGAATGTTGCGGCCTTCTTTGCCGATAATACGACCTTTCATTTCGTCAGAAGACAGATCAATCGTAGAAACAGTATTTTCGGCAACACACTCCACGGCCAGACGCTGGATGGTGTTCAGGATTATCTTACGGGCTTCGGCATTAGCGTTCTCTTTGACTCGGTTAATAGCGCGAACGGTGAGATCGTTGACTTCGATGGCGATATCGCGTTCGACGCGCTGCAGCAACTGCGTGCGAGCTTGCTCGGTGCTCATACCAGCGATAGACTGGAGCTTCTTGCGTTCGTCGTCAATCAAAACCGCCATTTCGCGATTCTTAGCCTCGACCTCTTTGAGCAACTCTTGTCGCTTCTGATCGGTCTTGACACTTTCCTGCTCATTACGCGTTAAATCCTGTTCGCGACGTTCGATTATCTGGAGCTTGCGATCAATCATTACCTCGCGCTTTTCGAGGCGTTTTTCGATGTTGCGGCTCTCTTCGAGCAATGTCTTAAGTTCGTGGTCAAATTCGCGTCGTTTCTTAAGCTGTTCCTCCGCGTAGTCAGCTTTTCGTCTGGCGATTTCCGCGCGCGCTTCATCCAGCAAGCGTTGTTTTAGCAACGTAGCTTCCCCGTCGCCGTCTGTTTTGATCGTTTTATTCCGACTTTTCAACATCAGCGCGACCAAAATCGCGCCAACGATTAACCCGCCCACACATCCCACAAGATACGGAACGAATTCCGGCATGTTTTATCCCTCCCTTTTTAATGAGCGACGTGAGTCAAACGAGGGTTTGGTTAAGATGGTTGAGACAAGATAAATACGGTACTTGATGCGATGAGTCGCGATGACTGTAAATACATCAGCAAGAATAGCGCGATATTGACTGGGGGGCGTACATTTCAGCCATGACCATACCGTAGCGCAGGCGTCTCGCCTGCAATTTAACTATTAAAATCTTTGCGTTGCGCAAGGATTTTGACGGTTAATAATATAGTCCATGATTGATCGGACAGACAAGCCTGTCCGTTTTACGTAAAAACGCATGTTTCAATCCCCATCAATCCTGCGCTAACTTTAATCCAATCTTGCATAATGCATTCGAACTGCGCCTGCGACACTCTTAAACCACTCACAAAGATGACCACACAGGGCCACATCCCGGCCAAAAAAACAAACGTCCGGGACAACCAAAGTGAGGTACAAACTACACTAAGGTATAAGAGCGCACTACTTTTTCAGAATGCGCAGTCGAACAATATCATCGAAACACACAGTAACCGCAATTACCGATCACCATCCATTCCGAGCTTCCGTTCCAACCACTTAAACTAAACCCTCATAATAACTTATTTTATGCTTTTTTTTTGCGCGCGTCAAGAAGGTTTCAGAAGAGCAGAAGAGCGACATGCACCCTTTTAATGCCGATCCTCCGATCCTCTCAACATTCTAAACTCGATTGAATTTCCTGCATTTCAAGATAGTCTTACTTGTCGGTTTGAAGCGTAGCTTCGCTACACAATTAAGGAATACGATAAAATGCAAAGCACACGTATCGCCGAATTGCTCGCTGGGAAAGTTCCGATAGATGCCACCGTGACCGTACAGGGTTGGGTGCGAACGCGCCGCGACAGCAAGGCCGGAGTCAGCTTCATTCATCTTCACGACGGTTCGTGTTTCGCTCCGTTGCAGATCGTCGCGCCCAGCACACTGATCAATTATCAGACAGAAGTGCTGAAACTGACTTCTGGCTGCGCCTGTTCGGCCACGGGCAAGCTGGTCCAGTCGTCGGGCGCGGGGCAAGCGTACGAAATTCAAGCTGAAACGGTAACCGTGCATGGTTGGGTGGACGACCCCGAAACATATCCGATTCAGCCGAAGAAGCATTCTTATGAATACCTGCGCCAAGTCGCGCATTTGCGATCACGCACCAATTCATTCGGCGCGGTGATGCGCGTGCGGCACTGTCTGGCGATGGCCATCCAGCGCTTCTTCCACGAACGCGGCTTCTTTTGGATTCACACGCCCATCATCACCGCCAGCGACTGCGAAGGCGCCGGCGCGATGTTCCGCGTCTCAACTCTGGACCTGATCAACTGGGACAAGATTCCGCATAACAAAGAAGGCCGAACGGATTTTACGCAGGATTTCTTCGGCAAAGAAGCGTTTCTCACCGTCTCCGGCCAACTCAACGTTGAAACTTATTGCATGGCGTTGAGCAAGGTCTACACTTTCGGCCCAACGTTCCGCGCCGAGAACAGCAACACCTCGCGACACCTCTCCGAATTCTGGATGATCGAACCAGAGATCGCCTTCGCCGACCTCCACGCCGACGCGGACCTGGCCGAAGACTTTCTTAAATACATTCTGAAGGCCGCGCTGACCGAACGCTTCGATGATCTGAAGTTTTTCGCCGACCGCGTGGACAAGGAGTGCATCTCGCGCGCCGAGCAGGTTGTCAACAGCGGCTTCGCGCGCATGAGTTACACGGACGCGATCACGGCGCTCGAAAAATCCGGCAAGCAGTTTGAATTCCCCGTGAAGTGGGGTGTAGATTTGCAGTCAGAACACGAACGCTATCTGACTGAAGAGTACGCCAAAAAACCGGTGATTGTGATGAATTATCCAAAAGAGATCAAAGCCTTCTACATGCGTCTGAATGACGATGGCCGGACCGTGGCGGCGATGGATGTGCTGGCGCCGGGCATCGGCGAAATTATCGGCGGTTCACAGCGTGAAGAACGTCTTGACATGCTGGATAAGCGTCTCGATGAATTGAAACTAAAGAAGGAATCGTATTGGTGGTATCGCGACTTGCGTCGCTACGGCACAGCGCCGCACGCCGGCTTCGGACTGGGCTTTGAGCGCGCGATTCAGTACGTCACCGGTATGCAGAATATCCGCGACGTGATCCCATACCCGCGCGCGCCAGGACAAGCCGAATTTTAGATAGTGAAGTTCGGTTACTATTATCTGAGTCGTAATCGTTAGGGGTTGTCCACTAATCAACGACTACGCTGCGAGCCAAACGGAAGCCAACGTGGTTGTGCGGGCTGACGGGCATGACGCAACGGTCGGCGCAGCGCAAGAATCCGACGACAAAGAACCAGCTCCCGCCGCGCAGAACGTGGCAGATCCCGCCTTCCACGAGCGTCATCGCTTCCGGCGCTGCTTTCAAGTCATCCTTCACATCCGTGGCCTGGACGATGCCCACGAAGCACAATGCCGTAGTCAAAGCAACCGCTAATCCCAGATTCATCAATCGCCGCCTGATATTTCTCATGATAATCCTTCTTAATATCCACTATGTCAAAAAAAACGTAACCGTTCACCGCAGAGGACGCAGAGGTACGCAGAGATGAACAGAAACTTAAAAATCAAAATTCTCTGTGTCCTCTGTGGCAAAAAGTAGACTGAACGGTTACAAAAAAACTAAAAAGCGATCTCATCGATCAGAAGTCATCCGGCGGAAGTTGGGGCTGTTGAGACTGAGGCTTGGATGGTTCAGGCAAATTGAAGTCTTTCAATGCCTTCTCCACTGTCGGATCGCCGGCGAATCTTTCTTTCAACACGTTGTAGATATTTTTAAGCGCGTCGCGATCCTTCTCCGCAATCAGTTGTTTGAGAAGCGCAGTACGCGCCTTCTCGCCACCCACGTTGCCCAGCGCGTGAGCGACGCTACTACGCACATCGTTGTTCTGATCGTCGCTCGCCAAGCATAATCACTCTGACCCTGCCTTGGTGCTCAAGTTTATCGAACGCTTCCCAAGCGTCATAGCTGCGAGGGGTAATGATAACATCTGAGAGCAGGCGTTTCTTGGTCACGGTCATAGTCTTGCCGGCCGGGACAATGATCTCCTCCGCGCCGGTCTGAGTTACGCCTACGGTTCCGCTGAGTACCGTTACCAGAGCGGTCATGATGATTCTGTTCTGCATAGGTGTTCCTTTCTGCATGAGACTTTCTTTCGATTCGTGGACCAGTTCCACAATAAACTCCGTGCCAAGCACACGCACCACCGCGTCCACAGGTATCGCGCGGACTGTGAACGGGATGCGAGCGCCGTCGGGCATGATGAGCGTGGTCGCGCAATTTGCGGCTGTGATCCGGCCGATAATCTCGCGCTGGGCGATTTTTTCACCAGACCGGGCGGGTGGCAATGGCAGTTTACATTTGTGTGGCACGGGCAGCGGTTGTTTGCTGCCCGTGTGAATGCGAGAAAGAATTTAATCATGGTGGAAAGCCGCTGATGCGGGGCAGCGAGATGTGCGCATAGCACTGGGGCTGATGATAGAATTTCCAACTAGACCATTTCCATTCGTTCGGTGAATGACACA
>JAZDLP010000024.1:0-6879 GCA_043801885.1 Planctomycetota bacterium | reverse complement strand
GAAAGAAGCGATTAATTCTAGTTCGAGGTTGGACAGTGGACAGACATTTATCTGTGAAAAAGCAAGACAGGCGCCACCAAAAGATTTTTTACGGATCTCTTTAAGCCTGAGCCGATCACCCTTCACAACCCTTTTAAGATGCCCATCAATTTCAGCCAGTATTTGTGGAGTCGTAGCCTTTCTTTTGCATGACTGAAGGAATGCGCGAAATAGATTAACGTCTTTCGCTGTTGGAAGATGGGCGCGACGCTCCAATGGAAGAACTTCAAAAAACACCAAATCCAGAAGGATGTTCGTGTCAACGAGGACATCTGCGGGCAATTGCTGCGGGTAGATCACTGTTCGCCAATCTTTTTAATAACCTGAATGCTTTCAGTAGAATCAACGATATAGACTTCATAGATGCTTCTCTTCCGCGCTCCAAAGAAATCCCAAAAAGAGCATTTCACGTTCCATTGATCGCCTTCAATTGTGGCCGATTCAATGGCGAATCCAATCGGCCCGCAACTTCCGCTGACAGTTTGGAAATAATCTAGTACGATTTTAGTTGCCTTTTTTGCATCCATTATCCGCTCCCATAACGTGATCAAGCCGTAATTAAAAACGCCAAAATATATTGTTTAGGCATAGGCTAACATGTTTTCTGCGCAAAACTACTATCTTTTTTAGCTGCAGTTTTGCCAAAAAAGCACGTTTTCCTCGTAATGCGAGACGGTCTGCGTTACCTTTTAATATCGAGCAACGCAGGTAAAAGATTGACGTATGGATAGAGCATCATGGCTACAGATGCATTATTAAATTCCACAGTAGGCGGGTGTCTGATCCTGGATATTATTGGCCAGGGCGGCATGGGCGTAATTTATAAAGCTCGCCAGAAATCGCTGGACCGTATTGTTGCTTTAAAAGTGCTGACGCCGCATTTGGCCATGGATATTAATTTCGTTACGCGTTTCCAGCGAGAAGCGCGAGCCATCGCACGCGTCAATCATCAAAACATTCTGGCCGTCTACGATGTCGGCGACGATCAGAACGTCAACTACATGATCATGGAATTGATTGATGGGCAGAGTCTGGCGGAGTTGCAGAATGAACGCAATGACGCGCTGACCTGGGAATTGGCCGCTAACTTTATTAGACAAGCGGCTCAGGGACTGGAAGCCGCGCAATTAGCCGGCATTATTCACCGCGATATTAAGCCCGAGAATCTGATGGTCACCAAAAAAGGGGTGATCAAGGTTTCCGATTTTGGTTTGGCCAAGGAAGCCGACACCATTAACACATCCACTGACGCGGTAATGGGTACGCCGGCATTTATGAGTCCCGAGCAGTGTGACGGCAAGAAAGTGGATGGCCGCTCCGATATCTACAGTCTCGGCGGCACCTTTTACCGCTTGATTACCGGACGATTGCCGTTCGAAGCCGAGACGGCCATGTCCATGATGTATCGCCACAAACACGAAGCTCTGATCCCACCGCATGAAGTCAACTCATGTGTGCCGCAAGACATTTCGGCAGTTATCGTTAAGATGATGCAGAAGAAGCGCGAGCATCGCTACCAGACGATGACCGAAGTAATTCACGCGATTGATACGATTGACGATACGCTCAAACTTCCGCCAGCGTCGCTAACAGGGATGCGGCTCGCCGGAATCATGATGACGCCGCCTTTGGACGCGCCAGAGCTTGCGTCACCGAATAACGAACGGAATGCCGCGACGACTGGTCGCGAAGCAGACGATACGAATATCCTCCGTCGGCGCGATCCAAGCGCAAGTATTCCTCTGCGCCCTATGGCATCCGGCAATCGCCTAGTGGCCGGCCCTCATACAGGTTTTAAGCCATCCTCGAATTCATCGTCACGGCTGAATATGCCCAGCGGCATAGCCGTGCCCAACGACGCCTACGTCAACGTATCGCGTGGCGACGAGCAAATCGCCAGCGGTGATCGCCTAACCGGCATCAAGCATTATTACTTGGCGCTACAGTCCGATACGCTCGATGCCGCGACCCGTAAGCGTGTTAAAGCAGAATTGTGGAAAGAGGTGGAGGCGCGCCGAACCGTTGTTCAGAACTTGGCTCAAAAAGGCCAGTTGGTCGAAGCCAGTCGCGAATGTCGCGTTCTGACCGAACTCGATCCGACCGACAAAATCAGTCAGGCCATACTGAACGATATAGAGGCCAAGCTGACGGCCAAACGTACACTGATCAACGACATCCGGACCGCGATTGCCTCCGGCGACTTCGACAGAGCCATCGAGATTTGGGACAGCTTGCCTTTAGAACTGCATGATGATCCGCTGGCCAAACAGATTGATCAGCTCCGCAATGTCGTGATTCCTTCTTTTAATCTCGCTGAGCAAGGCGAAAAGTTCAATAAACAGGGACGCTTGGAAGATGCTGTTTCGAGCTTCAAAGACGCGCTCAAGATCAATCAGATGTGTGAACCGGCGCGACATGGCTTGAAAGATTCCGAGCAGAAATTGCAGCGCATTGACTATCTGCTGAAAGAGGGACATCAATACAGTCTGGAACAAAATTACTCCAAGGCTGTGGAGCTTTGGCGCTCCATCCTTCAACTTCGTCCCGGCCATCCTCAAGCCATCAAGAATATCATGGACGCTTACGTCACTCAGGCGCAGAATCTCCGCGATCACGGCGATATCGAAGGCGCCTGGTTGGCTTATAAGAACGCTACAGATATTGATCCTCAGAATCGTTCCGCACGCAACGCTTTCGAGGAATTGACGAATCTTCGCGACAAGGAGAACGCGCTGGTGGATCGAGCGCACGAAGCTGTCGCGCGTAATCGGATGAGTCTGGCGATTCGAAACTGGAAAGAAGTCCAACGAATCAATCCGACCAACAAACAAGCCGCGCAACATCTTGTGCAACTCCGTAAACAGCGCCGTTCTTCGATCACTAAAGTCCTGGCGATCTTGATCGTGCTGGGAGCGTTCGGCGTTGGCGTCAACACCTGGTATCGAGAATTGAAGATATTGGAGAATCCGCGCAGAGCGCTGGAGGCAATTGATGAGACCACTACTCTCGCCGATATGCGCAACGAAATTAAACAGAGTGGCGCGCTAGAGATGGTTAAGGCGCTGGAAGAGGCTAAGATACTGATCTGCAAAAGCGCGCGGGACGAAGCGCTTAACGGATTGCGACTCTGGCTGCGTATTGACTGCGCACTGGGCAAACAGGAAAGCGGTCAATACGTCGAAGCGGAAAAAGATCTGCGCGCGTTGTCAAAAGAACTGGTCAAGAAAAACCAGCCATTGTCGCTTATTTTGCATGTCGAGGAACTGTACTGCAAGGCTCAGGATTTGCTTGCCGAAGCAACTGCCGCAGTGACCGACGCTAAATGGGAAAAAGCGCTACAGTATTTCAGCGAGATTAAGTTTCTGCTGCTGGACGCGGGACCCGCGCTGGCCGCGAAAACCTTGGACGCCGAGATCGAAAAGAAAGCGCTGGTCATGCAACGATTGGTAAACGCAGAGCGTTTCGAGAAGGCAGGACGCAAATCGGACGCCTTCCGCGAATACCAGGCGGCTAAAAAATTGATAACTGATTTGAAGATGGCAAGTATGGATGAATATCTGATCCGCAGTCTGGCTCGCGTGGATTATGACGAGAATAAATTCGACAAGGTTTTTGAATCAGGCAAGTCCGCGCTCAAACGCTCGCCTCCCGACCTCAACGCATCCAGAGCTGCGTTCCGTGAAGCGTGGAGCATCAATCATCGAGACGATGTGAAAGCTTATCTCCAGTTCACTATTGACACCATGGCTTGTGATGCCGAAGGAATGGCGCTATACGCACGCCTGCATCCTTTGCGGCACGGTGATGGCGAAGGTAAGTACGAACGAACCCAAAGCTCAGTCTTTTGTATTGACCGTTACGAATTTCCAAACCAAGCAGGACAGACGCCATGCGCCAACATCACCTGGCTGGAAGCCAATGACGCTTGCCGCAAAGTCGGCAAAACGCTCTGCAAAAGTACGCGCTGGAGCGACGCATGCAGAGGCGGCGCGAACTTTACCACTCAATATCCATATGGCAATATCGTCAATAGCGGCGAGAGCAATGCGTGGTGTAATACTGATGGAACGAACGTCAAGCCGAGTGGTTCGATGCCAAAATGCAGGAACACAATCGGTGTTTACGACATGAGCGGCAATTTGGCTGAATGGACGGATGAATCTGATCCGAATAATGCGACAGTAATTGGTGGCGCGTACGATAGTCCCGCGTCAATAACGACCTGTGACAGCATGCAACCGCAACTCAAGACGACAAAAGCGCTGCAGATCGGATTCCGCTGCTGCAAGGATCTGGCGACGCCTGAAACACTGAAAACGAATCCTTAATCCACATTTCTCGCCAGATTTGTGTGGCAAGACTTGGCAAGTTTAGTCATGACGAGTCAACTCTCACTTTTTAGTACTACAACGACCGAAGGGATCAAGTACGCTGGCTCCAAGTTAAAGCTGCTACCGAAGATTCTTGAGCTAGCAAACAAGACTGGAGCAAGGACGGTATTGGATGGATTCTCCGGAACAACGCGCGTGTCGCAGGCGTTCGCCAAACGCGGGTACTCCGTCGTCTGCAACGACATTGCCGTGTGGTCAGAAGTGTTTGCCACCTGCTATCTTCTATGCAAGAAGCGACGCGATGATTTCAAGTCCCTGATTGATCACCTCAACTCTGTTACGTCGGTGGATGGTTGGTTTACAGAACACTACGGTGGAGAATCGAACGAAGGCTGTGCCGTTCAATGTGATGGTTTGAAGAAACCGTGGCAGAGACATAACACTCGAAAACTGGATGGCATCCGCCAAGAAATACAGAACTTGTCTCTGAACAAAATAGACGAGGCCGTTGCGCTGACGAGTCTGATTCTTGCCATGGACCGAGTTGACAGTACGCTCGGGCACTTCGTATCATATCTGAACGATTGGTCTCCGCGATCCTACAAAGACCTCACCCTCACAGCGCCAAACATCGTTGTTTCTCAGGCAGAGCATCAGGTGTTTCGACGGGATGTGTTTGATTTAGTGCCAAACCTGTCTGTTGATCTTGCCTACTTCGATCCACCGTACGGATCGAACAACGAGAAGATGCCACCTTCTCGAGTGCGGTATGCTTCCTATTACCATATCTGGACAAGCGTGTGCCTCTTCGACAAGCCAAAGCTCTTTGGAAAAGCGAACCGTCGAGAAGACTCGTCTGACACGGTTGCGGCTTCTGTGTTCGAGGAATTTCGCAAAGATCAAAAAGGCGACTTCGTCGCGGTAAATGCCATTGATCGCCTTCTCAAAGCTACTAGTTCGCGTTGGATAATTTTATCATACAGTTCTGGAGGGAGAGCCACTGCGGATGATCTCGACGATGTTATCAGACGTAATGGGCGCTTGCAGGAAGTCGTGGAGCTCGATTACAAGAAGAATGTCATGGCCGACATGAAATGGACTAATGAGTGGTTGCGAGATGTCGAACAACCCAACCGCGAATTCTTGTTTCTGATTGAACGATAGTCGGCTTAACAACCAGTTGCTATGGCTAAACAAAACTATAAATATATTTGGGTGATAGTTGTGGTAATATTGACGATGTTCCTGTTGCTGCTCAGTTACGCGCTGTGGACTCACGATTACAAGTTCGAACCTCCAAAAAAGGTAGCCGTTCAGTCTATTTTTAGCCACAGAGGACACAGAGAATTTTGATTTTTAAGTTTCTGTTCATCTTTGCGTACCTCTGCGTACCTCTGTGTCCTCTGTGGCTCTATGGTGAACGGTTACGAAAAAAGAAAGAAGCGCACACTAATGAAGTGATGAGTGATGAATGGCGAATGGCGAATAACTTTATTAGTCATTCTCATTCTTTGTCTTGTGTCAATGCGTAATTCATGGAGAGGCGACCAATGAAACGTAACGGTATTTTACAATTTCAATCCACAATCAAAAATCAAAAATCAAAAATCAAAAATTCCCGTTTATTTCTGGAGCTGCTGGTCGTCTTACTGACCGCAGCGTCGCTCAGCCGCGCGGGCGAAAGTCCTGCGCTTCAGCCGTCTTTTAAAAACCACGCGATAATCCTGCCAGCGAACATCGCTCCTCGCGCCAACCAAATTCTGCTCACGACTTCAGAGCAGCCGTTCTCCTGGACTCAAACGGTGGTGGCGAGAGAGAACTCATCCAATCTGCGTTTCGTGGGCAGCTATGATCCGGACTTGCAGCCGACGCAACTTGAGTTTCTTCCTATCGCGCCGCAATACTTGAACATTCTCGACTTTGACGCTCAGCGCAGCTTGATGAACGTTACTCTTTTACCGCAAACCGCCGGTGTTACTCAAAGCCTGCTTTTTCGAGTGCGCGCGCGAAACATAGTCAGCGATGATCTGTTCACGCTAATCTACGACATTCGCGTCGCCAATACGCGCATTCGCGGCACACCGTTGCTCAGCCGTTCGCCGGGCGAAGTGATCAAACCAGGCCAGATCGTGCGTTACACTTGGACACAGACAACTCGTGGCGAAAAACGGCCAAAGGTTGAAGCCGAATTCAGCGGACGCACGGGACAAGCCAAAGCGTTGGGAATGAGTCGCAGCGTCATTACGGAAATCTTGGCGCTCAAAGTTCAACCGTCGGTGTTGGGCCACTACTTAATGACCGTTACGCCGCGAGACGTACGCGGCGAACCTCCGCGCGGCTCGACTTCCAACGGTCACGTTTTCCTGTGCGCGTTCGGCAGCGAGAATCTGGCGCCCATTACTGATGGGCTGGCCGCCGACACGTTCGTTCCTGCCGTCGGCCAGACCATCACGATCAGTCCCGTTGCCGTGGATCCAGAGACGGGCCGCAGTGTCTTCGATCATCAAAC
>JAZDLP010000390.1:0-6100 GCA_043801885.1 Planctomycetota bacterium | reverse complement strand
ATAGTATTTCCCATCGGCCAGCCCTCCCTGAAATGAGTTGAGAAACGTTCGAACATCACAAACTGAACTTTCTGTAACCCATTCCTTTTCGAGGTAACTGGCCTTTTTTCAAGTTCCATAGTAACTCTGTGGCTCTGTAGTGAACGGTTACAATTAAGGAAACAGCCATGACTGAATCGCTATCAAATGCGCCGCCGACTCCTGATCAACCGATCCCTGACCAACCAGTCCCCGCGCCCATGACGCCGATAGATTCGCCGACAGTTGTGGCGACTGTGGACGAGATGCGCGACGCGTTGAAAGACGTTTACGATCCCGAGATTCCGATCAATATCGTAGATTTAGGACTTGTATATAAACTCGAAGAGCAAGACGGCGTCGTCTCCGTAGCCATGACACTCACCAGTCCGCAGTGCCCGCTCAGCGATCAGATCAAAGCACGCGTGGTGCACGTGCTGAGCGCGCTGAAAGGCGTCAACGCCGTCAACGTCAACTTCGTCTTCGACCCGCTGTGGACTAAAGAGAATCTGACTTTTGAAGGCCGGCTGCAGGCGTCTATGTTTGGAATCATTTAATCTTATTAATCCCGTATTCGTCTAGTTTAACGTACAGCGTGGAGCGACTGATGCCAAGAAGCTTGGCTGTAGTGGATATGTTCCAGCGTGATTCCTGCAAGGCGACCACAATGCGCTCGCGTTCACTTTTCCTGCGAGTATCCTCCAACGACACGCCAGACCGCGTAGTCTGCGCTTCCGTGGCAGGCGCAGGCGTGTCTGCGAAGGTCGGAGTCGCCAGAATGTCCGACGATTCCGCAACGATCTCCTCCGGCAGATCATCTGTCTCAAGCGCTGGCTTGGCGCACAGGATAGAACATCGCTCCAACACATTCTCTAGTTCTCGGATATTGCCTGGCCAGTGGTACGCAGATAGTTTATCCAGCGCTGCTTGCGAAATATCCGTTGGTCCGCGCCCCAAGCGCGTTCGCACGGTGCGAAGCAGGTCAAATGCCAAGCCAGGAATGTCCGCCACGCGCTGGCGCAGCGACGGCAGACGCAGCGGAAAGACATAAATTCGGTAATACAGATCATCACGAAAGCGTTTGGCCGCCACTTCTGCCTTCAAATCCTTGTTAGTGGCGCAAATGACGCGAATATCGAGACTGATCGTCGTTGAACTGCCGACGCGCTGAACTTCTCGTTGCTGCAGCGCGCGCAATAATCGAGTCTGAGCCTCAAGGGTCAGCTCGCCGATCTCGTCGAGGAAGAGGGTGCCCTTATGTGCGAGTTCAAAGCGTCCGCGACGTTGTTCTGTCGCGCCTGTGAACGCACCTTTCTCGTGGCCAAAAAGCTCGGATTCAAGCAAAGTGCCGGCAAACGCGCCGCAATTCACTTTGACATACGACTCGTTCTTTCGTGGACTATGGCGCTGAATGTAGTCGGCGAGAATTTCTTTGCCGACTCCGGATTCGCCGATCAATAACACCGTCGCGTCGGTGTCGGCTACGGCCAGAGCTTTCTTAAGAAACTCTTTCATCACCGGTGAACTACCCATCGGCGCGATGCGAGTGGAGCGAAGGTCAGCAACCTCCGCGCGCAAGATGACGTTCTCGCGCGCCAGGTTCTTAAACTCCAGCGCTCGTTTAACCAATTCCACCAAGTGTTCCGGTTCAATCGGTTTGGTTAGAAAATCAAACGCGCCATCCTTCATGGCCTGCACCGCATTCTTGATGGTGCCAAAAGCGCTGGCCACAATGACCGGCGTATGCGCGTTCATCTCCTTAATTTTCCGTAGGAGTTCAATACCGCCTAGCCACGACATCTGCACATCCGTGAACACCAGATCGCACGGCAGTTCTGCAAACGCAGCCACGGCCTTGCGTGGATCGCTAAATGGCCTAACCTCATAACCTGCGTTATGCAGGATCTCAGTGTTCATCTCCAAAAGTGGCTCATCGTCGTCCACGACGAAAATAGTAATTTTGCCGGATTCTGGCATCGTTGCGCAAACGTCCCTGTACTACGTAACCGTGATTAACAGGCGATCTTCATAATAAATGAATTCGACACTGTAGCACGGATTCCAGTCATTTCGCCACCAGCGTGATCATCCCCATAGCGGCCTTGATGGAGAGCTTGACTTCCACGTTGCGAGCGCCGTTAGCGCGGGCCTGATCGAAGTAGATCACGTCCACCAGCTCGCCTTCAAAGAGCGCTAGTGTGCCGACGGACGGGTCGCCGATGTTCAGCGTCGTGGCGACAACGCCTTCGAAGATGCCGGTCTTCTCGCTGGTCTCTTCGAGTACAACGATGGCGTTGCTGCCGGTGCTGGACTTCACTGTGACGGATAGTTTGTCGCGCCGCTTGTCCGAGAGATTCATATCGGTATCGGTGAGCTTGATCTTGAGCGGCTCGCCGATAACCAAGGCGCGCGAGGGCCTAGTCGTTTCATTCTCTTTCAGTTCTGACGTGAGACGGTCGGGGAGTTCTAGTTTGCTGTCTGAACCGGCCAGTAGAATGTCGCCCCAGGTGTCTGGGCGCTCGCTGGTGGTGACGCTATCACCACCACCCCAGTAGTAGTAAAGATTCGTGCCCGTGCAGATGGATAGATTGAAGCCGATGATGCGCCCGGGCTGCAGTTCCAATTTCTTCAATTGCGCTATCGGAATATGAACTTCCATAGTCCAGCCATCCGTCGTTTGCTTGGCGGCTCGCTGAATCTCTGTAGTTGTATAAGGCGCGTAATCGTAGCGCTTTGCGGCCGTGTTCATGATAGCTTCGCCACCGGTCTTACTGTTATCGTTGGCCATACCGAACGGCCAGACCCAGAACTGCTGCGCCCATTCGCTGCCGCGTTTTTTATCTTTCGTGTTCAGAGCGTCGAACCAGACTTCAACTGCGTCGCCTTCCCAGAAGTTGTGGGCTTTAGCTTTACTGATCTTGCCATCCGCGTCCTTGACGTCGTAGGCGAAGTAGAAACCTGTGTTGTCCCAAGCCACCTTTACGAACTGAGGCTCGACGACTTTGTAGTTCGGATTGCTCTTGCCGTCCCAACCCTTGCGCATCGGCAGGCCGGGGGTATCCTTCCACTCCGCCAAGTCTCCGTCTAGTTTAATTGGTGTGTGCAGAAACGGAACGGCAGCAAAATTGATAGTTTTAAAGGCTGGCTTATAGGGATCCTTCTTCTGCGCTTCGCCGAAGACTTCGCCTTTGGGCTCGGGCGGCAGAATCATTGTGCTGTAGCGGAAAATATCATGAGCGATGGTGGCGGTGGACACATGTCCTTCCGCCGACTTGCGTTCCCAGTTCGCGCCCCTAGCCGCCGCCTGATCGCGTTCGCTGATACCTGCGGTCAACTTGGCGTGCTCTTCCTTGTTAAAGATGGGCATGGGTGCCCCCGACCGGTTTCCGGGCGATCCCTTCCCTTGAGCGCGGTCCAGCGCGCCGCGTCGCAGGCGAGACAATCCGCTCAGTCCACTGCCATCGCCACTCTTGCCGCCAAGCCCCAAGCCTTTGCCATCGAGCCCCAGTCTTTTGCTGTCAGCACTCTTACCACCAAGCCCCAGTCCTTTACTGTCTCCACTCTTGCCGCCGGATATACCACTGCTGTCACCCGTGCTATTTCCTTCCAGAAATCCCATGCGACCGGCATTGACGTTAGCCGCCAGATTGGAGACGCGATCAAAGAGGCCAGTGAGATCACCGCTGTCTTCGCCTTCGGCTACACCCGCTCCGCTCACGCCGCCCGCTCCGGTTGCTCCGCCGCGCTTGCCTTTTTTGCCGCGGTGGCCTCCGGATGGTGTCTGACTGTGTTCTCGCGCCGTGGCCACCACTTTATCGTCGCCGCTGGCGTCGCCGATCAAATCATTCATCTCTTTGTTAGCTAATCTACCGACGACCGACTTGGTTTTGCTGGCAACGGCCTTGACACGAGAAACATTTTTCTTGTCGGAGTCCTTGGCATTGCCGAGATTCTCGCCTTTTTCCAACGCGCCAGTACTGGCTTCGCCGGCTTTGGTCTGACCGGGAACCTTCTTCTCCAGTAGCTCGCGAATCTTTCCGGTCACTTGCTTGACCATGGCGTCGTCGTTGATGCCGGCAGTGTCGAGAGATTGCTTGAACGTCGCGCCCAGTTTTTCAGTCAGTCGCGGCAGCGCATTGCCGGTAAAACCGCGGTTGAAAGCCTGATCCATGGCGCCTTTGATTTCTTGATCGTTCATATCCTTTAAGACGGCGCGGGCCAGCGCGACGGGATCGAACCGCGCTTTGTCCGCGGCATCCTTGGCGGCACCGGCGGCGCCAGTCAATTTTTTGGCGGCGTCTGCCGCTTCACCGACGCCGCACTTGACTTCGCTTACTTTGCCGTCTTTGGCAGCCTGTCTGGCCGCGCCGGTCTTCTCCCGCGCATCTTTAGCTTTATTATCTGCGGCGTCGACGATTTTATCTTTCAAGTCATCACCAAACGCGGACGCCCGTTCCGCAGCCTTCTTGAGTTTACCTTCAGTTTCCTTCAGCGTGTTCTCCGCGCGCTCAATTCGATGGCCTTCGTTTTTAACTGTATTGACGAGTTGATCTTCGCCGGTTTTCTTCGCCGTCTCGGTGGCCGTTCGGGTGCGGTCAGTACGGTCCACGATACTTTTTAACCCAACGGCGGCGGTGTCGGCCTGACGTTGCGCCTGATCGAGTTTGGCTTTGAGCGCTTTTTTTTCTTTCGTGTCCACAGACGCGCCGTCCAGAGCGGATTTAACGCCTGCAATAGCCTCACCAAGTTTCTTGGCGGCGTCGGCGGCATCTCCGGCTTTTTTCCTGGTATCAGCAGTTTTGCCGGCGCCAGCGGCATCTTTGGTCTCAGCCGTTTCCTTCTGCGCACGGCCGCCCTCATTCTTCGCCGCGTCTTTTGCTTTCTGTCCGACTTCGGCTATTTTCTTTGCGGTATCGTCATCTTCTTTGCCATTGCCATCGCTCAGTTTTGCTCCGACTTGATTCAAATCGTCAACCGCCGCTTTGATCTGGCTGCTCGCCTGATCAATCCCGACTTTCTCGCCCTTCACGACGGCCGCTTCGCGATCATCGGCGTCCTTACCAAGTTGCGCGGAGTTGGCTTCAGCTTTCTCGATGCGATCCTTGGCGCCAGCCAGTTCTTTTGCCACCGCATCGGCTTCACGCACCACGCTGTCCAGCGAGTTTTTGATCTCCCGCCGCTCGTGTTCGACCAGTGTCGCCTCGTCGCGGACAATTTTAGAGCCTTCTTGTTGCAACGGATTGCCCACTAACCGCTCGATTTCTTTCTTATAATTGTCGGCCAGCATTGGCACGACGTGGTCCTCGACACTGCGCATGAATTCATCAGAATACTGCTCCGCAGTCAGCGACCGCACTTTGTTCAGCATTTCGTTGACCATATTGCGTTTGAGATCGTTGAGGCGGTTTTCGAGGTCGGTCTCGGAGAACCGCGCGTCGGCGAGTTGTTCGGCGTATTGGTTCAGGTTATCGGCAATGCGATTAACAACATTGTTCCAGATTTCCTGACAATCGTTTTGGGAGACGGCACCCTGAGTGATACGGTCAAAATCTTTTTTCAGTTCCTCAAGAACCTCTTGCTTGGTCATTTCGAGCGCTTGTTTCTTATCTTCTTCTTTGGCCTTTTTCTCTAAGTCGTGGCGCAGTTCCAGTTGTCGCTGGAACTCTTTTTCCTGAGCGCGCAATTCCGCGTACTTGACGTATTCCGGAACGCCCCATGAGATCATCAGGCACAGGTGTAAACCGATGGAGATAATGATGAATATCCGCAGTTTGTTGGAAAATTGCGGCGCCTTCACCGCTGGAGTGGAGACTTCAGTCGTAGTAGTGTCGCCCATATTGCGCTCCTTTTTCCTTCAATCCACAATCAAAAATCATAACCGTTCACCACAGAGCCACAGAGAACACAGAGAACAGATCGTAGGATTAGTCATCGAGATTCACAAGACTCTGAAGACGGGATGGCCGCTCCTATGATCTATTCCGTTATCTTATTTATTCTGTTCTCTGTGTTCTCTGTGGCTTGTTTCGCTATGGCTGTGGCTTGTTTCGCTATGGCTGTTTCTTCTCGCCAGTCCCCGCCG
>JAZDLP010000328.1:0-4989 GCA_043801885.1 Planctomycetota bacterium | reverse complement strand
TACCTCGCTCTTTTCCCTTGCTGCTCTCTTTTCCCTTGCTTCTCTCTCTTCCCTTACCTCGCTCTTTTCCCTTACTTCTCTCTTTTCCCTTGCTTCTCTCTCTTCCCTTACCTCGCTCTTTTCCCTTACTTCTCTCTTTTCCCTTGCTTCTCTCTCTTCCCTTACTTCTCTCTTTTCCCTTGCTTCTCTCTCTTCCCTTACCTCTCGCCTCTTCCCGCTCTCTTCTTTTTTTATCCTGTTTATCTTGTCTATCCATGTAAATAGCGGCTGTTGCGCGGACGCGCCGCAACCAATCGAAATTTTTACGTTCACCGAATTGCTCAAAAAAGCGGAATACATCGTCGTAGCTGACGTTGGCGCCGCCAATGAAAATGTCTCGTCTCTGACCATCCATCAGATACTTCAAGCGCCGAAGAAAGATCCGAAACAGATTGATCCCGAAATGCTCAAACGCGCCGCCGCGCTACTAGCTGACGATAAGCTGCCACTGCCTCCGGCGAAGCCCACGGCGTCAGTGCCAATCAAAGTAATCGCGGACAAATCCGCCAAGTTGCCGCCGCCAGGCGCGCAAGCTATCTTTTTTTTGTGGGACAAGGTCGTCTCCGCCGGCGAAACGCTCGTTTTTCGTCTCGCTCATCCTCAGTGCATTTATGACATCGAACTCCTGGCTCAAATTCAGGCTGGAGTCGCGCAGCCGCGCAGTATTCCGGTCCGGTATCTACGCGACTGGGACCGCCAGATGGCTGATCGGTCGAAGGAACACGCGCTAGACGAAACGCTACTGAAAGCCACGGGCGGCGAAATTGTCATGGGCTTGCGCATCAAGGCGCTCCACCCAATTTTTTCAGTACGCGGCGACAACAGTTTCAGCGTGCTGGCGGTAATCGAAAACACCCGCACGCGTCGGCAGACAATCTATGACGGGCCGACAAGTGATTATGGTGTTATTTTACGCCCGAAAGATGGCGATGCCTCGAAAGGCATTGTCCTTCATCAATCCGTCAAACATCTGGCGGCTGTCACAGATAAAAGCGTCTTAAACCTGCCTGATCCGACCGACTTCGCGCTAGTGCTCGGCGAAGGCAGTTTGTCCAAAGATATATTCTTCGATTCAAAGGAGTTCCCGGCTCTGAAGAAATTACAAGGCGACTATGTGATTAGCGTTTTTTGTGTCAGCACACAGGATGGTAAAAATGCCGAGTTAGAGATGGTCGCGTGGACCGGAGCGTTAATCTCTGAAGGATTGCCGTTCCAGATACCCGCTCAAAAATGACATCCATAGCCGTGATAGGCGAGACGCCTGCGCTACGATTAATCGTAAAATACTTTTACCAGTTCTAGGAATGATTCAGGCAGATATTTGTATCGCTTCGCTTCGGTCTGAACTTCGCGCACTAGGTTCTTCATCGGCACGGTTTCCACCTCCAGCCCGCGCATCACGACCATCTGGCCGAAATGTTCTTTGATCACAGATTCCGCGGCCTGAACGCCATAACGTGTGCCTAGGATGCGATCATACGCGCACGGGGAACCGCCGCGTTGCAGATGGCCCAGCGCGATCGCTCGAGTTTCAAAACCAGTGAGTTTTTCGAGCTGCGCGGCGACAGCTTCGCCGATCTCGCCCGCTTTCATCACCACATTGCCGAAGTTATCATGTTCGACTTTCTCGGAGAGCATCCACTTGTCGTCCGGACCCTTAACAACGCGCGGCTTGACTTCGATGCCGCGAATGGACGCGCCTTCCGCGATCACCACGATGTTGTGCAATTTACCCAGTTTGCGAGTGTGTTTTACTTCGCGAGCAATATCGTCAATGTGCACCGATTTTTCCGGAACGGCAATATAATCCGCTTCACTGGCCAGTCCGGTGTAGGCAGTAATCCAACCGGCGTGCCGCCCCATACATTCGACCACCATCACGCGATGATGGCTCATAGTCGTAACGCGCAGGTCGTCAATGGCTTTGGTGGCCTGCTCAACGCTGGACCAGAATCCGAAAGTGAAATCTGTGCCCATCACATCATTATCAATCGTCTTCGGTACGCCGATGATGTTGATGTTGTAATCGCGGTGCAGGTAATAGCCAATCTCCAGAGTGTCATCGCCGCCGATAGCGACCAGCGCGGACATTCCCAGTTTTTTGTAAACATCCACCGCCTTCTTGACGTCGCCAGGCTTCTTATACAAATTGGTTCTCGAAGTTCCAAGAATGGTGCCGCCTTCGTGCAGAATCTGATCAACTTTGCTTGGTTCGAGTGGCACGGTGACGTTATCGCGCAGTCCGGCCCAGCCATCTACGAATCCAACGCATTCGAACTCATTCTTTTTTTCGCGAGCCAGACGAATAACAACGGCTCGAATTACGGCGTTCAAACCAGGCGCGTCGCCACCGCCGGTTAAAAGTCCAATTTTCTTCATTTCGAGATATCTCCAAAAGTGATTATAATAACATACTCTTCTGTCGATCAATACGCAACAGAAGGAACTAACTGATATCATCCGTCAAAGTTAATCCCTTCAATCCGTTCAAGAAAATCCACAGATAAACACAGATAGACACAGATAAAGAAATCTAAAGGCAAACATATTGTAGCGCAGGCTTCCAGCCAGCCGCACTGTACGGTTACCAAAAATTAAAAGTTCTCTTTTCTGCGCTTTTGGTTGCGGCTTGATCGCACGATGGTTATCTTTATTATTAGGCAATATAAAAAGAGAAAACAATGCCGTGCGCTTTAAAGATTGACAGCCTTCAACCTACAGTCTTCGATCTGAATTCTCTCAAAAGTCGATCATTGGGTCTGCTCGGCGCCGGCAACATGGCCGAAGCGCTGGCGCGTGGCGTGCTGAACGCCGACGTCATTTCAACCGAACGCATCATTGTTAGCGACGTGTCGGCTGAACGACGTGATTTCTTCGCCGTCAACTTGGGAATACGGACGACTGCCGATAATGTTGAAGTCGTTAAGGTGTCGGACTTGGTAGTTCTATGCGTGAAGCCGCAACAGATAGATGAATTACTGAAGCAGATTGCTCACGCGATCCGTCCGGATGTCCAAGTGATTGCGTCTATTTGCGCCGGCATTTCGACCGCTCGACTGGAAAAATTATTGCCTAAAGGCGCTCGCGTAGTGCGAGTAATGCCTAATATGTCGATGCTGGTAGGCTTGGGCGCCAGTGGTTTATGCGGCGGCAGTCAGGCACAGTCATCAGATATCGCTTTGGTGCGTGCGCTTTTTTCCAGCGCGTCGTTGACGATTCAGGTAGAAGAGAAGTTGATGGACGCAGTGACTGGCCTGTCCGGCAGCGGTCCGGCCTATCTATTTTACCTGGTCGAAGCTATGATGGACGCCGGCGTGGCGGAGGGATTTACAAAAGAACAAGCGTTAGCTCTGGCGGCGCGGACAGTGCTGGGCGCAGCCAGGATGTTGGAAGAGACCGGGCTGGCTCCGGAAGAACTGCGTCGTCGCGTAACCAGTCCGAACGGAACCACTCAGGCCGCAATTGAGCGCTTGGATGCGGATGGAGTTAAGGCTAAAATTATAGCAGCTATACAACGATCAGCTGAACGCAGTCGCGAACTAAGTCGGTAGGATTCATTACTCAAAATCAGGGTCTAAACCGTGCCGCGAATAGTCATTGAGAGCGGAAACGAAAAGGGCGCCAGTCTGAATCTGATCGATGTTAACACCGGTTTAATCGTCGGACGACTGGATAGCTGCGCGTTAGCGCTGACGGACACTTTGATTTCACGCCAGCACTTCAAGATTACGCGCGAAGGCGGTTTGTATAATATTACTGATCTTAATTCACACAACGGCACTTTTGTCAACGGCGTAAAAATCGAAAAGAGCACGGTTTTAAAAGAAGGCGCGACCATCCGAGCCGGCGAAACACTATTTGGATTTCACTCCGATAATCAGCAGCATGACGAAGGCGTGTTGATTGGCAAACAAATCGGCGGCTACCAGCTCATTACGCGGATTGGCATCGGCGGTATGGGCGAAGTTTACAAAGCGACACAGTTGTCACTGGGGCGGCAGGTTGCGTTGAAGCTGCTTTCGCCACGCCTGACCCGCGACCGCGCCTTTATCGCGCGTTTTCTTAGCGAGGCGCGAGCGGCGGGAAAATTCAATCACAAAAATGTCGTACAGGTTCACGAAGTCGGCGAGGAAAATGGCCTCTATTATTACTCGATGGAGTACCTCGAAGGCGGGTCAGTCCACGACTTGGTCTCGAAAGGACGCAGATTAACTCCATTACGAGCCACTGAGATCATCCTGCAAGCAACGCATGCTCTGGAATATGCCGAGAAAGTCGGCATTGTGCATTGCGATATCAAGCCCGATAATTTGATGCTCACCGCTACCGGCGAAGTGCGCCTAGCGGACCTGGGCATTGCGAAGAGTTTGAACGAAAAAGGCAAAGCCGAACAATCCGACGGCGTCTTCGGCTCGCCTAATTACATGTCGCCGGAACAAGCACGCGGTTTGTCTCTGGATCATCGCTCCGATCTGTATTCACTGGGCGTAACTTACTATCGCATTCTACTGGGTAAAGTGCCGTTCACAGGCAAAGATGCGAAGCGCATCATGGAAAAGGTTGTCTTTAATGAGCCTGAACCAGTCGGAAAAATTGATCCAACCCTGGCGCCGATGATTTATACGATCATGACCAAATTGTTAAAGAAGAACCCCGCCGACCGCTACCAGAATGCCGCCGAACTGATCCAGGATTTAGAGGTTGCGCTCTGTCAGATACACACCAACGTAAAGAGCGGCGGCAACACCACCGGACCGCTGCCGCGAGTGCAAAGCAGGCGTGTAAAGCGCGTCAGCGGCAGATTCTGGGGTGGGACGTGAGACCGGTATGACTCTTGCGCAAAAATTCGCGGATTGCATGGCGCAGCGCTGAAGATTGCGGTGCGAGCGGCGCCGGAAAAGGGCAAGGCTAACGCGGAAATTGAGGAAACGCTGGCCACCTTTATTGTTA
>JAZDLP010000325.1:0-2199 GCA_043801885.1 Planctomycetota bacterium | reverse complement strand
TTTTCAGATTTCAAGCGCATGGTGTTATTCCTTTGAGATTTTTATTGCCTCCGATAGTATATCAATTATAGAAACTTTCCGCGATTTTTTCTTTTCCGCAACAGAAACTAATTACTAATAATTTATGATGATATGTTTCATAAATAATACGATAACTTCCTATGCGATAAGAGGAGATTCCTTGAAATTGACCATGTAGAAGTTTGCCTTGTAAAGGATCTTTTGCGATATCCTCAAAAGCATTAATAAAACGTTGATAAAGAATTCTATCAGATTTGTAAATTTTTCCAAGATCCTTTGCGGCTGATTTACTTAATTCAATTTTATACACGCTCTAACCGATGTCGTAGATATTCAAGTGTTATTGTTTTACCTAACTTGGCTTCTTTTCTGGCTTTTCGTATGCGTTTTAAAGCAGAACGATCAGATAGAATATCAATAGTCTCGATAAGACCGTCATAATCTTCCGGATTAATCAGCATCATTACCGGTCGACCGCGTTTAGTAATAATATAGCGATCAAATTTTGCCGCAACCGCATTAGCAACTTTCGGCAGGTTGGGGCGAAGATCTTTTAATGTAATCATGTGTATCATAATATTTCACCTCCGCAACGAATATACACTATTTTGTATACATTGTCAAAGAGAGGCGATGTATTTTATTGTTTATCCAGTCTGCATTTACTTCTCATCCAAATCAATACGCATCGGTTTGTTTTTCTTGGCTTCTTCGTAACGTTTTAGCTTTTTCTTGGCTTCCTCGACCTCGCGCAGCTTGCGGTCTTTCTCGGCGATTCGCGGATCAACCGGCGCGGCGACCGGTTCCACGTAACTAATTCGTCCGTCTTTTCCGACGACTGCGACGGGCTTAGGTTCGGCTTCGGCTAGGCATACTCCAGCCGCGCAGAGTCGGCGCAGCTCTTGTACGACAAAGTTGAATGCCCAACGGATATGCGTCCACTTGCGCGGCGTGCGGGACAGTTCAGTGTTGAGCAGCAAGACGCGACCTTTGGCGCTGCCACAGATATCATGAAAAGTTGCGTTGTCCGCCCAGAGATTTTTCAGGCTGGTGATATTTTTGGCCAACAAGTCGCTAGTGTGAATCAGTCGCGTGATTTCTTTGCCGTTGTCATCGAGATCTTTACGGATACTCTCCAGATTTGTCCGAATGTCGGCCATCAGCGCGTAAGCTTTGCGTGCGGCGCGGTCGAGCGGTTCCTGAGGCTTCAGTTCTTCCAGAAGCGTTTTCTTCAACGCCGTGGCAGCCTCGGGTTTATCGCCGATCAAATCCACTTCCTCGGTCACAGTCTCGGCGATTTTGCGCGGCTTGGCGGAGAACGTCTCGTTATCGTCAACAGGCAGATCAACGGTCGTAGGCGACGGCGGCGGTTCCCGATCATGCGAGTCACAGCCGGTGAGCCAGCCGACTATGCACAATGTTGCCAAGAATAATAAACTAGAGCAGTCAAAAAACTTCTTCATAATTGCAACACTCCTAGAGACTACTCCGTAAAATTAGAACTAGCGTGCAGTCTTCACTTCCCTTCGATCCTAGCAATGGCTGCCGCTATGGCGATCTTGACTTGAGGGTCATTATCCTTTAGATGCTTCTTCAATATCTCCAAGGCACCCTTGGCCTCCGGGCCGATCGCGTTCAGCACTTGGGCCGCGCCAACACGATCACCGGCGTCGGCATCGGTATCGTCCACGAGATTGGCCAGCGCCTCCACGCCATCCTTGGCATTGGAACCAAGGTTGATCAGTACTTCGACGACGAGAGTGCGGATGCTTTTGTCGTCTTCGGTGAGTAAATCTATAATGTCGGCAGGCCATAACCAATTTTTATCCCGATATGATTTATACCATCGGCATAACTCAAGTTTGGCAATTTTTGAGAGGGTTGCAGATTTTAGGGCTTTAGTTTGAGCTACAAGATAGTCTTGTAAGATAGCCGCGCAATAGCTATCTTCACTTAACGCCTCGTTACTTCGGTCTCGATATCGGTCAGAGAGCGTTTTTCTCCATTTGGTGTCGAGAATTTCGGTGCTTTGGTTGTTTAGGTAGGTTTCTACGAGAATGTCTAATGGTTCTGCCGTGCAGATACTAAAGCAACTTAAAATAAATAGGATTAGAATTAACTTACTCATTTATTGGATATCCACTCTTGGATATTCGCTAATGTAAAGCGGTGATTTTT
>JAZDLP010000114.1:0-3036 GCA_043801885.1 Planctomycetota bacterium | reverse complement strand
CCTGTGACTAACGCTTTCATTGTGTTTCCGATTATAATTGAATCTAACGTCGGACGAAAAGATCATTTGCCGCTTGTGGCTATTGCTTTGTAAATGTTTAGTTAGAAGAGCGCTTGAGATAGCTGCAAAATATGCGAAAATTCGCGCACAGTAAATTACCGATCCCTAGGGAATAGGAGATATCCATGCGTTCCGATACTATCAAAAAAGGCTTTGATCGCGCGCCTCACCGCAGCTTGCTGCGCGCCACCGGAATAATCAAGAGCGATGAAGACTTCAAGAAACCATTTATCGCCGTGTGCAACAGTTATGTGGATATCATCCCCGGACATGTGCATTTGCAAGAGTTTGGACGCTTGGTCAAAGAAACCGTGCGCGCCGCCGGCGGCATTCCATTCGAGTTCAACACCATCGGCGTGGATGACGGCATCGCCATGGGTCATGCCGGTATGCGCTTCAGTTTGCCTTCGCGCGAGTTGATCGCTGACTGCGTTGAAACCATGCTTATGGCGCACTGTTTCGACGGGCTTATTTGCATTCCAAACTGCGACAAGATTATTCCCGGGATGCTGATGGCTGCCGCACGCGTCAACCTTCCTACGATCTTCGTCTCTGGCGGCCCGATGCAAGCCGGTGTGGACTCCACTGGGAAAAAAGTGGATCTGATCTCTGTCTTCGAAGGCGTCGGCCAACACGCAGCCGGTAAAATTGATGACCAACGCCTGCTCGAATTGGAGACCGTCGCCTGCCCATCCTGCGGTTCGTGCTCCGGCATGTTCACGGCCAATTCCATGAACTGTCTGTGCGAGGCGCTGGGCATCGCGCTGCCGGGCAACGGCACACGCCTGGCTGTCAGTACGGAACGCCGCGAATTGGTCCGCCAAGCCGCCAGACAGATCATGCAACTCATCAAGGACGACGTAAAATTCCGCGACATTATCAACGCAGACAGCATTGACAACGCCATGGCGCTGGACGTGGCCATGGGCGGTTCAACGAATACGGCGCTGCATGTGCTGGCGCTGGCGCACGAAGCTGACGTCGCCTATCATATAGATCGCTTCAATGCAGTATCTGACCGTGTGCCGCATTTGTGCAAAGTCAGTCCCGCTTGGGACGGCGCGCGACAGTGGCATATACAAGACGTTGACGCAGCGGGCGGCATTTCGGCGATCTTGAAAGAACTATCCAAGCGCAATGATCTTCTGAAGCTGAACTCCAAGACTGTCACAGGACATACACTCGGCGAGAATCTGGCTCACGTCGAAAATCTCAACCAGGAATGTATCCGGCCGATTGATCGGCCTTACTCGCCGCACGGCGCTCTGTGCGCGCTTTTCGGCAATCTGGCTCCGGAAGGCGCGATTATCAAGATTGGCGCAGTCGAACAGGCCCAGATGAAATTCAAAGGTCCGGCGCGCGTATTCGAGAACGAAGAATTCGCCTTCGAAGCCGCGCGCAAGAATGTAATCAAAGCCGGTGATGTGGTCGTCGTTCGTAACGAAGGTCCGAAGGGCGGGCCAGGCATGCGCGAGATGCTGCAACTGACTTCATTCCTCAAAGGCACACCTATCGGCGATAAAGTCGCGCTAATCACCGACGGTCGTTTCTCCGGCGGCACACGCGGATTATGTATCGGACACATCTCGCCCGAAGGCGCTGAATGCGGCCCCATCGGTTTGCTCAAGGACGGAGATGTGATCAATATTGATCTGCCGGCTCGCAAACTGGAAGTAGAATTGTCCGCGACAGAATTGAAAACGCGACGCGAGAATTGGAAAGAACCACCGCTGCTCACCGGCCACGGCTGGTTGCCGCGTTATCAGCGCATGGTGACCAACGCGTCCCAAGGCGCGGTGCTAAAGATTTAGCCACAGAGAACACAGAGAACGAATTTGATCGATTAGTGAATTATAGATTGTGGGTTGAAGGAAAGAAATTCCTATACATTCAGACTTGTTGAGAAGTTGTGATTTTGGTTGGAGCGGGCGACGGGAATCAAGGCAAGTTAGCGACGAGAGACTGCACAGACCATGAACTATCACGGTATTGAAATATCAAAACAATCTATCGCTGAGTTTTGTTACCTGCGTCACATTCGCCGTCTTGCGCTCTTTGGCTCGATTTTGCGCGAGGACTTCGGGTCAGAGAGCGATATTGACGTGTTGGTCGAATTTGAACCGGGGGCGACGCCGGGCTTTGAATTTATAGGGATTCAAGACGAGTTATCAGATATTATGGGATATCCGGTGGATCTACACACGCCCGCATCGCTGAGTAAATATTTCCGTGACGAAGTATTGCGAGAGGCGGAGGCATTGTATGACGCGGCATGATGACACAGTGGCCTTGCGACACATGCGTGACCATGCATCAGAGACCGTAGAGATCATGCGAGATCGTTCACGCAACGATCTTGACGTTGATCGATTGTTTGCTTTGGGATTGTGTCCGTTGAGCTGTCACCGCTTGTTAAGCAACTTGAAACAATTCTGGCAGACGAACTCAAGAACAGAAGGAACTGAACACATCTTCCTCAATTACAAAGACCTCTCTGCATTACTCTGCGCCTCTGCTCCGAAAATGTTATAATGTGCGCGGCATTTTCATTGTTTCCGAGTGATGCGCAGCGTTATAGCGACTGTGGTGAACGCCTACTGATTTTGTTGGAGCGGGCGACGGGAATCGAACCCGTGTAAATAGCTTGGAAGGCTATCGCACTGCCATTGTGCTACGCCCGCGTATTATAGTATAGGAATTTCAAAGTTTGGTACTCAAGGCAAAATTTGTCGCCCAAAAGAGACTTTTTTCCTTCAATCCACAATCAAAAATCCACAATCAAAATTCCCTTATGTTCTTCAATCTTTTTTTCTATATTGTTGTTTTTCTTTTACATTTTTGGCTCATCCGATTAAAGCGTACTTCACAGTGTGCAGTGCAAAGATCTTCAGCCTGAAGAACTCCGTATCGCGGTAGCCGTAAGCTTGACGTTGCATCGTTTTGATTTTGTTGTTGAAGCCTTCGAGTTTTCCGGAT
>JAZDLP010000113.1:0-6829 GCA_043801885.1 Planctomycetota bacterium | reverse complement strand
GTTCAAATACGCAAGCGTCAGGGTAACACTTTTAGAAATTGAAATTAAGACTGCGCCTACGCTGACACAGAAGAGTTGAATTTAAAATAATATCCCCCTATCTCCATAATCTCCATATCTCCCTTTCTTACACTATCTGAACGGTTACGAAATTTCTATACATTAAAATACTGCGTGGATTTAATGATGCGGAGAACGATTTCTAACGAAAGGAATAGACAATGGCAGACAATAACCAAAATTCGATAGACGATGTTAAGGCGAAGAGCAAGGAATTTCTGGAGAAGGCCAAGACGGGCAATTTGGATGAAGGTTCTTTGAAGTGGGGACTGAGCGCCAGCGCGATTGTGGCGAGCGTTAGCTTGTTGTTTAATTACGTCAACTTTAATTGTGGTCCATTCGGCGGCATCGGTTACAGCGGATTAGATTTACTGAGTTTTCATGGTGGTTTTAGGTTCGGCAATCTCGAAACATTAGCGATCCCGCTGGCAGCCCTGTTCGCTCTGTATCTGCGCTTTATTGAGCCATCCGTCAAGGCGCTCAAGATGGAAACTCCGGGTCGGCCAAAACTGATCTATCTCATCGGCATGATAGTTTCCGCGCTGGGCGTGATTGGTTGTCTGGACTTTTTGCGCACGCAGATTTGTCTGGGCAGCCTGCTTGGCTTGGGAGGCTTGGCGCCACTGACATTCGTGTACTTCAAGCTCTGGAAGATGTCACCGGCGGCTGCGCTGTCTACGACGGTGTCGGTTGCATCTCAGACGCAGTCATCAGCGTCGCCTGCCGCGCCATCCGCATCGCCGTCGCCGTCGCCGTCGCAGTCGCCGTCACAGTCTTCGCCGCCGAATTCGCCGTCACCTCCAGCGCAGTCGTAGCGCGCGTGGATAGTCGTAGAGGCAATATGATCGCTCATCTGAGACCTTTTCTAGTGTTGACGACAAATTTGTCGCGCCGACTTCGCGTGCTTATTATTCTCCTAATAATGGCGGCAGTGGCAGGCAGTGGCTGGCTGATATTCGCGTCAAAAAGCTCAGCAACGGTCGGTGTGCCCTCTTCTTCGAGGACTACCGGCGGAGAATGGACGCAAGTGCGGCGTGGCGATTTGGAGATCAAGTGGTCGGATGAAGGCGAACTTCGTCCGGTACAAGTGACCGCATTATCATTTTCGCGCTGGGGCAAGGTCAGTTGGTTCCTTGATGACGGGACGCCGATAAAGAAGGGCGACAAAATATTTAGTCTGGAAACCAAAGAGCTCGAAGACACCATCCACGATTTAGAACAGGATATGGCCACGGCGGAGAAGAACCTGGCTCAGCAGCAACAAACCTGCGACTTGGAGATCAAACAACTGCAAACGGAACTGTTAACAAAGAAGGATTGCGCGGCTGTTGCGCAGCTCAAGGAACAGGAATTGCTATCTCACCCCACGGCGCTCGACCGAGAGGAGATTCAGACTAAGTTGGAAGGCGCGCAAGTCCGGTTAACTGCCGCCAATGCGGAACTGACGGCCTTCCAGCCGCTGGCCGAGAAAGGCTACGGTACACGCCTCGAATTGGATAGCAAGAAAATTAACGTCGAGAAAACCAGGTTGGAACTGGACCGAGTCGAGATGAAAACTCGCGCCGCGCTAGCCGGCGCCAAACCGGAAGATCGTACAAAGGCCAAACTAGAGACCGAAAATGGCGCGCTGATTTTAAAGATCAAACAAATCAATAGCGACGACCAATTAAATAATCTTACGGCCAAAGCGCGCAGCGCACAGCGCCAAGTGGAGCTGATCCAGCGCAAATTGAATCGTCAAAAAGAACAGCTCGAGAAGAGCACTATCATTGCGCCGCACGACGGCGTGGTTGTGCATCGCGTCATCGGACGACACAACAATAAGAAATGCGAGATTGGCGAGTATGTCGGGCCAGGCACCAGTCCGGTCGAGCTGCCAAATTACGAAAAAATGAAAGTGCGAACTCAAGCGCCGGAATCGTTCATTCGCCGGCTGGTGGCTAGGTCTTCGGGCGTTGCTGATGGTCAGGGTCCGTGCGAAGGCTCGCCAGCGCGCGTGAAAGTAACCACATTGCCTGATCGCATCTACCAGGCGAATGCAACCTGGATTGATGGTTGGGCTCGTGATCGTAACGCCAAGCTTTCCGATGCGGACATCAAAGCGCAAGGTCTCTCCGGCGTGCGCGTCTTCGATGTGGAAGTGGAGTTGAAAGAGAGCGATCCGCAACGTCTGCGCGAAGGCTTCCGCGCGACGGTCGAGTTTCTCGTTGCCACTCTGCATGATGTATTGTACATCCCCGTGAAAGCCGTAAGTATGCGTGACGGTATGACTTATGTACAAGCGCTACATAAAGGAAAGCGGGAGTGGCGTAAAATCGTCTTGGGCACACAGACGTTGACTGACGTCGTCGTCATAGCCGGACTGGACGAAAACGACAAAGTCCTGGCGCCGCACGTGATGCAGCGCAAAACCGAAGAGAAGAAAAAATCCGCGCCGAAGACCACCACCGAAGCAACCAAGAATGACGCTCAGATGTCGGGGGCTAAAAAAGAAGACGGCAAAGGCGGCAGGAGAAGCGGTAAACCATGAAACTGCGACGATCTCTGATCTTGGCAGCGATATTGCCAGTCGTTGGCGCGACGCTTTGGCTGGTTTTTGGTCGTCAAATGTTTGCGAAAAAAAAAGAAGACTATCGTATCGCGCGTATCGAACGCAAGCCTTTTCAGCAGGTAGTGCGGCGTACCGGCACACTCAAGCCTGTCAAAGAACAAATTATTGTCGGCAAACTGACGGGCGCCATTTTAGAGATTGTGCCTCAAGGCAAGGCAGTCGAGAAAGACGACATCCTCTTGCGTGTGGATCCTACGCCGCATGAAGACGCCAAAACTGCGCAGGACGCATTAATCGCGCAGATCAAAGCTGAAGATAAGAAACAGCAACAGGAATCCGCCAAAAGTCTCAATCAAGCCAAGGAAGATGTGGCCGGCTACGATTTGCGCGTCGAACTGGAGCAGGCGCGGCTGATCGAACTGAAGAAAGGCCCCAGCGCCACCGATGCCATCAATGCGCGTATCAATCTCGAAAATAATCAGAACTTGCGCGCCGCCGCTGAAGAGGAACTCAAAGCGCTTGATGAATTGGCCGTCGCCGGGTTTATTAGCCAAGAAGAACTGCGTCAGAAGCAACTGGCAGTCAAGGAGCAACAGTTAGCCGTAATCAACGCCGATATTGCTCAACGCAAACTATATCTACCGGATTTAATCAAGATTGCCGAACAAGAATTACAGGCGCGTGATGCGATTAAAATGCGCGATGACGCTAAAGAACGCGTCGCGCTACTGGAACGCAATATCCAGCGCGATCAGGAAGCTTTTGCGCAGCGCCTGAATCGCGAACAGAAACGGCTCAAGGACTTGATCGAGAACATCGAAAAAACCATCTACCGCGCGCCGACAGCGGGTATCGTTGTTCACAAAAAACCGCGCTGGTACAACTACGCGCCCGGCCGTGATGTGAGCGACGGCTGGCAAATTATGGGACTGCCAGATTTTTCAGCTATGAAAGTCGCGTTAACCGTTGACGAAGCGCGTATCGCCAACGTCGTCGTCGGCTTGGCGGCCAATATCACACCCGCCGGCTGGACTGGAGCGCCCTTCAAAGGCAAGGTGGTTAAAGTAGCCGACAAAGGCCGCGACGAATTTGAATTGTACGCTAACGATACGACACAAATCACCGGCACCGCCAATCGCCAGGTCTTCGATGTGGAAGTGGAGATCGAAGGACAATCCGATGCGTTCCGTCCGGGTTTGCGCGCCGTGGTGGATATCGTGATCAAGACGTTGGATGATGCGATAATTGTTCCACGAACAGCTATCCTGCAGGAAAAAGATGAATCATTTGTACAAGTCAGCGCTCCGAAAGGTGTGGAACGACGTGTAATCAAAGTTGTAGCGGAAAACGAACTCTCGGCAGTCGTGGAAGGTGTGCGGGAATCCGAAGCGGTGTTGATCGTGCATGACCGGTATTGAATTACGAATTAAGAATTACGAATTAAGAATGTTGGTTACACCTTGGAATGGTAACTGTATGCCTCGCTACTGGGTAAAAAAGCTGTTTTTTCGGCGACTTTGGCTGGCTGGTGGCGGTCTTGTCTGCCTTGTGGCGCTGATAACGCTCTGGCGACAACATCGCCAGGAAACCACGCTGTTGGCGCCACCGCCCCCTCCCGATGATAAAAACGTGCTGCATGAAATCGGCAGCATCGAGGCACTCTCTGAGACCGCGGTGCTGACTCGCTTTGCTGGCGACATCGTCTGGATGATTGAGGAAGGAACGTTCGCGGAAGCCGGCGAGCCAGTGGTGCGCTTTGAAACCAAGACCGTTGAAGAAGACATTGAAGGTCGTGAGAAAGAGTTGCTCGATAAGAAAGAGAACGTCCTCCGCGCTCAGGCCGATATTGATACGACTGGCAATCGCTCCTGGTGGCTGATTCGTCAGCAGGAGATCGCGCTCGCAGTGGCCGAACTTAATCGTAAACGCATTTATGATTTTCCCGATCCTGACGAAAAACTAGATGTCGAACTGACGCTCAAGTCCGCCACACTGGAACTTCAACAAGGAGAGCTGGATTTGAAGAGCATCGAGGACTTGGCGCGCCGCGATTATGTCTCCAAAGCTCAGCTCAAAAAGAAACAACTCGAAGTGGCGATCCAAAAAACCAACTATGTCAAAGCAAAGTTGCTCTATGATCTCGCCGTTCAAGGATCAACTAACGATGTTAAACGGGTCGCCGATCTAGCCGTCGCCGACGCCAGAAAACGTCTGCAAGTTACAAAGTTCAATCAGGAAGCCGACCTGATCGTTTGCCAGGCCAACTTAGAATTGGCGCAACTGGCTCTCGCTAATTCCGAACGCGACTTATCAAAAAAACGGCAAGTGTTGAAGTGCGCTACCGTACAGGCGCCGGCGCGGGGGCGCGTAGCCTTCACCGACGTCTGGAAAGGCAACTCCAAGACATTTAGTCCTATTCAGGTAGGCGAATCGCGCACAAAAGGCTCGGATATATGTACTATTTGCGATACTTCCGTATTCCGTATTCGCGTCTGGATCAACGAAGCCGACATCAGCCGAGTGCGCCTGAAGCAGCGCGCGACGGTGAAACTGGCCTCGTTTCCCGAACAGACTTTAGAAGCGATTGTCTCGGATATTGGGGTAGTGGCAACCGAAAAGAATGGCGCGCTGTCCAGTTTGGCGTTGCGCAGTATGGGCGAAGCATTCGTCAATGTAGTGCAAGTGAAGTTGAACTTCGTCAATCTCGCGGAGGCTGTTCGCAAAGAGATGCGCATCGGCTACACCGCCGATGTGTATCTTCATCTCGATAACACGCTCGCTCAATCGAACATGAGCGCGACCGAAGCGAAGTCCGCTACTCGAGGAGTCGCTCGATGAATGAATCAGCCGTCATTGATATTCAGAATCTGGTCAAGATATACGGCATGGCGTTGGGAACGGTGACGGCGTTGCGCGGCGCCTCGCTGTTGGTTCGACGGGGCGAATTTGTTTCCATTATGGGACAATCTGGTTCGGGGAAGAGCACGCTGTTGCACGTGATTGGTTGCTTGCATCGCGCCACCAGTGGTATCTACAGGCTCGATGGCACGGAAGTTTCTGGGCTAAACGACCAGGAACTCTCTCATTTGCGCAACCAGAAAATCGGCTTCGTTTTTCAAAAGTTCAATCTGCTGCCGCACGAAAATGTACTCGAAAATACCGCTCTGCCGTTGGTTTATGCCGGTGTGCCGCACGGAACGCGCCGAGCCGCCGCGCGCCACGTGTTAGAGCTGGTTGGCTTGACTGATCGGATCGGGCATCGGCCTGGCGAACTATCCGGCGGACAAAGCCAGCGCGTGGCCATTGCGCGCGCGCTGATCACCGAGCCGGCGCTGATTCTGGCTGATGAGCCGACCGGAAACCTCGACAGCCAGACCGGCGAGGAGATTATGGGCTTGTTCCAGGCATTGCACGCTACCGGTCGCACCATTGTCCAAGTGACGCATGATCGTGAGAAGGCCGAGTATTCGCAACGCATTATCCATCTTAAGGACGGATTGGTGGCTAATGTGGAGCTAATAGACCGCAACTCAAAGCGGAATAAAAAGGAATTTTAGGCATGGTTCAAATATGCAAGCGTTAGGGTAACACTTTTGACGATTGAAAACATGTCCCGTTAGGGACGAATGAACGCTATGTTTTTGGGTAACCAGCTAATGCCCTCCTTCATTCGTCCCTCTGGGACTCAGACGTGTAGGTGTACGCTGACCCAGCGTTGAAACGCTGGGCTATTGTCGTGACGTCCCTACGGGACGTTAAAATTGTGGCTCATGTCGTTTAATTGTGTGAAAAGACGCAACGTGATTTGGTAAACAAGACGGTTCTCACACAATTGACGCCATGTCGCTCATTATTGCAAAGTGTTACCCAGATTTGAACCATGCCAAATTCGTAATTCTTAATTCTTAATTCTTAATTCGTATTATACTGCAAAAGCCGAAATTTCGACCGCGTGCAGATATTTTATTCAATTTCGTCTCTGTACTACTATACTGCACGCGGCTGAAATTTCGGCTTTTTGTTGAAAGAGAGAACAGAAAAAAGCAAAGGAGCGCTACGCGATTTTTTTGATTAAGTTTTTTGGCTCATCCGATTAAAGCGTACTTCACAGTGTGCAGTGCAAAGATCTTCAGCCTGAAGAACTCCGTATCGCGGTAGCCGTAAGCTTGACGTTGCATCGTTTTGATTTTGTTGTTGAAGCCTTCGAGTTTTCCGGAT
>JAZDLP010000255.1:0-14172 GCA_043801885.1 Planctomycetota bacterium | reverse complement strand
GCACTTAACTTTAGATAAACTAGACTCAATAACTACTTTTCAAATCTGTTCATCTTTGTGTCTTTGTGCCTTCGTGGTGAACGGTTACCAATATTCGTATTTTTCTTCAATCCGCAATCAAAAATCAAAAATCCACAATTTGTTCTTGACCCCCTACAGATTGTGTGTATCCTTCGATTTTCTTCAAAATGTAGTGGTTGTGGAAGATAACGCGACTATGTTGCAGAATATACTTATGAAGGATCGCGATACAAAACTGAAAGAAGCTCAGGATCTCACTGCCAGCGCTTCTGGGCATGCTCCGGAGCCGCACGCTGCCAAGCCGGTTGATCCGATTTGGGAGAACGGCAAGACGCTCGGCTTGTCCGACAACGCCATCCGCGTACTGGTCAACCGCTATTTGAAGAAAGATCCCGATGGCAAGTGTATCGAGACGCCTGAAAATCTATTTCGACGCGTCGCGCACACGGTCGCTGTCGCTGAAGCCAAGTATGGCAAAACTCCGGCGGAGATTGAGAAGATCGAGCAAGACTACTACGAGCTGATGGTCAAGGGCATTTACATGCCTAACAGTCCGACGCTGATGAACGCCGGCCGCGAGATGGGGATGCTCTCCGCCTGCTTCGTGCTCCCCGTCGGAGATTCTATTGACGAAATTTTTGACGCAGTGAAAGCCACCGCGTTGATTCAGAAGGCCGGCGGCGGCACCGGGTTTGCCTTCGACCGCCTGCGCCCCACCGGCGACTGGATCAAATCCAGCGGCGGCACGACCAGCGGTCCGATCAGCTTCTGGAACGGCTTGAGCGACGCGACCAACGCCATCCAACAGGGCGCGTTCGGGCGCGGCGCCAACATGGGCATGATGAAGATCACTCATCCCGATATTCTCAAGTTCATCTTCGCCAAGCAAGACCTCGCGCGCTTTCAGAACTACAATATCTCCGTGAAAGTCACCGACGCCTGGATGGAAGCCTACAATAAGGATCCAAACCAGCCCAATGTCGTCACGAACTTCCGCAACAAGAAGCATTATGTACTGCCAAAGAATCTGAATATCGAACAGTATCAGCTTCAGGATCTAATGTCGCTGGACCACTATCTCGCTCTGCCGCAGGAAAAACAGCCCGAAGTGTGGACCATGGCCAACATCTGGGACACCATCGTTTTGAACGCTTGGCAGACCGGCGAGCCGGGAATAGCTTTTATTGATCGAATCAATCAGCACAATCCGACTCCAAACGTCGGCGAGATCGAAGCTACCAATCCTTGTGGCGAACAACCGCTGCTGCCATATGAAGCTTGTAATCTCGGATCGATAAATCTCGGCTACTACGTCAACGTGGATAGCGCGAACAAATCGTCTTATGATTGGGAAGGTCTGCGCCACGCAGTGCGCTCCGCCACGCGTTTCTTGGAGAACGTCATTGAGATTAACAACTACGTTCTCCCACAGATCGAAAAAATCTGCCGGGAAAATCGCAAAATCGGCTTGGGCATTATGGGCTTCGCTGATGCGCTATTCAAATTAGGCGTTGGTTACAACACGCCCGAAGGTCTTGAGTGGGGCGAGAAGTTCATGAAGTTCGTCAACGACGAGACGCATAACGAATCGGAGCGCATGGCTGAGGAACGCGGTTGCTTCAAAAACTGGAAGGGTAGTCGCTGGGACATCACGGAGAAGCGCAAGCAGCGCAATGCCTGTTGCACCACCGTCGCCCCCACCGGCACGATCTCTATCATCGCCAATTGTTCCGGCGGCGTCGAACCGTTATTCTCGCTGGCTTTTTTTCGCAATGTGATGCGCGATCACAAGGGCGCGACGCAGCGCATGGTGGAAGTCAATGACGCCTTCAAAGTCGTCGCCAAAGCTCATAATTACTGGGGCTACCAGGAACAGGATTTATTTGATCGTATTGCCACTGAAGGTTCGCTAGCGCACATTTTGAACATTCCGGAACACATCCGGCGCGTGTTTGTCTGCGCGCATGACATCTCGCCGGAATGGCACATTCGCATGCAGGCCGTCTTCCAGAAACATTGCGACAGTTCCATCAGCAAGACCACTAATTTTCCAGCCGAAGCCACGCCCGAAGACGTGCGCAAGATATATATAATGGCCTACAAGATGGGTTGCAAAGGCGTTACCGTTTATCGTGACGGCTGTCGCAAAGGTCAGCCCATGACGCTCAAGGAAGGCAACAAGAAGCATGAACATGCGGCCAAACAGACGTCGCCAGTCGCTACGCTTGCTCAACTGGTGGTCAAACCGATCACGACTCCGGCCATTCTTTCCGCGGTTCGCATTCGGTCTCGGACGCCTTTCGGCCATATGCACCTGACCATCAGCGTTGATCCGAAGACCGAACGCGAACTGGAAGTCTTTGCTCAACTAGGCAAGGCCGGCGACGTCGCCGCCTCGGACTTGGAAGCGATTTGCCGCATGGTCAGTCTCTTTTTACGCTGCGGCGGTTCGCTCGAACAGGTCATTGACCAACTCGAAGGCATCGGCAGCAGTCTTTCCATTCACACCAAGGATGGGAAGGTGACCAGTCTGGGCGATGCGCTGGGCAAGACCATCCGCAAGTACTGGCAGGCCAAAAAACTGGCCGGACTGCGCGCCATCTTATTGGGCGAAGTGAATTTCGAAACGCCCAAGTTGCAGGAAGACGCTCAGGGGAACGGGCACGACAACGGCGAAAACAGTCATGCTCACACGCAACCAAAAGCCCCGTCAACCGACACTCCGGCCTCGGCGACCACGGCCATCGCCAAAGCTGTCGCGCATGCAGTGTCGCCAACGAAAGGTAGCGCTCATAGTAAGATCACTGACCAACAGCACTCTCATTATAAACTAAAATGCCCCAGTTGCGAGAATGGCACGCTGGCCTTTATGGAAGGCTGTATCAAGTGCCCGGCTTGCGGCTATTCGCAGTGCTAGACAATAAATGTGAATGGAACTAATTATGGATTTAGAACAAGTAAAATTTAATTTATGTAGTTGGGATGAAACCGTTCGTAAAAATGCGGTCAAAGTAGCGGGAGATAGCGGCATGACACAAATGTTGCCGTTATTGGAATTGGCGAGACATGATTCCGACGCGAACGTGCGCCTCCAGATCGTTTACGCTTTAATGAATATCGGCGGTGATAAGGTTTTGCCTTTATTAGAGAAAATGCTTGATGACAAAAATGCAACAATATGTCTAGAAGTAATTCGCGCATTGAAATATATTGGTGGGATTAAAGTAATTCCATTGCTGGAAATGGCAACAAATCATCCGATAAAACATATTCGCTATGAAGCTCGTAGCGCAATGAATCATATTCATCATTCGTTGCCAAAGAATCCATAATTTTTCATGAAGCACTTGAGAAACAAGGCTGCCTGGTGAGTTTAGACTCGAAATTAAAAGTCAGGAACCAGGAGTTTCCCGCCAAGAGTCAATCGGTCATTCGCATTCGTGGCGCACGCGAACATAATCTGAAAAATATTGACGTGGATATTCCGCGCAACAAGTTGGTGGTCATCACCGGCCTCTCCGGATCCGGTAAATCAACACTAGCCTTCGACACTATCTATGCCGAAGGTCAGCGCCGTTACGTCGAATCGTTATCGGCCTACGCGCGACAATTCTTGGAGATGATGGAAAAGCCGGATGTGGAGAGCATCGAAGGCTTGACGCCTACGATCGCCATCGAACAGCGCGCCGGCGCTCACAATCCACGTTCCACTGTCGCCACCACTACGGAAATCTACGATTATCTGCGCGTCCTGTTTGCCCGGATCGGCACGCCGCATTGCCATGTCTGCGAGCGAGTGATCGAGAGTCAGTCCGCGGAAAAGATCGTGGAACAAATGCTGCAGTTGCCCGATGGCGTTCGACTCAATATCCTGGCGCCGCTAGTACGTGGAATGAAGGGCGAACACCGCGACGTCTTCGCTGCGGCGCGCCGCGAGGGTTTCGCACGGTTGCGCGTGGACGGCAGGATCGTGGACGCACGCGAGATGGAATCTCTGCCAAAAACATTCAAGCATTACATCGAAGCGGTGGTGGACCGAGTAGTGATCAAAGCCAGTCAGCGCTCGCGCCTGACCGATTCTATCGAACTGGCGCTCAAAGTAGGCAACGGACTGTTGATCGCTAATTTTCCAGACGAATCCGAGTCGGGCGGCAAAGATCAATTGTTCAGCGAAAAATACGCCTGCCCGATGCACGGCTCTGGTCTGGAAGAACTTTCACCGCGTATCTTCTCCTTCAACAACCCCTACGGCGCTTGTCCCACTTGCGTCGGACTGGGCGTCAGAATGGAAGTGGACGTGGACATACTGGCGCCGGATAAGTCGCAGACGATCGAAGCGGGAATTATTCAGCCGCTCTGGCGGCTCGGCCACGTGTATGCCGCCTGGTACGGCCGTGCTATCCGCCGTTTTTGTCGGAGCGCGGGATTTGACACTCATATACGCATTGATCAGATGGCGCCGAACATGTTCAAGGCGTTGCTATATGGAGTCACGCCTAAGCAAGCCAAAGAATGGAACACCAACTGGAAAGGCCTTGCCGTTTCGCTGCTCGAACGCTTTCACGCTACTGAGAACGAAAATATCAAGACTCGCCTCCACAAGCTGATGTCGAATCTCAGTTGCCCCGACTGTCATGGCGCACGCCTGCGGCCGGAGGCGCTGGCGGTGCGTGTTGGCGGCAAGAATATCCGTGAAGTTACTCAGTTGACCACAGAAGCGGCGCTTTCGTTCTTTCGCGCGCTGACGATTACTGGCGAAAAAGCGATCATCGCCACGCCGCTGTTGAAAGAAGTATGCGAACGGCTTGGTTTCCTGAATAACGTAGGTCTGAATTACCTGACGTTGGATCGAACCAGCGGCACGCTCAGCGGCGGCGAAGCGCAGCGCATCCGACTGGCCAGCCAGGTGGGTTCGAAGCTGGTTGGCGTGACTTATGTGCTGGATGAGCCGACCATCGGCCTGCATCAGCGCGATAACGACCGGCTCATGAATACGCTGATCGAACTGCGTGATTTGGGCAACACCGTCATTGTTGTGGAGCATGATGAACGCGTGATGGCGCGCGCCGATCAGCTCATTGATTTAGGTCCGGGCGCGGGCGAAAACGGCGGAGAAATCGTTGGCCAAGGCTCGATTGCCGACCTGCTCCGTTCTGAACGATCACTCACCGGTAAATATCTCAGTCGGCAACTCGAAATCCCGATGCCGAAACAACGCCGATCCGCAGCGGCTATTTTGAATTCCGGACACGACGTGATTTGTATTCGCGGCGCGCGCAAAAACAATCTGAAAAGTCTCAACATTGATATTCCGCTGGGCTGCTTTGTTTGTGTCACCGGCGTCTCCGGCAGCGGCAAGTCATCGCTCGTCAATGAAGTTCTCTTTAAAAATCTGGCGCGTACGCTGCATAAGACTCCGAACAAGGGCGGCGCCTGTGATCGCGTATGGGCGCCATCTGGCGAACTGGACAGAATCATTGACATTGATCAGAGTCCGATCGGCCGCACACCGCGAAGCAATTCGGCCACTTACACAGGCGTATTCGACGAGATTCGCAAATTGTTTGCGGCGCTGCCTGAATCAAAGATACGCGGCTATGGACTTGGGCGTTTTAGTTTCAACGTCAAAGGCGGGCGGTGCGAAGATTGTCAAGGCCAAGGCCAGAAACTCATCGAAATGCATTTCCTGGCCGATGTGTACGTGAAATGCGAGCAGTGTAAAGGGCGTCGTTTCAATCGTGAGACGCTGGAAGTGAAATATAAAGATCTGTCCATCGCCGATGTTCTGGAACTCTCGATTGACGCGGCGTTGGCGCTGTTTAAGAATCATCCAAAAATTAAAGACGGCTTGCAGACGCTCCACGACGTCGGTTTGGGATATATCAAACTGGGGCAGAGCAGCACGACTTTATCGGGCGGCGAGGCGCAGCGCATCAAGCTGGCCTTCGAACTGGCCAAGCAAACCACTGCGCATACGCTGTACGTGCTGGATGAACCTACCACCGGCCTGCACTTTCACGACATTGCCAAACTGCTCGATGTGCTGCAGCGCCTGGTGGACATGAAAAAATCTGTGATCGTGATTGAACATAATCTAGACGTGATCAAACAGGCCGACTTTGTAATTGATCTTGGTCCGGAAGGGGGCGAAGCTGGCGGCAGACTAGTAGCGCAGGGCGCCCCTGAAGAAATCGCAAATGCTCCGCAAAGTTTTACAGGGCGTTATTTGAAAGAAATCCTGTAATCGTCTAACGAAGTGCGATTCACCGCAGAGGCGCAGAGTACGCAGAGTTTTTTGTAACCGTTCACCACAGAGATTGTGGATTGAAGGAGCGCCTGACTATGTCTATTTCTGCTTCCAAAGCTTCATTCGCGCCACCTCTAAATCTAATTGGCGGCGCATGGCAACCGGCAATTCGCGGTGAAACATTCGAGGATATCAACCCATCCAACATCACGGATCGCATCGGACTGTTCCCACGCTCGCGCGCAGCAGACGTGCAGGCGGCAGTGGCCGCCGCGCGTGCCGCGTTCAAGACATGGCGATTAACGCCTGCGCCACGACGAGGGGACATTTTGCGTCAGTGCGCGATCCTGTTACGAGAGCGCAAGGAAAAACTCGCGCGGCTCATGGCGCGCGAAATGGGCAAACTGCTCGCCGAAGCGCGCGGCGACGTCCAGGAAGCGATTGATTGCGCCAATTTCTATTCCGGCGAAGGACGCCGCCTGCACGGTCAGACTGCTCCCAGTGAACTGCCTGACAAATTTGCCATGACGGTCCGCCGACCCATCGGCGTATGCGGTTTGATTACGCCTTGGAATTTTCCCATCGCTATTCCCAGTTGGAAAATTTTTCCGGCGATCATATGCGGCAACACCGTCGTGTTCAAACCCGCAAAAGACAGCCCCGCCTGCGCATCCGCCTTCATTAAAATACTGATGGAAGCCGGAGTTCCGGACGGCGTGCTTAATCTGACGCATGGACTGGGCGAAGAGGTCGGCACGGCGCTGATCTCGCACCCGGATGTGAATTTGATCAGCTTCACCGGTTCCAGCCAGGTCGGCAGCCAAATCGCTGCGGCCTGTGGCGCCAGTCTGAAACGTTGTTCACTGGAAATGGGCGGCAAGAATGCTCAGATCGTTATGGATGACGCCGACCTGAACCTCGCGCTCGAAGGCGCGCTCTGGGGATCCTTCGCCACATCCGGACAACGGTGCACGGCCACCAGCCGCCTGCTGCTCCATAAAACCATCCACCATTCGTTTCTGCAACGATTCGTCAAAGCCGCGCGCGGCCTGCGACTGGGCGACCCGCTGGATTCACGTTCACAGATGGGGCCGCTGGTCAACGCTGCACAACTTAATCGTCTGCAAGAATACGTCCGTATTGGTGTTCAGGAAGGCGCCGAGTTGCTTTGCGGAGGCCAACCTGCGACTCGGCGCGGCTTGGCGCGCGGAGTCTTTTTCCAGCCCACTATTTTCGCCAAGGTCAAACCGGCGATGCGCATCGCGCAGGAGGAAATCTTCGGCCCGGTAGTCAGCGTGATCAAGTTCGAGACCTTCGATGAGGCGGTCGAGATTCTAAACGACACCGCTTACGGACTGTCCAGCAGTATCTACACGCGCAATGTTAATCAAGCATTCCGCGCCATGCGCGACTTCGATGCCGGCATCACGTACATTAACGGCCCGACCATCGGTGCGGAAGTCCATCTGCCGTTTGGCGGCGTAAAGAGCACGGGCAACGGCCATCGCGAAGCGGGACAGACAGTGTTGGATATTTTCAGTGAGTGGAAAAGTATTTATGTGGATTACTCGGGCAAACTGCAGAAAGCGCAAATAGACGTCGCCGATTGATGTTTTGTCATTTTCAAAATAGAGCAGGCGTCCTCGCCTGCAGGCAGGCAAAGGCGCCTGCGCTACGTCCCCGTCGGCAAATCCAGAAATGTTGTCTTCAGTTGAAATTTTTTCTCAACGTGACGCGCCAATGCTTTCAAGCCAAGCACTTCGGTGGCGTAGTGGCCGCCAAAGATCACGTTCATGCGGCGTTCTTGAGCGTCATGGAAAGCGCGGTGTTGAGTTTCACCGGTAACATAGAGATCAAATCCAGCGGTGTGCGCCTGGTCCAGCATCTCCGCCGCGCCACCGGAGATGCAGCCGACGGTGCGTACACGCTTTGGGCCAAATGCCAACACGCGTACTGGTGGCAGTCCGGTGACGCGCTGCAACCGTTCAACTAGAAGATTGAGCGGCACGGCGTGAGGCAGTTCGCCCGCGAAGCCGATGACAGATTTATGATACTTGCCGAACGGTCGGCGCTTTTTTAAACCCAGAACGCGAATTAGCTCCGCGTTGTTGCCGACCGTTGGGTGAGCGTCCAGTGGCAAGTGCGCGCCGTATAGTCCGACATTGCCTTGGATCAGTGTCTTCATGCGCCGGTAATGCGGTCCCGTCAGCGTCAGCGAATGATTCCAGAAAATTCCGTGATGAACGATCAGCAACTGCGTGCGCTTCGAGACAGCCTGCTCGAACGCCGCCTGGCAAGCATCCACAGCGAAGGCTACGTGAGCGACTTCATCGGCGCCTTCCACCTGCAATCCGTTTTTTGAATCGTCTTCAATCTCGCTCACACGGAGAAAAGCGTTCAGGTATTTTATTAATTTAGCGCATTTCATACGTAGCCTTTCACCACGGAGCCACAGAGGACACAGAGACAGAATTGATACGATAACGCCACAAATCTTCGCGGCGCGCGAAGAAAAGCGCAAGAATAAGGTTTAGGCTACGACTAATAACAAAATCTGTGTTTATCCGTGTTCATCTGTGGTTTCACTTCTTCGTAGCGCGCTTTTGGTTGTGGCTTTGCCCCGAATGTGTTCTCTGTACTGCCGACCCGCTCCAACAGTTCCGGGGGCGTGCCGATTGTTGCGACGACAACACGCCCCAGACACGGTCGTGCGTCGGGATGATTAAAGCCCTGCTTGGCGGCCACGAACGTCACCGTCACGTCCGCGCGAATCGTAGCGTTCGAAGGTTGGCCACTGTTGCAATCCAATCCTGAAGGCACATCCACGGCGAACATCTTCCTGCCGTTAATCGCCAGATCATTACAGCAGCGTATGATACTGGCCAAGTGCGGACGCAATTCGCCGGAGAACCCTGTGCCCAACAGCGCATCAACCAAAATTTGCGATCTCTCCAACTGCGGTTGCAGCGCCGTCAGGTCATCATCGTTCATAAGGGAGTACAGCGGCAGGCGCATCTTCTCGACGATAGTTCGTTGAGTAGCCGCGTCTCCGCTCAGCTTCGCCGGGTCTGCGGCGCTGTAGACGGCAACTTTCAAACCCGCGTTATGCAGGTGCCGAGCGATGACGTAGCCGTCGCCACCATTATTACCGCTGCCGCAGAAGATCGCTGCCGTCGTCGTGTCGGTCGCGCGACCTTCTTTTCGGAGACATTCCAGGATAATGTCAGCGACTGATCGTCCGGCGTTCTCCATCAGCACGATGCTGGGGATGCCGTATTCTTCAGCGGCCAGTCGGTCCAGCAAGCGTACTTGCTCACGAGACAGAGCACACATCAGTGTTTATCCGTGTTCATCTGTGGTTTCATTTCTTCGTGGCGCGCTTTTGTTTTCGGCTTGCCCGCGTTATTTTTTCTTGCCCTTCTTCGTCAACGCTTTGGCTTTATTCTCTTCGATCATGGCCTGCGCGGCGGCTAGCCTGGCGATCGGCACGCGATAGGGTGAACAAGAAACGTAATCCATGCCCATGCGGTGACAGAACTTTACCGACTTGGCTTCGCCGCCATGCTCGCCGCAAATGCCGATTTTCAACTTCGAGCGCGTTTGGCGGCCCAATTTGATACTCATCTCAACCAACTTGCCCACGCCGGACTGGTCCAACGACTGGAATGGATCGTCATTGAAGATCGCCGCCTTCTTCTCATCCACATAGTCGGGCAGGAAACGTCCGGCGTCGTCACGGCTGAGGCCCAGCGTCATCTGCGTCAGGTCGTTGGTGCCGAAACTGAAGAACTCGGCGACTTCCGCGATCTCGTCAGACAGCAACGCCGCGCGCGGAATCTCGATCATCGTGCCGAACATATAAGACAACTTCACGCCGGATTTGGCGATGATGGCGTTCGCCACCGTGCGAGTCTGGTCTTCCATAATCTTCAATTCTTTGCGGTCCATGGTCAGCGGGATCATGATCTCGGGCAATACTTTAAGCCCTTGCTTGACGCACTGCACGGCCGCTTCGATGATCGCTGTTACTTGCATCTCCAGGATTTCAGGATAAGTGATGCACAAGCGGCAGCCGCGATGGCCGAGCATGGGATTGGATTCGTGCAACTGTTCGCAGCGATGCCGAATCTTATCCGGCGCCAGACCAGTAATTTTGCTGAGTTTGTTGACGCCCGCGTCGTCCTTCGGTGTGAACTCATGCAACGGCGGATCAATCAGACGAATGGTGACAGGCTTGCCGTCCATAGCCTTGAAGATGCCGACGAAGTCGTTGCGCTGAAAGGGCAGCAGCCGGGCAAGCGCTTTCTTGCGCGCCTCGATGGTGTCCGCCACGATCATTTCCTGGATCGCCAGTCGGCGCTCTTCAGTGTCGAAGAACATGTGTTCAGTGCGAGTCAGGCCGATGCCTTCGGCGCCCATTCGAATCGCGTTCTCCGCATCGTAAGGCGTATCGGCGTTAGTGCGGACTTTGAGACGACGGATAGCGTCGGCCCAGGTCAGTAGCGTGTAGTAAGCCTGCGGCAGTTCTGGTTTCCGCAGCGGCAGCTCGCCGATAAAGAATTCGCCAGTCGAGCCGTTCAGAGTGAGCGCATCGCCTTGCTTGACGATCTTGCCGCCAATCTGTAACTGCTTGGTCGCATAATTGATATTCAACGCTTCGCAGCCGACGATGCAACACTTACCCCAACCACGAGCCACGACGGCTGCGTGAGAAGTCTTGCCACCAGTGGCGGTCAGAATACCTTGCGCGGCGTGCATACCGCCGACATCCTCCGGACTGGTCTCTTTGCGGACCAGCAAAACCTTCTTGCCGCTTTTGGCGATCTCTTCAGCCTCCGCCGCGGTAAAAACCACTATGCCGGTGGCCGCGCCAGGCACTGCGTCTATGCCTTTGCCTAATAACGCCGCATTCAATTGCTCACGGCTGACTTTCTTATCGTCAATGACCGGGTAGAACAAACGTTCGATGTCTTCCGGTGCAATACGCATAACTGCGTCCGCTTTACTAATTAGTTTCTCACGAACCAGATCCGTGGCGATCTGGAAGGCAGCGGCCGGCGAGCGTTTGCCGGTGCGGCATTGCAACATATATAGTTTTTCTTCTTCGATGGTGAATTCGAGATCCTGCATATCCTTATAATGCTTTTCGAGCGTCTTGCGCACTTGGCAAAGTTGCTGGTATGCCTTTGGCAAACGATTTTCGATTTCGGTCAGTTTCATTGGTGTGCGGATGCCGGCAACGACGTCTTCGCCCTGCGCGTTGATTAAACAATCGCCGTAGAAGATGTTCTCGCCCGTGTTCGGGTCTCGCGTGAAACAGACACCGGTGCCCGAAGTGTCGCCCATGTTGCCAAATACCATTTGCACGATATTGACCGCGGTGCCTTTGAGATCTATGATCTTCTCAACGCGCCGGTACGTAACCGCTTTGTCGGCGTCCCAAGAGTTGAAGACCGCCTTGATCGCGCCCCAGAGCTGATCCAGCGCATTCTGCGGGAAGTCCTGACCTTTGGTATCCTTGTAGAATTTCATGTACCGTTCGCAGAGATTCTTGAGTTCGGCAGCGGGGATTTCGGGATCGTTCTTTACGCCTAGTTTATGTTTCAGTTCTTTCAGCATCTCTTCCAGCGGCTCTTTAGACATGCCCATGGCAGTGCTGGAGTACATTTGTATAAAGCGACGATAGGCATCATAAGCGAAGCGCGGATTATTAGTCTTCTTGGCCAGCCCTTCCACTGAGACATTGTTCAGTCCTAGATTAAGAATGGTTTCCATCATGCCGGGCATCGAGCGCGCCGCGCCAGAACGAACCGAGACCAGCAACGGATCGTTGGGGTCGCCGAACTTCTTGCCGGTTAGTTTCTCCAGTCGAACAACGTTCTTCTTAACCTCGTCTTCTAATCCCTTCGGAAACTTCTTGTTCAGTTTGTTGAACTCCGCGCAAGCGTCAATCGCGATGGTGAAACCGGGCGGGACAGGCAGTCCGATGGCGGTCATCTCATGCAGTCCCTGACCCTTGCCGCCCAATACATTCTTAGAAAGACCACAGCCTTCAGCTTTGCCGTCGCCGTAGAAGTAAACGCGTTTAGACATTGAGTAAATCTCCTAAAAAACGTGAAATGAAATCAAAAACAATAGAATGACTTGTAGCCATGCTAGTCGAAAACGTCAAGAACATCCTCTAAAATTCGCACCCATTCAGTTTCCTCGTTCATTTGCAATTCAGTTTATCGGCATTAACTTATACTATTAATCTTTCGATAAAGTAAAAGTGAGAATATGCAGCCATGAGCAATCGCAGCGATAAAATCTTCCGAGTGGGCGTTCTGGGATGCGGCACAGTCGGTTCGGGCGTAATCAAAATACTGCTCGAAAGCCGCCCGCCGCTGAAGGATAAGACCGGTCTCGATATTCGTCTGCACAAAGTCGCTGAAAAAGACGAGAAAAAAGTTCGTGCGGCGCGACTGGACCCGGCGCTATGGACTCCAGACGCGCAGGCCGTCATCCATGATCCGACAATAGACATCCTGGTCGAAGTTATCGGCGGTCTCGAACCGGCGCGTAGTTTTATCCTGGCAGGATTAAAAACCGGCAAGGCAGTCGTCACCGCCAACAAAGCATTGCTGGCCAGGCATGGCCGCGAACTGTTCGAAGCGGCTCTGGCCGCCAAGAGTTCAATCGGTTTCGAAGCCTCCGTCTGCGGCGGCGTGCCGATCATCGGCGCTATACGCGACGGGCTGGTCGCCAACCGCATCGAAAGCATTATCGGCATCCTGAACGGCACTACTAACTACATCCTAACGCGCATGATCCAGAGCGGAGTATCGTATCAGCAGGCTCTGGCCGAGGCGCAGAGCAAAGGTTATGCGGAGGCTGATCCGACGTTTGATGTTAAAGGCCTTGATGCTGCGCACAAACTCGTGCTACTCTCCGATCTGGCCTTCCACTCGATGTTCGCCTTCGAAGATGTATACGCTGAAGGCATTGACAGCATCCGTCTCGAAGATGTGCGTTTTGCCGATGAGCTGGGTTACACGCTGAAACTATTGGCCATCGCCAAACGTCAGTCGTCGGATACCGATTCCAAAGGCTTGATGAGCGGCTTGGAATTGCGTGTGCATCCGACATTGATTCCTCATTCGCATCCATTGGCCAACGTCCGCGACGTCTTTAACGCAGTGCTGGTGCGCGGCGATGCAACCGGCGAAGTGATGTTCTACGGACGTGGCGCGGGGATGATGCCTACCGCGTCGGCTATCGTGGCAGACATCGCCGATGCCGCTCGCGGCAGCGCGCGTCAGACGTTCACCAAGTTGCAATTTTTTCAGAACCCGCGCGCCGATTTGCCGGTTATTCCAATCGCGCAAACACGCAATCGCTACTACGTCCACTTCAATGTGCAGGACCGCCCTGGAGTGATGGGTAAAATCGCCACCGTGTTGGGTGAACATTCCGTCTCCATCGCCTCCGTTATCCAGAAAGAACCGCAGGAAGACGGCGATGTGCCGGTAGTTATGTTGACTCATCACACAATAGAAGAGCGATTCAAAGCAGCTTTGCAGCAGATCGAATCGTTGCCATTTGTGCGGCAGCAAAGCTGTTTCTTCCGCGTCGAGGACTAATCGAGCATAACATATGATCTTGTGTCGCCGGAGCCAAAAATTAATCAGCCAGCATCGCCCCGCCACCACGCGCAACTCTCGATTGAAATTCCTATGTTTAATATTTAGATTCTACTGTTAATTTAACAGAATTGTTAATTTGTTTCTGTTGCGGAAAAGAAAAAATCGCGGAAAGTTTCTATAATTGATATACTATCGGAGGCAATAAAAATCTCAAAGGAATAACACCATGCGCTTGAAATCTGAAAATCAATTATGCTTTCAATTCTTTCCCAAAACAAA
>JAZDLP010000252.1:0-2458 GCA_043801885.1 Planctomycetota bacterium | reverse complement strand
GGCCAGATCATTTATGGTGTATTCTTTCCACGAGTGCGGTATTTCGCCGATGTCGGAATCCACTAACGAATCGGGGAACAGTTTTGCAGTGGCGGCGTCCATGCCGGAGGGCTTCTTTCCGGCGGCTTTGGCGTGGACGGGATCGAAGTCCGTGAACCACGACTTGAAGATCGCCCGCGCCATCGCCTCCAGCGTCTCGTTCATCCGCCGGTTGTTCTCGATCTTGTCGTCCAGCGCCCCAAGGATGCAGGCGATGGCCTGCTGTATCTCCACTGGGGGAACAGGAATCTTCAATGAGCGAAGATAGGTCACCGGCTGGGCAATTGATGGGACGCCCGATGGAGAGCAGTTTGCAAGAAGTTTATGCTGTCCTTCGTCAGTCTTGAAGTAGTAAGTTACAAAGCTCGGGGTAACCTTCAAAAGATTACATCTCATATAAAATTGGCGCTGGGATAGAATGTATCTCTCATAGCGGGAGTTGCTCGGAATGTACGCAACTTGCTTTATATTTCCAGCATGTGTAAAGATGACGTCTCCACGAAATACGTTTGCATTCTTGAGCTTTTCAGCGTGCTCAGGTGTTATAAAATTGTACTCCAAATCTTGGAGACGAGATTCACGAAGATGCTGACCGCTGATAACAGGTATTCCTTCAGACACAAAGGTTGACACCTTGATCGATGAACCGAATGGGCCGATCCCGACTTTTTCGGCGATATCCTCTATCTTAATTTCCGGCCAATGGTTGTTCACTGTTCACACCTTGATGCCACTGCACATACAATTTTGTGGTCGCAAACTGCGACCGCACCACCCGTTGTTCAAATAACTCGATGTTCCAAATTGGAGCCTCAAGTTGTAGATTTCTCTTCCCTTATCTTGAAATCGCAATTTGTGATTTCAAGATTCATTTCCTTTCAGTTCCGCCTCCAGTTCCTCGATGGACGGCAAAGTTGACTTCAGGCGTTTGGGGAGAGCGCGGGTAATCTGGTAGCGGGAAACGCCAATGGGGGTCCGCACGTTGCGTAAGGCGTACTCCGCGGTGATTCTGTCGCGCTTTTTGCAGATGATGATACCAATGCTCGGCTGATCGTCGGGCAGGCGCAGGATATCGTCTATCGCGGACAGATAAAAGTTCATTTTTCCGGCGAATTCCGGCTCGAATTCCACAGTTTTCAGTTCGACGGCCACATAAGCGCGTAATTTCAGATGATAGAAAAGAAGATCGATATAGTAGTCCTTGTCGCCGACTTCAAGATGGTACTCGCTGCCGACATAAGCGAAGCCCGCGCCGAGTTCGATAAGGAAATCGCGGATGTGGGTGATAAGGTCCCTGTGCAGTTCCCGCTCGCGGGCCTCGGAGTCAATGGTGAGAAAATCGAACACATACGGGTCTTTCAGCGTCTGACGGGCAAGGTCGGATTGGGGCGGCGGCAGCGCGACATCAAAGTTTGTTACGGCCTTGCCCTGCCGCTCGTACAGGCCGGATTCGATTTGATGCTCAAGCACCGCGCGGCTCCAGCCGTGCTGTACGGTTTGCCGGGCGTACCAGAGACGCTGGACAGGAGATTTTAATTGGGAGATCAGTTTAAGGTTATGTCCCCACGGGATTTCCGACACAACCTGTGGCAGATTTACGCCGTCCATTTCTCGCACAGGTTGTGCGAGAATTGCCCGTTTCAATTCTCGCGCAGGCCGTGCGAGTTTTTTGGGCTTCAATTCTCCAGCAGTCTGTTGGAGAATTTCCAACTCTTCTGTCCATGCGAGATAGAACGCCCGCATCCGCCAGATATTAGCTGCGGAGAAGCCGCCCAAGTCGGGGAATTCTTTTCTAATGTCGGCGGATAGACGCTCAACCACGGATTTTCCCCATCCTTCAATCTTCTGGCGCTCGACGATGGTCTTGCCGATGTCCCAGTACAGAAGGATAAGTTCCCTGTTGGCCGACAGCGCGGCCTTGAGCTGCGCGGTGCGGATGCGCTGTTTGAGATCGGCAAGCAACTCCAGGTAGCCGACGGGCATTGCAGGTGTGCGAGCGGCGGTGTTTTTCACGATTGCTTTTGACCTGGGTGCGTGTCGTTTTTTATCAGACATTGAAACCGATTCCTTTCAGGTTTGCCCGGATTGTCTTCTCGAGCCTCGCCGATTCCGTGAACTGCTCGCCCAGTGTGGCTGTCAGACGTTTCATTTTCTCGTCGAACGGTTCTTCATCCTCTTCCACTTCCGCCGCGCCGACGTAGCGGCCGGGGGTGAGGATGTGGCCGTGAGCGCGGATGTCGTCGTGCATGGCGGCTTTGCAGAAACCGGGGATATCCTTGTACTTCGCTTTGCAGGACTTGTCGCCGCGCCATGCGTGGTATGTAGCGGCGATGCGGGCGATGTCTTCGTCTGTGAGTTCCCGGTGAACGCGGTCGATCATGGAGCCGAGTTTGCGGGCGTCGATGAAGAGTGTCTCACC
>JAZDLP010000251.1:0-18148 GCA_043801885.1 Planctomycetota bacterium | reverse complement strand
GAACACAGAGAAACTCATAAGAGTTTTCGTGCGGCTGCCAGTCTGACAACGTTAACGTTGAAGTCGCGATCAACAGGCACTCTTTATAATGAACGGATCCCAACCATTTACCGACACGAGCCTTTAATTCCATCTCTGTGTCCTCTGTGGCTCTGTGGTGAACGGTTACGAAGATTCGTCTTGCGCGCAAGCTGCGCGGTTACTGCTTGTCAATATTCCCTGATCATATATTATTATCAAAGCATGAAAGCGCGCATCGAAATTCCGAGCATAGAGATAGCGGCATTCTGCCGTCGTTGGCAGATTATTGAGATGTCTCTCTTCGGGTCCGTATTGCGTGACGACGCTATTGCCGTGATCGAGCCGATTGTGCCTCCAGAGGAGTTGTGATGGTTCAGATCAACTTTGCTTTGCGCGAAGTAAATTGCAAAATTGTCTATTATGGTCCCGGACGCTGCGGGAAGACAACTAATTTGCAAGTCGTGCATGCCAAGGCGCCGAAAAATTCAACCGGCGAACTGATTTCTATCGCCACTGAAACAGATCGAACTCTGTACTTTGACTTCCTGCCGCTGGATTTGGGCATGGTCGCCGGCATGCGAACTAAATTTCAGCTCTATACCGTTCCCGGACAAGTCTATTATGACGCCACGCGCAAGTTGGTGTTGCAGGGCTGCGACGGAGTGGTTTTTGTCGCCGATTCCAATGCGGATATCCTAGCCGAAAATATCGAGTCTATGGAAAACCTGGCGAAGAACCTGAAAGAAAACGGGTTGGACTTGCTGGACGTGCCGTTGGTACTGCAGTTTAATAAGCGTGATTTGCCCAATGCCGTGCCGGTGGCGGAACTGAATGAAAAATTGAATCGCGCGCACTGGCCGACTATGGAATCTGTAGCCATTAACGGCGAAGGTGTGTTTCAGACGTTGAAGTTGATTTCGCAACAAGTGATTCGACGACTGAATCGTGAACAGGGATACAGCGAGGACGGACAGAAGTACGACAAGAGCAAACAGACGATACCGAGTAACAATCTCACGCCACCGGCGCCATCACCGCCGCATCGAATTGCGCCACCGCCGTTATCGCCGGCGCTAACACATCGAGTCACGCCACCGCCACCGGCGCCATCGCCGCCACATCGAGTTGCGCCGCCAGCAGCCGCTCATGTTGAGGCGATGACATCGAGTAAGCCGCCACAGATGGAAAAAATCGCGAAATCCAAGACTGAAATTTTTCGCAGTCGCATGGTCGAGATTCGCAAGCAAGAGCAGGACAGGAAAGCTTTGGTCGGCCAGGCAATGGCGCCAGTCGAATCAGACTCGACTACAGAGTTGCCTGTATTAAAAAGGCAAGATTACTCTAAAGTGTTTTTGTTTACAATTTTGATAGTAGCTGCCGGGATTGCAGTGGCGCTTATTTGGTTATACCATTAACCATGCTGGAAGTCTGCGCCACAATATGATTGCCTTTAGATTTCTTTCTCTGTTATCTGTGTTTATCTGTGGATTTTCTTGAACGACATCATATACGAGGAGATATCAGATGGATTTTAGCGAAAAGATGCGACAGGCTCGTTTGGTTTTCTATGAACAAGACGTTGTAGAGATTAACAAGATTCTGGCTGATTTTCTTGATCGCGCGCAGGCCAAATGCGCTTTGTTGATTGACAAAGAGGGGCATCTGGTCACCAAGAAGGGTTTCACCAAGTCATTTAATACGGATTCCATCGCGGCGCTGGTCGCCGGTTCGTTCGCCGCTACCAAACAAGTGGCGCAGTTATTGGGCGAGACCGAATTCTCAATCATTTTTCATCAGGGCAAAACTGAAAACATATACATTGGGCTGGTGGCAGAACGCGCGCTGGTGGTGGTTATCTTCGATGACCGCACCACCTTGGGCATGGTGCGCTTGTACGCTGATGAACTGATGAAAAAATTATCGGAGGCCATGTTGGCATCCATCGAACGCAACAAAAGCAAAGTCTCAACTATGGATGAAAACTATGGAAAAGCAGCCGAACAGGTGTTGGATGATTTCTTCGATTCGGCCGACAAGAAATAAGGCTCTTCGGAAAAATCTGTGGGCAAACAGCAGCCGATGTCGCGGTCTTTGACGCGCCTGTTAACGATTATGGGGGCTCTGGCTCGCTCGAAAATCAAGGGTTTTATTTTCTCGCCTCGTCGTTGCCAGATTTTTTTAGAGAAGCCGAAATAAATATAGTGGCGTCGAGTGTGTTGCGTCTGGAGATTTGGATGATTACAAATGAAAAAGCAATACGAACTTTAGTCAAGACGGCTGTTGAATCATATTCTGAAGGATTTGAAATAAGACATATTGCTGAAAAAGATGACCCTGATGGAACAATAAATATGAAAATTCACAATGTGTTTATATCTGCTCTTGGCTCAGAAATTCAATACTATGCCGCATTAGTTCGTTCACTTGATAGCTCTTTGGGGAATATGCTCGAAAAATTAGCCATCAATATTGCGGAGCTATTCTATAAAGTTTCGCAAAATGTTAAGGGGCCGTTATATCCTGAACAAACTCGACTTATTGCAGAAATTCTTGAAGCATACAAAAGTCGCCAAAAAACGCCGAATATCAGTCATTATCAAAGTTTGAGAAAATTAAAAAGCAAAAGAAGGATATACCATAGTGCTTGATGAGTATAAAAAACACTCAAAAACAATTCTAAAATCGCTTGAAAAAATAAAAAACGCGTACATGGGATAGTGAATATGAAATATCAAATTTTTAATGATGACTCATTTAACAAGTTAAAGTCAATAAAATCTCAAAGTGTTGATTTAATTCTCACTGATCCGCCTTATAATTTAAGTAATTATTCTACTGGAAACATGAAATTTACTTGGCGAAAGGAAATTAATAATGATCTTGCCGAATGGGATAAAGGCAATTTTAATCCTGCGGATCTAAAAGATGAGTTTATTAGAATAGGAAAACCCACTAGCAATATAATGGTTTTTTGCAGTTATAATTTAATAGGCAAATGGCACGAAGTTTTTGATCCGCTTTTTGGTACATTTCAATTTTTTGTATGGCATAAATCGAATCCTATTCCTAAATTTAGAAAGGCCGGTTTTTTGAACAGTTGCGAATTAGTAGCATGCATGTGGAACAAAGGACATGTCTGGAACTTTGGAAAACAAAATGAAATGCATAATTTTTTTGAATCCTCTATTTGCATGTCACCCGAAAGATTAAAAGAGCCAACCCATCCTACGCAAAAACCCATTAAACTTTTAACTCGCTTATTAAGAATATCTACAAATGAAAATGATCTTATACTTGATCCTTTTATGGGGGTTGGTTCAACTGGAGTTGCTGCGTTAGAAAATAATAGGCGCTTTATAGGAATTGAACTTGAAAAAGTATATTTTGATGCTGCTGAAAAAAGACTAAAAAGTGTACAGCCATCTTTATTTCATAATGCTGCTGAAAAGAAACTTAAAAGTGTGCAGTCATCTTTATTTCATGTCAAACGCGATGAAGAAAAAAAGTTGTTATAGCTTAACAGTGGAAGCATCGTGTTGAACACACGGAGCTGGCGAGAAATGCAAGTTAAGCAACGCCTGTTGATTTTGCGCGGCGCGCTGCGACGCGCTTGCGCTTTTGACGGCTTGGCGCGCCTGGTGTTGGCGGTCGTCATCTGTGCGCTCATCGGCATCCTGCTGGATTATTTCTTCTTTCGTCGAGATTGCGTAATCAATACATCCTTTCGCATATTGATGACGCTTGGCGCGCTCGGCGCATTGAGCGCGCTCATCTATTGTCGCATATACCTGCCTTGTCGTGTGCCGCTATCGGTGGACGATATGGCGCTCTCGGTGGAACGCGAGTTTCCGCAACTGAACGACAGTTTGATCTCCTCGATCCAGCTTGTCCGGAGCATTGCCGACGACCGTGCGGTCAGCGCGGCGATGATTGAAGAAGTAGCCCGGCAAGCTTCCCAACAATCGGCCGCGCTGGATTTTTCGCGTGTAGTAAAGTTAGAACGAGTCAAACCGATAGCGATTAGCGCCATCACGGCCGTAGGGTTCTTGTTGATGCTATTGGCTGTGCCGGCGTTGCAGTCCTATCTAGTGACAGGCATGCTGCGGCTGTTCAATCCGCTTTCCAATGCCGTTTATCCGGTGCGAACGTTCATTCATATCAAGGGTGAGGGCAAGGAATCGCTTGTTGTCCCGCGCAACGATTCGTTGAAGATCGTCGCCGTTGTCACCGGCGATCTGCCCAAAAAAGCGAAAATCTACTTTGATTACGGTTACGATAACGATGGAGGTAACCGCGAATTTCATGAAGATCGCCGCGGTTTCAGCAAAGGCGAGATCATCACTACCGTCAGCAGCGACTCGGTCAACGGCGAGAAAGCTCGTCGCTTCGAGTACGAATACAATCCGGTGCTCGCCAGTTTCCGATTTTACATCGAAGCCGGTGATAACGAATCCAATGTGGTGCTTGTGCGCGTGGTGGATCGCCCTGAACTGAAGAATTTTGAAGTCGCGTATGAACTGCCAAAGTATATTGAGGCGGCTGAATGGAACAGCGGCACGGCAGTCTGGAAACATGAACGCAGTCTGCGCAACGTAATCGGCGCCAAGGCGCACTTGAAGGGCAAAGCCAATAAGCCGCTCAAGGAAGTCATGCTCAAGCTGGGCGATGCCGCTCCCGCGCCGGTTGCTGTCGAAGAAGACCGCTTCGCCACGAATATTATGCTCGATACCACCAAAGACTACGAGTTTTTTATCGCTGATTACGACGGCCTGGATAATCGCAACAATAAAATCCGGCATAAAATTTGGGTCATCCCTGACCAATTGCCGAAAGTGCTGTGGCGTGCGCCGGCCATGGACTTGGAAGTTGCGCCCGCCGTTACTGTCAGCCTGGCGCTGGCGTTGGAAGACGACTGGGGACTGCGAAAGGCGAGCATCAAGTTCAAGCGCTATAAAGCTGTTCCAGCTCCAGATGTGACGCGAGCTGGCGCGCAGTCGCCTGCGATCGAAATGAACAGCTCTTACGCCGAAGGTTCGTTCGATCTCGACCCTAAAGTCGGCGCGTTCGGCCCCGCGGCTCGGAAGCTGGATATTGAAAAAGACTGGAGACTGGCCGAACTGGGCTTGCAGTCGGGCGATATCGTCGAGTACTGGGCGGAGGCCTGCGATTGGTGCCCCGACTCGCGCAAAGGCTCCGACCCGCAACTTTATCGTCTGCGTGTACTCTCGATTGAAGAGATGAAGCGCAGATTGGACATTGAGCGGTTGCGCCTGATTGACGATCTGAAAGCCATCATCCAAGAACAGGAATCCGACAAAAAGAAAGTGGACGCGGTCAAGGATCATCTCGGCTTTGGCAATCCATTCGATAATTCCGAACGCAATCGAGTCTCGGAAGCCGGCGTATTGCAGGAAGACGTCCGTCGCAAGACACAGAGTTTGCAGAATGCAGTGATCAGTCTGATTAGCCGCTATCGCGCCAACGATTTGGATACGCCCGATGAAACGAATCGCCTGGACGAAATCGGCAGGGTTTTGCTGGACAACCATAGCCTCAAGATGCCGGACGCCTCCAAGAACATCACCGCCACCGCTACGGCTAAAGAAGACACCGACCGTCTCGCCTCTCTTAAGAAAGCTTCCGCCAAACAGTCGGAGATACTGGCCGATCTCAAGAGTTTGCTGGATCAGATGCAGAAGTGGGCTGAGACCGAAGAATTGCTGCGCCTGACTCGCGAACTGCTGCTCAAACAGCGCGTCATTACGCGTCTGACGGATCAGTCTAAGGATCACTTGGGCAATAAGAAGCCAGCCGCCATGACCAATGATGAAAAAGGCCAGATCAAAGCTCTGGAGATCGAGCAGCGTGATTGTGTTACTAACATGGCCGCGCTCAATGTCCGCATGTTACAGGCTCTGGCCAAAATGCAAGAATTGGATAAGTGGGTCGCCAAGAATATCAACGATGCGATTCGCATCGCGCAGAACAGCGACGCCACTCCGGAGAATCCGGATTTGGCCGTAACCGGCGATCCGCATCCGAGCATCGAAGACAAATTACGCGCGGCGCAGAACGATATCCGCTTGAAAGACAAGGAGAATATCGCCTCGGACTTCGGTATCGCCGGCAGTAAACAGCGTGGCGCCGAGACCGGACTGGAACGGATGATCATCGTCCTTAGCCGCCGTCGTGAAATGGATCAGCAATTACTTAAGGACATCAGTCAGACACGCCGCGAACTGCAACGCATTCTGGATCGGCAGCGTCAATTGACGCAGAAGACCGACAATATCATGGCTGAAGCCGCCAAAGAAAAAGATCTGGGCGCGGCGGAGGAATTAAAGCGCTTGCAGGATCAACAGAAAGCATTGCGAGACGAAGTATTGCGACTGCAAAAGAAGCTGGATCAACTGCGCGACAAGACCGGCCACCAGAACGCCGAACGAGCTTCACAGGCCAATCAGTCCGCAGGCCGCAATCAGTCGCAGGCCGCTGGTCGGATGGGCCAGGGCGATCAGAGCGGCACGAAGAGCGCGCAGAAAGACGCCGAACAAGACTTGCAGGACGCGCTGGACAATCTGGACCAACTTGATCGGCAGATGCAGCAGCAGAACCGCAACGAACAGCTCTTCCAGATCGAGCAGGAACTGAAGAAAATGCTGGGCACGCAGAAGGATGTCTTGAATCGCACTCAGGACATCGAAAAATTGCGTGGCAAGTCGGATGAGCCGCTGAAGCGCGGCGCCAAATTGCAATGCAAACAAGTCTTTGGAGACCAGCAGAAACTCTCCGATTCGACCCGCGTCGTCATTAAAAAATTGGAAGAATCGCCTGTATTTCAGTGGGTGTTACAGACCGTGCGGGATGATATGAGCGAATCGGCGGTGCGGCTGGATAAAGAAGAGACCGGTGTTGTCGCTCAGGAAATACAGGAAGACGTCATTAAGAAACTTGGCGAGTTGATCGAAGCGCTGAAGCGCGAACAACAAAAAAAGAACAGGGGAGGCGGGGGAGGGGGAGGGGGAGGCCAGCAGCCGCTGGTGCCGCCATTGGCTGAACTGAAGATGCTCAAGATCATGCAGCGCGACGTCAACGCGCGCACTAAGAAGATTGACGAAGAAGTTGCCAGAATGCAAGGCGCGAATAAGTCGTTAAGCAAAGATCAAAAAGACCGCCTCCGTCGCGCCGCAACGAAAGAAGGCGAGATCGCTCGTATCACTAATAAAATTGCGGATGATCTGAACGGCGGGAAAGATTAATTATGAATTACGAATTACGAATGAATGGAGAAACCACATGAAACTCATGTGCTCGCTACGCCATATGTCAATCCCAAATCCCCAATCATCAATCCCAAATCGTCAGATGTTTCTCTCCGTCCCCCTGTCTCCCTGTCTCTCCGTCCCCCTGTCTCCCCGTCTCCCCGTCCCTCCGTCTCCCCGTCTCCCCGTCCCTCCGTCTCCCCGTCCCTCCGTTTCCCCGTCTCTCCGTTATTCATCCTTCATCCTTCATCCCTCATCCCTCATCATTCGTCCTTCATCGCTGTTTTTGCTGGCGATGCTGGCGTTGGCGGGCGTAGCGTGCGCTGGCGAACCCGATAGCGGTCCGCCGGACGGAATGCCGATAAGTCTGTATCAGAAACTCAAGACCCATTTTGACGACTTGTACGGCGCTCGCGCAGCGTTGTTGCCGGACGTACAGCATCAACGCGCGGACATCGAGAAGGCTCTGCGCGTGGATGCTGAAGCTAATCAGAACGCGTTGATCAAGGCGCTTGGTTCCATCAGCGTTCTGCATCGCGACATGGCTGCTCGCGCGCTGGAATACTGCGGCGACAAGAAAGCCGCGGTCGAGGCGCTTGGTAAAGTTGTCACCGGTGATATTGACGAGACTGTGCGCCGCGCCGCGGCGGCGGCGCTGGCCAAACTCCCCGACGCCGCCGCGGTTGAAAATCTAATCCAGGCGCTGAACGATAGTTCGGACAGTGTTCGTGGCATATGCGCTACGGCGTTGGGCAACATCAAAGATGCGCGCGCCGCCGGGCCGCTGCTGCGCGTACTTGGCGACGATGCCAAGCCGCTGGTGCGACTGCAGGCCGCCACCGCGTTGTTAAAAATCAAAGAGCCGACTACGCTTGATGGCTTGAAGAAGGCGTTAGAAAATGAGCAGGACGTGCGCGTTAAGATGGCCATCGCCGGCGCGATACGAAATGTGCTGGGCGCCGATTCAGCTCAGACCAAGAATCTGCCTACCACCGAAGAAGCCGCTAACGAACTGGCTTCGCTGGCTAAGGAAATGAAAGAGGTTGAAGCGAAATTGCGTGACGAACGGCACGACCAGGCTGTGCAGGTTCAGGGCGTCGGCATCGAACAGAAATTATCTCTTTTGATTGAAAAACTGGAAAAAGCGTCAAGTGACAGCTCGCCTTCTTCCGGTTCAGGCGATAAACAGAGACAGAAGCAACAACAGCAAACAGGCGGCCAGAAGAATCAAGGCAAGAGTGGTGGCAGCCCATTGAATGACTCGAAACTTGGCAGCGCCGTGCCGTCAGGCGCGCTGAATCCGGCGTTAGTGGCTGGTCAACAGGACGCCTGGGCCAGGCTTCCACCGGCGCAGCGTGACGAACTACTGCAAGCCTTCCGTGACGACGTCCCCGTCCGTTGGCAAAAACGCCTGCAAGCGTACTTTTATTCGATCAACACCGAAGAAGCTAAAAGCATGGAGAACAAGTAAAGAATTACGAATTACGAATTACGAATTACGAATTACGAATGGTGGATTGAAGGAAAACAAGTTGCCTTTGGCGGCAATTTTTGCCTTTGGAAACCAACTTTGAAGTTCCAATACTCAAAAAATGTAATCGTTCAGTCTATTCTCACCACAGAGGCACAGAGAACACAGAGAAATCATAGAATTCTCCTGTTGATTCCAATAATCCCGGTTCCAGAGCTTTATTAAACTCGATGGCCGCTCCTATGATCTATTCCGTTATCTTATTCAATTCTGTCTCTGTGTTCTCTGTGTTCTCTGTGGCTCTGTGGTGAACGGTTACAATATTTCTAAAAAAATTGTCTGTATATTCGCGCCAAGTCGCGACTATCATATAACTCACATACTTCCTATACTTCTCATGTGAGATGTGTAATGAATAATTGTTGTATTCGTTTAGCGCAGGCGGAAACAGTTAAGGAGAGCCGTTATGTTTAAAAGAGCAAAGACCCAGAGTATTCGATGTGGCATTACGCTCACGGAATTACTGGTCGTGCTTTCCATTATAGTCATTTTGTTGGCTATATTGGTCCCGGCGTTGGGCAGCTTTATGCATACCAGCCGGGTAGTCACGGCAGCCGATACGCTGGCATCAGCTTTTCGGAAATGCCGATTTATAGCTATGGACCGGAAAGTACCTGTGACTCCCGTTATTCTACGCAGTCGTAGTGGCAAGTACACGGTGGTTCAGGCGGCCAAAGCGTTGACTTTTGACGGGCCGCCTAATGGATCAACTGGGGCACTAACCGCGGGTCTCAGTACCATCACTTATCCGCCAGCCACGGAGGGTACTAGCAGTCCTTGGACGTTGATACGCCCGGCGCAGGACTTGCCTCAATTACAGAAGGGCGCGTTTGTCTTTTGGGTGGGGCGCCCAACGTTGGAGCTAAACTGCGACACTCAACAGCGGACCTATTATGAGATGATGTTTATGCGGGTCACGCCGCCATCTGATCAGACGCTTATTAATAACAATAGTATTATTAATTCGGCGCAGTGCAATTATGAAATTTTGCTTCGTGGCGTTCATAATACCGAGAAGGGTGATTTCACCCGAGAGGCTCTGGACTATGGCTTTACCCATACTGGCTATGGCTCTGGCGCCGCCGACGTGTACATGGTCGTCTCTGGCGCCAACACGGATGACGCTTTATGTTACAACGGAGATGCGAGAGATTACACGCTCTCTGGAATCGGTGTGAACCTCCCCGACCATATCATGATTGATCAATTCCCCGCGTTTGATGGGCCGGACAGAGATAAGGCGGTCAAAGCTACGATAACGGCCGAAGCTGGCCTCTACCATGAGTATAGTATCTTTTCGAGCGCCTCGTACCCGAACGAAGGGGATTATCCCGTCTTTCTACCAATATTCATGCCTGACGGTCGGGTTACCGGTGGAATGGAACGGAATGCTCTGGCTGCTCAGGAAACGACCCGTAACTCATATTCGACCGGCATTTTCGATCAGACCGTGCGCGTATTGGATCTGGTTACTCGCGACGTGCGCTATGTGACGATCAAGTGCGGTAACAGAGGTGGTGATGGTGGCAACAGTGGTGGTGGTGGCGGGCAAGTAATAGTCGGCACCAGGCCGCCGATGCGCTATGGCACAGAATATAATGGTGGGCCGAGAGCCGTATGGATTGACCAACCCAAGGGCTATGCGTCATCCAGTAGCAGTACCTCTAGTTCGACGAGCGCGACTAGTAGCTCGTCTACAGGAACTTCGGCAACGTCCAGCACTACGGCTTCGTCCACAAGTAGTACGTCAAATTCGAGTAGTGCTTCGAGCAGTAATTCGAGCAGTACTTCGAGTAGTAATTCAAGCGCATCTAGTACTTCGACTAGTTCGACGAGCGCATCCAGCAGCTCGTCTACGGGGACTTCAGCAACGTCCAGCACTTCAGCAACGTCCAGCACTTCAACCACGTCGTCTTCGGCATCAACCAGCTCGGCGGGGACTAGTGGTAATGGAGACGGTGGTGTCGGCACCAGCAGTGGTGTCTTTTAGGGCAATGTAGCGCAGGCGCTTCGCATGCTTTGTGTTATTGAGTCCAGTACAACTAATGCAACTTGTAGCGCAGGCGTCCTCGCCTGCACGGCACACAGGCTGCATTTCTTTAGCTATACTGGACTCAATATGCAAAAATCTTGATAATTAATGGTGTGTAAAGGATTGGCGTATATGAAGTTATTTAATAAGCGTGCGTTTCGACGCGGTTTTTCGCTCTTCGAGATTATCGTCGCGATGTTTGTGATGCTGGTGGGATTACTGGGCATCTTTGCCGTCTTCGGCAGTGGCCTGAATTCGCGACTACTGGCGCAGGAGATTACCGTCTCCCAAGATTTAGCTAATATGTGGGCGGATTTAGTGCGTTTTAATAATTTTGATCCGAATAACGTCGCGACTGGCGACTTCTACACAGATACGAGGCTGCTCACTAACGGTTGTAATGTCTATCGCGGTTATACGTGGCTTGTCACGAGCAACAATGCGAGTTATCAACCACAGTGGGTGACTAATGATAATAATACCAATGTGCTGCACAATTTTGGAGAAGGCGCCTTAGACGCGGCGCCGTCGGCTCTTAAGGAAGTTGAGTTGACCGTCTATCGCGGGTCACGCAGTTATAAGTTTCACTACGTCTTCTCCGGGGTTGGGTTGAAGTACAACTGAATGATGGGTAAGGTGATTCAACATGCGTATAAATAAACTGCTCGTGTCACAGACGGATACATGCGCCCATCACTCATCGCTCATCACTCGCCCCGCCGCGTCGCGTTCAGGTTTTACTCTGATCGAACTGTTGGTGGTGACAAGCATTAGTTTGTTGCTGATGACCGTGTTGACTTTCATCTACGCGAATGTGTTGAAAGTGTACCGAGAGAGTCAGGGACTGCAGGAGATGTATGAGACGGCACGCATCTTTAATCGGGATCTGCGCGACATTCTAGGCCATGTGGTGCCGGTTCGAAGCGCTTGGATCGCGCCCGTCTGTAGTAAGTTTCCAGGCGTGACGGATGCTGTCGTCCCTACAGGCGCTACAGGTGTCACTCCAAACACAATAGATAGTTATTATCTAGATTCTGTGTATGCCTTGATATCTGAAAATACCACTACGAAGAAAGGCGCGATGTGCCGGGAATTATCTTATTACTGCGACTCTCTGTTCTCGATGCCGCAATTTCCAGTGAGTAGAGAAAGTCAAGGTGTTCAGGGCTACATACGCGGGAATGTTACGATAAGAGACGATAATACTGAATGGTACGATATGGCTAACGACTATCCCGGCGTGAAGGGCTGGTGGCTGCCCGCGTTCTACGGCATACGAGATCGCACTGTGAAGCCGCAATGGAATCGCTCTTATACAGTTCTGGAATTTGCGAACAACATAGCCGGCGCTTGGGGCTGGCCGCGGCCGGACTACCGGCTGGATGCGGATGCGGATAATTTGCAGGCGCACGGCACTATAGCGTGTTGGTTTTACACTGAGAACCCGAAGTTCCATAGCGCCTGTACGTTGGCGTTGGATAATGCCAATATCGTTCTGACCAGCCTCAAGTTCTCGCAGAGAACCAGGCGATTGCAAGATGGCAATAATTCGTTTGTGGATATTCCCGAAGAGACACAACTATCCGTTCTGCGACACCAGATCGTCGGCTTTGATACGGCCAGAAAGAGCGCGGTCCGTGAAGACTTCTCGTTGGGGAATATGTTGCGATCTATCAAAATCACCCCATATTACTTGCAAGGAGGCGTTTTAACTGAAATGAGTCCTGTGTTGCAAACGGGTGCCGGAAATCAGGAAGTGCCGCGTTGTTTTGACGTGGTATATACGTTGCGCAATCGGGTTAATCTTCAATCATATACGTTTGCGTTGCGTGTGTATTGTCAGGTAAATCAACAATAATAAATTTTAGATTGTTGATTGTTGATTTTAGATTGTGGATTTTAGATTGACGATTGTGGATTACTGATTTGCTTCTTCATCAATCAACAATCAAAAATCAACAATCAAAAATTCAAAATATAAAGGCGACTCGACTATGAGTAAAAATCAAAATCCTCTAATGTTCTCTGTGTCCTCTGTGGCTAATTCGCCTGTGGCTAATTCGCTGCTAGGCCAGTCGCGTCGTGGATTCATTCTCATCATGGTCGTGGGCGCATTGGCCGTGTTGGTGATTCTTGGACTGCAATTCGCCGATCAGAGCCGTATAGACCTACTTGGAGCCGCTAACACGCGCGATCTGGCAGCCACTGAAGAATTGTCGGAGAGTGGTTTTCAGATAGCTTTGCGCATTCTAGCCGATGACCGAAACGTTGATTCGGCAAGCAACTCTATGGATACACCCGGTTGGACTTCGCGCTGGGGTTACAATAGCGGCGCAGTGATACCTGCCAGTGGTGCGGCGCCGAATCGCGACACGAATAACAATTTTCTCGATTCATGGCAGTGTCTGATCTGGAGCAATCAGAGGTTAAATTTAAATGCTTTGCAATATCTTTTTGCTTTTGATGAGAATAATCTTGTTAGAGATCGATTTTCTCAACGTTACCCGGTGCCGTCGCAGTTGATGCAAGATGTTTGGCAGTTGCAGCCGTTCGCTTGTGTGCGCAAGTATCGCTTGAGTGCGGGCGCTAGTTTTGGACTGGTTCAGATCGGCATTACATCGCTCGACGGCGGCTTTAACCTTAACGACGTCTTTGATCCGGGAACTGTTACCGAACGGCCGGGCGTGCACGATGAGAACCTCTACGGTGGCACGCAGACTGCCAATCCGCTTGCCTCGCCAGATCGCCGGACGCTCGAATATATGCTGGGTCGGCGGCCTGAGTATGCGTATCAACATGCGGAGTACTCTGACGGACCGCGCCCTAGTGACGTCTCCATGTCAGACGACAAAAGACAGTTCATTGCCAATCAGCCGGCCGGCAGCGTGTACAACGATAACGGAGTATATAACTTTCGCGCTTACTACGAGCCGTCGGGACGATCATGCTCAGACCAAGTGCCCGACTATCGTCCTGCTTGGCAGGGCTTTGGTCGCGTCAATTATTTGAATCACGCTGAGCCGACGCTCTTCTACAATGCCGGATGTACGCAACCTAACCGCTATAATTTTGAAGCTCCACGCTATGTAATGTGGGCATCGAATACCGGCATGAGCCGACGAGAGTGGAATAAAGATACCAACAATACGAGAGAGTTGCTTACTGGCAAGTATGATAGGGGGGATGATAGCGCTAATCGAATGTGGTACCCTGCTGGTCGCTACAAAGATGATGTTGTTATTCCGCGTATAGCGAAAGCTCGGCTGGGCGAGCGCGATATTCTGTTTCACGGCTTTGGGTTTGACTTGCAGAACCCGCAACGAGCCGGTGTTGGCGTTACTACCGGTTCTGGCGACCCAGCGCTGTATTATAAAGATCCGAACGATTTTTATTACAACCGTGCTCGTTACAATTACAAAGGCGCCGGTGTATATGGCCACCCGCAGCCGCGGTCGTTTCAGAACCACTTCCTGCCTGCTGTTGCCAAAGGGCGATTCTGGACCGACTTGGAAGCGGCGTGGTATTTTGGCGGCGCGCCCGGTTACACTACTCAATTAGGTATCAGTGTTTATTACGCTACTTCGAATAATTGGACTCATTTGGGCAGCAGCTATGATAGTTTGGGGATGGGTTCGCACTGGATGCCGCCGACGATGCACGTTTGGATGCCGGGATTCTGGGATAAGGGCATGTTGGGCGCTCATGAAATTAGCCGCGGCATGCCGTGTAACCCAGGTAATATGCTGCCGGCCAAACCCGCCGCCACGTACGCCTATCCGATGCGTAAATGGGGCGATGACATGGGTAACGATAGCGCGCATCTGCTTTTTAATAGCGTGCGATTAAGTATTCGAGCTAATGGCATTCAAGAAAACTGGGGCCTAAATGGCCAGAGTAATGCTAATGGACGATTCTACGATGCGATAAATATCAATGTCTCGAACTTCAATGTCATCTATGGCCTACTGACGCCAGAAAAAATCCCGTCCATGCTGAACCGCACCGTCGTCGCGCCGCACTTGCACTGGAAGGCGCGTATGCGGGATGATGCGTCGCATCGGCATACCGGCGGTGGGCGAATATGGGGCAAGATGGATTTCACAAACATTGATACTGGTGGTGTCGTCCCCGTTGATAGAGGTGTCTCTAACGAACCGGCCGACGACGTCTTTACGGATGCGCGTTACGATCTATCGCTATCGCCTAACTCGAATCAAAAAAATGCTACGTTAGATGGTTCAACGATGATGCCGAGGCCGGACAATCCAGAAAACCATGCTGATTGGTTTATGCAGCGAAATGTTAAAATTTTAGCAAGTAATGTGCCGATCGACGGGGATACTCCCGCGCAGAAAGATGCGAAGAAAAAATACAAGCCACAGAATAATCACGGCACTGCTCCGTTGGATTTTCCTGAAGGTCGCAAGACGATAGATTATGTCCCAGCAGTCCCCAGAGCGGACACTGAATTAATTCAGCGCACGGATCCACAGCCCCGTCCGCATCCCATTCACGGCTTGCCCAACCCCGATTATCTATTGCTGTATCCCGGCACGGATACGAGCATCCACTGGGCGGATCAGTACCGACGCTACTTTCCAGTAGTTTTCAGATATTCGGGATTATCGCCAAATCAGAATGCGGAGAATAATGTGCCCGGCACGCCAGAGAATGTAAATAAGATGCGCACCGATGAGGCCAATCCGTGGTTGCCGGTTAAACAAACTACTGTGGGCGATATTGATCACGATGTTAACCCGTATAATGATACGCCTTTTGTGCCGACTATCAATAAAGATGAAGCTTGGCGGATTACGCGCATTGGGCGCAAATACCAAGAGATCATCGCTGACGAGATCATGGATTATCAGATCAACCCTTGGTGGCCCAATCCAATCGCTATCTACAATGATAATGGCGCGTTGTTGAATCAGCAGCCGTTGGACCAGCAAGTTCGCATAAATGCCTTGGCACTGCCAAATTTAGCAGTGAACTGGCCAAGCTTTGCGAATGCGCCACAAGGCGTTGCTCTAACAAGACAGATGCCTGATTATTATGCTTATTACAATCGTTTCTGGGTCAGAGCGGCATTGAGGTATACGCGTGGTCAGTCAAATGGCGAGCCTTATCGCGCAGCAAACGTTGGCAATACTACTCTAATGAATCCAGTGGAGAACCGTGGCATCTATCCACAAGCGTATCAGTATTTTGGGCAAACTTTTCCTTCGGGTACGCTACCTCCGCTAAATAGACCTCCGAACATATTTAAAGATCGAATACTAGATTTCCCATTCAACACACTGGAAGATCAGTCGGGTGCCGAGTGGCGGTATGCTAGTGGTGTCTCCTATTTTATGAACGAAACTAATATGCCGAACGCGCCGGCTCGTAATCATCCGTTCAAGAATTGGGCCGACTTTGTGGCCATGTTGGGGCACCTTGTCTATCGTTCGCCCATAATTCCTCCACTTGCTCCACCCGTTCTGGCTGCTGCGATGCGAGATCCCGTGCGAGGTGTTGACGCGACCAAGGTATCTGGCGTTCCGGGGACATTCTTCGACGGGTCGAAAATTTTTGATGCGGATTCATTGCAGCAGAAGGTCGTAGCGCGAGCGGGCTTCTGGCCTATCAGCGCCAATTATGGCGAGTACCATGATCCATTGGCTAATCCAGTTGGTCCCGCATTGTATCCAACGCCACCGCCGTCGTGGCTGGCTATTAGCACTCCGGCTGAATGGAATCGTCGCTTGGATGAATGGCGCGGGCGCGATGCCGCCGGGCTACGCGTCGAACATAACTATATCAGTGAACGCGCTGCTAACGATGTCTTGGTTAGCCTGAGCAATGGCAAAATCGCTCCGATTGACTTTGACGGCGACGGACATATCACTATGACGCGCAAAGAGGAGGTTTTGGGGTACGGCATAACGCTCACAAATGGGGTTCCAGTGTACAATCCAAGCACACTCACTAACCCATATTGGCCGGGCTATCCGTGGCATTCGACTTCAGGCGCCACAACTGGCAACAAAGTTGAAAGGCGACTTCCTCCTTCCAGTAACGGGACCGATCTCGACTATGGTGTGATCAAAGGCGCTTGGGATACGAATCCTGTGGACAAGAGCGAGATCATTCAAGGCTGCGTAACGCTACCGATCAAGTTCCGCTCCAACACCTTCCGGATCACGGTTATCGCAGAATTGACCAACAGCAGCTACACAAACAGTTATGGCAGTGTACGTTACTCGCGAGTCTATTCGCGCGTGCCCGGACCCGGTGGCGACAGAGTGCATGGCCAGTACACAGGCCAATTCATGCTCCACGAGAAGCGCGTCATGCGCGGCGGCGTGGACCCGGTGATGTCATGGTTGGGATGCGACTATTAGATTTTTGGAGGGGGACGGGCATCTTGCCCGTCAAAAGAAATGCAAGAGCATCGAGAGCCTCCGACGAACGTGACGCCCCCCATTCAATTCAGTAGCAGTTTGCTTGCTATTTCAAAAGAAAAGATAACAGAAGAAAAAGACGGGCAAGATGCCCGTCCCCCGAAAGGGTGGTATCGACGAGGACACAAACACCCGCCTCATTTCGATGGCGAGGCTATTATGCAATTTGTTACGTTTCGGCTGGCAAACTCGATGCCCGAAAAAGAGCTGATCGCATGGAAAGCAGAGTTGAAAGTAAAGCAAATCACCGACAGTATGTATCACGAGCGCATTGAGGCGTACTTGGACCAGGGACGTGGCGCGTGCTGGCTACGCGATCCTGAAATTGCCAGAGTTGTGCAAGACGCGCTACTTTATTTTGATGGAGAACGTTACGATTTGTGGGGTTGGGTTATCATGCCTAATCATGTGCATACGTTGTTTACTCAGTATGCTGGCCATCGTCTGCCAGACATTCTGCATTCATGGAAATCTTTTACTTCCAAGCAAGCGCTAAAAGTAATTTTTAGACGAACATCTTGCCCGCTAAAATCAGGCAGGCGAGACGCCTGCCCCCCTCCCCCTATTTTTTGGCAGGACGATTATTTTGATCGGTTCATACGCGACGAGAATGACTTCGGACGCACGCTACAGTACATCGCTAATAATCCCTTGTCGGCAGGCCTCTGTGAAAAACCAGATGCCTATGAATTCATGAGGATTTATCTGTACGGAAGGTGAAGGTGCAAGGTAAGGTGCAAGGTAAGGTGCAAGGTAAGGTGCAAGGTAAGGTGCAAGGTGAGGTGAGGTGAGGTGAGGTGAAGGTGAGGTGAAGGTGAGGTGCAAGGTGAGGTGCAAGGTGAGGTGAAGGTGAGGT
>JAZDLP010000249.1:0-2862 GCA_043801885.1 Planctomycetota bacterium | reverse complement strand
GGTGGGTGAGTCTTTGGCTCAACCCCCAACTCCGTTGCTGATGAAGTAGCCGACGCAACCTGATCGTACCGCAGGCGTCCCGCCTGCCTCTCCGCCTCCGTCGTGGATTGCGTGATCGATGTAGCCTCCGCGCCTATCTTCAAATCAGCCGCGTTGGCTTGGAAATGACGCGTGAACCACGGCAGCCGCAAAAAAGATTCGTTTTCATCTGTAAAAATTTTAAAGACAGGATGCTCAGTTTTGAAGTCGCCAACTTTGTGGTACTTGCCTTCCAACCGATTGCCTTCGTAAAGCGGTCCGGGACGCGCCGGCAGCAGGCCCAGCCCGTTTTTCCAGAACGGCCCGTTGTAGAAAGTTTCGGAGAGCCGACCGTCCGAACGCCCGGTGAACAAAATTAAATTGCGGCCATCGCGCACAGCTTCTTCCAGCGCGACCAATTCAGTCTCCTTCAACGCGAAGATACCGGCCAAAATAATAATGTCCGCCTGGCGGCAGATTTCGGACGTAATTTGCGCAGTAGTGATGGCTTGCGTCTGCACGTAGTTTTGAACTGTAACGGCGCTCGCACTGCCAACAACAAAAGTATCCGCGGCGCGAATCTTCGGGTCCAACGCCATGCGGACGTAGTAGCCTTCATCGAGAAATGCGTCTTTTTCGTTGAGCCGTTCTTCAATGACCAATGCGCGCAAACTGTCACGCAACCGCAGCGCAAAAAAACGTTTGTCGTCGTCGGGAAACGCGTCCGCCGCCTCAATTTCGACCGAACCAAAGACTTCGCCCGACCGCGGGAATAACGCGGTCAGCTCGAACTCTTGTGATGACCGCGGCCCCAGCGCGAGCGAGCGCGTAGCGGTGGATTGGCCATTCACCATCAATTTCACCACTACGTTGGGATGTTCGCCATCGCCATAGTTCGAGACTCGCACAGCGAACGGCACCGGATGACCTTCAATCCATATATCGCTTTTCGGACGCGCGTCAGTAACGGCCAGATTGGCCAGCCGTCCCGGCTTGACTTCAAACGGAGTTTCAAGTTGAACGGTGATGCCGCGCCCGGCGGCTGCGGCTTTCTGCGCCGCTTCAGCCCAGACTCCGCGATCAATCTGATTGGCCTGCCAGTCGCTATAAACAACAATGCGGCGCGCAGGTTGACGTGAGGTCGCCAGTAGTTCGATGGCGCTGTTTAAGGCTTGACCTAAGTCGCCACGCCTAGACGACGCGCAGTTACGCTGCAGCGCCGAGCGGATCGCGCCAAAGTTGCCGGATAATTCAATCTCCGCACGCGACGGTTCACTGGCCAGTATCAGCGCTACGCGGTCACCGCCGGGGTGACGCATGACTTCCTGACGCGTCTTCTCCAGCAGCGCCGGCCAGCGGACGTTCGTCCCTTCCTGAGCCATCAAGCTGGGCGAATCATCCAGTACTAACGCTACGTCTTCGGCGATCTGACTGCCGCCGGCTGACGCGCTGTTTGATCGGAACGGTCGCGCAAACGCCAGCGCGATCAGGATGCACGCCGCGCAACGTAGCAGCAGTAGCAATAGTTCGCGCAGCCGCAACCGCTGCGATTGTCGCAGCGTTGATTGTTGAAGGAAGCGCAGCGACGAAAAAATCAGCCGTCGTTTGCGCAGACGAAACATAAGATGAATGATGACCGGGATGGCAAAAGTTGCCGCACCGGCCAGGAAAGCAATATGCCAAAATCCCATGCTATAAATTTAAAGGAAAAAGAAAAAAGCACAAAGGCAAAGCGAGGTTGGATATTCGTAATCGTCGTAGTATTAGGCTTTCCACTCTCTGACCTTCGCGTCAATAAATTCTTGGAGTAGTTTCAATTCTTCCTTGTTGGAAAACGTTGTGCAGGTGAATGAAAACTGATACGTCATTGCGCTTATTCGCGGGGAATCGCCGCCTTGCTTTTGATTTCTCCCAGTGCTTTAACAGCATGTCGCACGTGCCACCTGTCCTGACTATCAAGAAAGTCTATGTAGACTTTTTCGGCATCTGAATGAGGATGCCAAGTCAGCGATTACGGCTTGGAATTGACTGGAGCGCACACGCCGGAAGCACACTGTTTGAGGTGGTCGTACATCTTCAGACGCGAAGTTAACGCATCGAAGTCTACTTGGTGGCCGTCGAATTCCGGGCCGTCCACGCAGGCAAACTTTGTCTGGCCGCCGATCAACACGCGACAGCCGCCACACATGCCTGTGCCGTCCACCATGATAGGATTCAAACTGACGATAGTCTTGATCCCGAATTCCTTGGTTACGTTACTGGTCACGCGCATCATCGGCACTGGCCCAATGACCGCCGCAAAATCAAATTTCCGACCCGCCTTAATCAAGTTCCGCAGTTTATCCGAGACAAAGCCTTTATCGCCATAAGATCCGTCGTCGGTGGTCAGAAATACATCGTCGCTGACCACGCGCATCTCGCGCTCAAGGACAACCAGTTCCTTAGTACGCGCGCCGATAATAATCGTGATTTTGTTTCCAACCTCTTTCAACGCTTTGGCGATCGGATAAAGCGGCGCCACGCCAATTCCGCCACCCACGCAGATACAATTGCCGAAATACGCAATCTCCGCAGGGTGGCCTAGCGGGCCGACGACATCCAACAAAGCCTGGCCGACAGTCATCAGACAGAGCAGCTGAGTGCTTACTCCAACTTCCTGCACAATCAGCGTAAGGCTGCCTTCGACCGGATCGGAATCCACGATCGTCAACGGAAATCGCTCGCCATATTCATTAACGCGCAGTACCACGAACTGACCGGGACGGCGTACGCGAGCGATCTCCGGCGCAAGAATTCGAAGCCGATAAACCTTTGGGGCCAGCATCTGTTTGTCGAGAATATCAT
>JAZDLP010000241.1:0-7037 GCA_043801885.1 Planctomycetota bacterium | reverse complement strand
TCTTCCCCGTATAATCTTGTAAAATAGCTTAAAATAGACTGAACATATTATACATAAAAAATTATATTTCTCCTCGTAAATTGCGCGTTTTGTGGCTTGGAAAACAGAAACTATTTAACGACTCGGATTTCCTGGCACATATCCACGATCAGAATTTCACGGGCCGGGCAGTTGTTTGCGCAGCCGGCACAGCCGACGCACTTCTGATGATCAAAGATCGGACGACCGCGGAATTTCTCCGGCACCGGCACTGACTTGGCGGGATACGGCAGCGTCACCTGCCCGGCTTTTAGACAGATAATCGTTTCTTTCAATTTGCTAATCCAGGACATGCCGCTTCGCTCCCCAATTTTTTATTTATTGAGTCCATTTTGACTAAAGGGACACCTCTGTTGTTGTAATGGCACTATCTTTATAACTTCATGGCGCACCTTGTGTTGTTCCACACACTTGACAATATGAGCCACAATTTTAACGTCCCGTAGGGACATGTTTTTGGACGACAAAAGCGATCTGTTTTCCTTCAATCCACAATCAAAAATCAAAAATCTAAAATCATTTACGTTACCAGCCACAGACAGCCACTATCAACGCCACCATCGAAATTCCGAACAGCCATAAATAATACCGCATCGCTTGATCAATGCGGTAGCGCGCGTGAGTGGCGGCTACGACCGTCACCAGCAGCACGAGCACAGTAATTTTGGCCAGCAGAATCAAAATATTCAGCGGATAAAAGATGTCGTTGCCCCATGGCGCGAACAACGCCACAAACAGCGCCGCATACACCATCAGTTTGATCATGCGCGCATACTTGAACAAGGCCAGCTTTGGGCCCGAGTACTCCATCAGCGGCCCTTCCATGATCTCGGTCTCGGCTTCAGATGTGTCAAACGGCAACCGCCCCACGAACGCCTGGAACGAGAACAACAGCACGCCCAGCATGATAATCCCGGCTAACGGCAGGCCGCCGTGGCAACCATAGACCGATCCGGCGAGCACTTCGTCCAGGCGCAATGATTTCTGCTGCACGGCGCCCACTACAATCGCCACGGTCAGCAACGGTTCCAACGTCATCATCGCCATCATCTCGCGGCTCATGCCCAACAACGAATACGTGGAGCCGGCGGCCAGTCCGGCCAGCAGCGTGGCAATGCCGCACAGCATCAGCAAATAGATCAGCAGTAGCGCATCGCCGACGGCATTCATTGGCGCCAACCCGCCCATCGGGATCAGCATCGCCACTGTCAGGATGGCCGCCAGCGAGAGATAGGCGGCGAAACGCTGCATCATCGGCGCTTCGCCCGATTCGATATCTTCTTTGCCCAGTAGTTTGAACAGGTCGTAGTACGGCTGCAGTACTGGCGGCCCAATCCGCGACTGGACTCTAGCCGTAATTTTGCGCATCACGCCTTCAAACAACGGCGCCAGCAACAAGACCAGCAGCGCGTTTGTCATGCCGTAACCGATAGTCACAAGAACATCCATAATTATTGAGTCCAGTGTAGCTAAAAAGAGACTGCTTACGGCTGAAAATCAGCTTTTTACTCAAGCGAGATGCTGGCACTCCTCCGGAGTGCAACCAATAATTGAATCCATCTTCCGGTGGTGTCGCTTCGCTCAACCACCGGCTAATAGCTTTGAACCCTCCGGGTTCTCACCGAACCGCAATTCGTAATTCTTAATTCGTAATTCTTAATTCGTAATTCGCTCAAAAGTTCCTGGTGCGAGTAAACTCGTTCTTTGCCCGAACGCACATCTACAACTTCGATACGATCCGTGCAGGAGAAACACGGATCAATACTGCCCAGCGAAATGGTCATGTCCGCCAGTTGTTGATCCTGGATCATCGTCGGCACGCCTTGCAGATTTTGATACGTCGGCGCGCGCACTCGCCAGCGATACGGCCGGTTATTTTCGCCAGTGATGACAAAATGATGCGCTTCGCCGCGTGGCGCTTCGACTGAAGAGACTCCAATCCGTCCGGGCGTCAATTCGCGATCAATCACAGTCTGCAACGGACCTTCAGGCATTTTATCCAAACACTGTCGCACAATTTTAATGGATTCGAACACTTCCAATACGCGGACTAGCACTCGCCCCCAGACGTCGCAAGTCGGCTGAGTAATCACATTAAATTCAACTTTGTCGTAAGCGGCGTAGGGGTGGTCTTTACGACAGTCCAGCGGTACGCCAGACGCGCGCGCCATCGGCCCGACCAGAGCCGCGTTCTTGACCAACTGGGCATCGGCCACGCCCACACCTTTGGTGCGAGCTTGAATGTTACGGTCGCCTTTGATCGCATCCACTACGGGGATCCATTCGCGTTCGACTTGATCCAGCACACGCCGCACTTCGTCTTTCAACGCGGGCGTAATATCCCAGCGCACACCGCCGATGACACACAACGAATATGTTTTGCGGTTACCGCTGATCTTCTCGCAAGTCCACATCAAGGCCTCGCGAATGCGCCAAGCCTGCATGAACATCGTATCGAAGCCCAACAGATGCGAGGCCAGGCCGGTCCAGAGCAGGTGGCTCTGCAAGCGTTCCATCTCCAACATAATAGTGCGAATGTACTCAGCGCGCGGCGGAGGTTTAATGACCGCGGCCTGTTCAACCGCCTGCGCGTAGGCGACGTTGTGGACGCAGCCGCATATGCCGCAGATACGCTCTGCCATCATCGAGATTTCGTTGTAGGTCAGAACGCTTTCGCCGAGTTTTTCGATGCCGCGATGGACCATGAACCCGCGATATTCGCAACCCTTGACGATCTCGCCATCCATGTACAGCCGAAAATGCGCCGGCTCATCTAACGTGGGATGAAATGGTCCGAACGGCACGACTACCGTGCCTTCCGGCGGATTATCAAATTTATAAGTCTGCTTCTCGTCGAACTCCGGCACAGTATTCCACGCAAAATCCTTGCGTAATGGATGCAACCCTTCAGGCCAGCCATCAGGCAGAATCAGCCGCTTGAGAAACGGATGGCCGACCGGTTCGACGCCAATCATATCTTTGAATTCACGTTCGGCCCAGTTTGCCGCCGGCACAACAGGCGAGATGCTGTCAATCTTTGGGTTTTCCGCGGAGACATACGCTAAAATACTGCACAGAACGTGTTCCTGATCGAAGGCGAAATTATGCGCAATCAAGTACTTGCCGGAGACCGGGCGATCATCCACACCGATGCTGATCACATATCGCGCATTCAGATCATTAAATACGTAGCCGCAAAATGCCTTAATGACTGACGTCTCAACGTACACGAACAATCGCTCGTCGGACGCCATGTCCACGCGCAGAATCGCTGCCGCGTACTTCTCCTTAAAACGATTCAGTATTTCCCGTGCGGCCATTTTATCATCCTTTTGAATTCACCATATAAATGATGCGCCGTATAGCGATTGTGATCCGCTTCTTCGGCATAACCACATAACCAAGGCTTGGCCGTCCGTCGTTCCGCGCCGCCAAGTTTCGCAATAAGCCAGGCCAGCGCGAACATTACGGCTAACACGCCAAATAACACCAAGGGAGCCAGCACGATCTTGCCGCTCACATATTCCGCTCCAACCAAGCCGACTATCGTCTCCGAAGTTAATTGAGACAATTTACCGCTCAATGTCCCGACCTGTTCCGCTCCAGCGCCTAACGCTTGATGTATCAGATTGTATGCCACCAGCGGCACCAGTCCGAAGAACAGACAGCCGATTGCCAGAACAACTTGCGGCAGACGCATGCTCCAGCCAACTTCCAGCGAATCAGATGTGTCGCTTTTGCGCGCGACCACTTGCTGCGCCACCAGCGTACTGGTCCGCGATAGAAAACTCGCGCCAAAGAATTTCATGAACGACGCCAAGGTCAGAGCGCTGGTCAGAATCGCCAAGACTGCGCAGAACGCCAGTATTCCTGTACTCGCCGCCGCGCTGCTGCCCAAGATAGTAGAGACATAAATTGTCCATTTGCTCGCGAAGCCGTTGAACAACGGTACTCCGGCGATCGAGAAAGACGCAATAATTGTTGTGACCGCAGTCAGCGGCATGTACTTCATCAACCCGCCCAGTTTATTCAGATTCTGGGTGCCGGTCGCATACAACATCGAGCCGGCATTCATGAATAACAGACTCTTGAACATGGCGTGATTGAGTGTGTGGAAGAGCGCTCCGTAGAAACCCAGTGTCGCCAGTTCAATTACCAGCACGCTCTTGTCACTCGTCAAGTACAAACCCTGCGACAGCAGTAACAAGCAAGTGCCTAATCCAAGCAAAATATATCCAATCTGACCGATACTGTGAAAGGCCAACAATCGCTTGGTTTGTTCCTGCTTAAGTGCCTGCAACGTCCCGATGAACAGCGTAATAGCGCCCACTACGGCGATGATCGTGCCCCAGGTCAGACAAGGAAAAAACGAGAGCGCATCGGTGGGAATCAGCCATAAGAAAGATCGTATCAGGCCGTAAACGCCGGTCTTGATCATCACGCCCGACAGCAGAGCGCTCACCGGCGACGGTGCCGCGGGGTGCGCATCGGGCAACCACATCTGACCGAACGGCCACATACCCGCCTTGATACCGAAGCCAATAAAGAAGAAGATGAACGCCCAAATAACCGTTCCTCCGCCTCGATACAAAACTTCCGGCAAGCCGTGTCGGATGGCGTCGAAGTCGTACTTCTGTAGCGTCTCGGCGCCGACGATAACCTCGCCGCCGGCCAGCATGCCTGAGGCGACCATGATGAGCGCGCAGGCGATCTCCATCATGATCAGATACTTGTACGCCGCGCGAACATTTTCAGGCTTCTTGTTCTCGTAGCGCACCAGCGCATAAGAAGCCAGTGTCATAACTTGCCAGAAGATAAAGAAGAACAACATCATATCCGTAGTACTGACGATGCCGTACATGCCGGCGATGAAGAGCATGAAGTACGGGTAATAACGCGCTACGCCGTAATTTTTGTAATGAGTCATGTATTGAATGGAGTAGCACGACGCCAAGATCGAGATCACCGCGATCAGCCCGATGAAGATAGCACTCAGCCCGTCAATGGAAATGCGCAACGCCGAACCGTACTGCGGGAGAGTCCAAATCGTCAGCGCCGGCTGCGCTCCGTACAGCAGCGTCACCGCCGCGGCATGCAACGCCAGTCCTCCGGCTGCCGCGGTGGCCAAGAACGCCACCCAGCCAGCCAGTGTTTTGTTTCTGGATACCAGTAATGTCGCCACAGCGCCGATACCGCATACGAACAAAGCATAAAGGATCGCATTGGCGGGAGTCATTGATTCTCGCTTTTCACGGTCTTGATATAGATGTGCGAGGGATTAGATGATTTTTTCGGAGACATGATTAGCGCACCATAAGAAGCGATTTGAGAGGCAGACAGACAATACGCGGGTCGTTAATGACTGTCGCGTCATCGCGCGTGACAAGAAGTCCGAATGGAGCGTTATTATTGGCTTTTTCGAGGAAGAGACGAAGCCCAAGCGTGTCGCGCAGAGGATCAATGATGCGTCGGTATTTGATCTCGATCGGGATGCGTTTCTCCCCGATGGTGAGCACGAAGTCAACCTCGGGATCGTCTTGATATTCGGGCTTATACGCGACATCCAGACCTGTGAGTGAAGCGAGATAATAGCCGGTCACGCTTTCGGCTACGTGGCCGGCCAGATCAGACAAGTGTGGCTGCCGATCAAGCGCTTGCGGATCGAGCGGGATGATTTCTTGAAGCCACGCCGCACGAAGGGCATGGTCGCACAGACAGAGCTTAGAATAGCTCTTGCGCTTTTTCATGCGAATCTCTAGTGGCTGAATGGCGCGAATGAGCAGCGAGGAATCGAGGAAATCAAGGTAGTGGCGAATGCGTTGCGGCCCAACATTGGCGTTGAGCGTAATGTGGACTTCCTGAGCCAGCGTAGCCGGATTGGGCGCTTGACCGAGATAGCGGCAGGCCATGCGGAAGACTTCCTCCAACAGCTTTTGGTCGCGATTCCGTCCCCGCTCGCCGATGCGTAAATCATGCTGAATAACACGATTGATGACGGTTTCCGTAAGTTGATCGGCGATTTCGGGCCAGGCAACATTTGGATTTATTTGCGCGACGGGGTAGGCGCCACGTTCGGAAAAAGCGGTATAAGCCGCATCACGAATTTTTGCTTGCTGGGCGCCCAAATCGCGCAGGTGATTCCAAAATTCTGGATGCAGCCACTCCTCCCATCCATTGTCAGGCTGAGCGGTCTTCAGTTCGCCAAATCCGCGCAGAGCAGCGATCTCGGCCAGCCGAAGTGGGCCAACTTCCAACGTCTGGATTCGACCCGCCAAGCTGTCGCGTCCCAGTTCAATACGCAATGCGGAACTACCAGTTACGAGAACGCGAACAGTAACGTGATCAACCAACGACTTGAGTTGCGCGTCCCAAGAACTGAGATTTTGTACCTCGTCGAAGAAAAGAAACGCGGGTTCACCGCGACGCACGGATTCGTTGAGATTAGATTCAAGGATTTGATCTTCAAACCAGTCCACAAGTCGCAAGATGAGTTCTTCGTTTGAATCAATGTGCGCAAATGAAGGTAAATCATCAAACTGGACGCGGAAAATTCTTCTGGCCTTTACGCCTTCTGAAAGTAATTCGGCAACGATTTGTTGTTGAAGAGTAGTTTTTCCAATTTGACGAGGACCACGAATGATCAGGATAGGAGCGATCGGCGCGCGCAGCCGGTTCAAGATTTTTGCAAATGGCCAGCGTTTGAACTGCGGTAGAGAAGGCAGAGGATTACCTTCCCACCATGGATTTTGGCGATACAAGTCGCGAACACAGACATCTGGCAACGATAGCGAAAATGGCTTCGTCATGAATTCATCTCAAATTTTAGTACATAGATACACCGTAATCGTGTAATCTATTTTCACCACAGTCACTATGACGCTGCGCGTCACTCGGAAACAATGAAAATAGCATTGTCCGCGTGATCCGGTAATCTACTGCGTGGCGCAGCGCCAAAGCACGGAGGCCGTATCTCAGTGGAGCTTAGTTAAGCCCGCCCC
>JAZDLP010000234.1:0-5531 GCA_043801885.1 Planctomycetota bacterium | reverse complement strand
ATTGATGCTCGCGCCACGCTCGCCAATCTGGCCGGCGGTGATGCTCGTAGCGCGCTCAATGGACTGGAATTGGCCGCGCTGGCCGCGCCAGCGGATGAAAAAAGCCGCCGGATCATTAACGTGGAACTGGCGCGCGAAGCGCTCCAGCGCAACACGATCCTTTATGATCAATCCGGCGAAGAGCATTACAATCTAATCAGCGCGCTGCACAAATCCATCCGCCACTCTGATCCGGACGCCGCGCTTTATTATCTGGCGCGCATGATCGTTGGCGGCGAAGACCCGATGTTCATTGCGCGACGGTTGGTGCGCGCGGCCAGTGAAGATATCGGCCTCGCCGACCCGCAGGCCGTTGTGCAGGCGCTGGCCGCCAAAGAAGCGGTGGACTTTATCGGCTACCCTGAGTGTGATACGGCGCTGGCGCAGGCCGCTTTATATCTGGCCATGGCGCCAAAATCGAACTCTATCTATACGGCTATCGGCGCGGCAAAAAAAGAAGTCGAAACCACCGGCCCGCTGCCTGTGCCGTTGTATTTTCGTAACGCGCCGACAGAATTGATGAAAACGCTGGATTACGGCAAGGGCTATCAGTACGACCACGACTGGCCCGATAAAATTTCGCCGCAGAACGCTCTGCCGCCGGAACTTCAGGGCCGAAAGTTTTACACTCCTGGGACGCTGGGCTTCGAAAAAGAGATCATTAAGCGTCTGGAGTATTTTGAGCGCGTAAAACAAAAACTGCGGAAGAAAGAAATAGTTTGATTTTGCACGCGGAGACGCGGAGACGCGGAGAATAAGAAATGACAGAAATAGTTTGATTTTGCACGCGGAGAATAAGAAATGAAAGAGATAGATGATATTACTGGAGATATCGTGGACGCGGCGTATAAAATCCATGTGGGGCTTGGACCCGGTCTGCTAGAATCGGTTTATGAGGTGGTCTTGGCGCGTGAGTTGACACGACGAGGTTTTATTGTGGAACGACAGAAAACAGTATCTTTTGAGTACGATGGGATGCGCTTTGAGGAAGGGTTTCGCGTGGATTTGCTGGTAGAAGGACGAATCGTGGTAGAACTAAAGTCCGTCGAAAAACTGGCTCCCGTCCACTCCAAACAAGTGCTCACATATCTTCGCCTGCTAAAACTTCCGGTAGGACTGTTGATCAATTTCGGCGCCGCAACCCTGAAGGAAGGATTGCATCGAATTGTCAATAACTATAAACCATCCTCCGCGTCTCCGCGCCTCCGCGTGAACCAGGAGATGAATCCATCCTCCGCGTCTCCGCGCCTCCGCGTGAACCAGGAGATGAATCCATGAATACACTGAACAATGCTGAAAAACTAAAACGTCATATCGTCCCGGCGCTCGATAAAATTCTGGGTGTGCCCTTCAAAGTGCTCGACGACGGTTTCGTCCGCGTTGTGGACTACATGGGCGCGGACGAAGCTATCGTCCAGGCCGCGCGTGTCTCGTATGGCAAAGGCACCAAGAAAGTCAGCGAAGATCGCGGCCTGATTCGCTACCTGCTGCGCCACCGCCACACCACGCCGTTTGAAATGTGCGAGATCAAATTACATGTGCGAGTGCCGATGGATTGCTGGCGACAGTGGATCCGCCACCGCACTGCGAATGTTAACGAATACTCGACGCGTTACTCAGTGGCTATTGACGCCACACAGCGCACACTGCTCGACGAATGGCGGCTACAATCTGCCGAACGTAAACAGGGCAGCGTCGGCCGACTGGACGCCAAACGCGGCGCGAAGTTTTCCCGCAAGGAACTCGATCTACAGAATCAGTCGCGAGCAATTTATCAAGAACTGCTCGGCGCCGGCATCGCACGCGAACAGGCGCGCAAAGAACTGCCGTTGTCCACCTATACCGAAGCATATTGGAAGATTGATCTGCATAATTTACTGCATTTTCTGGCGCTGCGTATGGACGCGGCCGCGCAGGAAGAGATTCGTATGTATGCAAAAATTATTGGCGAACAGATCGTCAGCCAATGGGTGCCTTTTACCTGGGAAGCCTTCCAAGACTACACCTTGCAAGCTCAGTATCTGTCGCGACTTGAAGTCCAGATTATCCGCGCCATTGGCGCCGACGATTTGGAGGAAGCCGTCGCGCACGCGGAAAAATTCGGTTGGCTGGAGAAAGACGAGAACGGTCTCAAGCGCCATCGCGAACGGTTTGAATTCGAAACCAAACTGAAACTACTGAACTTGTCGGCGCCGTGGAAGGAGAACGAAAGAAAAAATAAAAAAGAAAAAAACAAGACGGCTGGACGGTCATTGAGTTTTTTGAGACATGAGCGGCTCGGGAATGCGTTGACGGTTCGATTGGCGAGCATAACAAAAGAGAATTAACGATCTTTTTTCCTTCAATCCACAATCAAAAATCTAAAATCTAAAATTCACGTCAGCGCTGCGACCAAGTCTTGCGAGCGGGGATGATCACGCGGCCATTCTCGCCGCTGAATCCTTTGAAATCCACACCCAGCGGGAACAACGCTGGTTGCGCTCGTTCCTTTAATTCTAGCGCCGCATCATTCGTCTCACTGGCCGCCGGAATGCCGGTATCGTTGGCCTTCGTCAAGAAATTAGTCTGGAAACGGTGAATAAAACTTTCGGGATTCAAAAACAATTGGAAAATGCCGCGATCTTTACTGGTGGCTTTGAATTCCAGTCGCACCTGCTTCAGCGCCACGTTGACCGACTGCGAAAACACCGCGCCGATTCGCACCGTCACGTTGCTGGCGCTGGCGACATCCAGCGTTCCGTCAATACCACGCGGTACACCCAGGAACCGCACCAACCAGCGATCACCCGTCAAGCCATTCGCTTTCGCGTCGACGCCGCAAACCGAGAGAATCTGAAAAGCGCCACACGCCGACACCGATTCCTTGCCGCCTAACTTGTAGTTCAAGCGATAATGTTCTCCACGCACGACGGGCGCAATGGTCAGAACTTCACAGGTGCGCAGCGCGCCGATTTCCAGCGCAATCACTACGTTCTGCTTAATACCGCTTTTGAAATTAGTCGCGCCTAATGCCGCGTTTAAATTCGCATCGCGGATTTTAACTCTGAATCGCCCGCTTCGCGGAGAGAAGGAGACTGCGAACTTGCTTTGAGCGCCCAAACTTTCCCCTTTGACGTTGAAGCTTTTCCCTTTAGCGTCAAAACTGCCTGTAAAACTGGCACTGCCCACACGCAGCGTAAAAGTTGAACCAGCCAGCGATGGCGCGATATCGCCTTTGCCGTCCAGCACACCGGAATAAGTAAATCCGTCCGCGCCTGCCGAGATCGTGTGGCCATAAATTTTGCAAACGGTCGCGGCGAGTTCGGTGGTGATTATGGTGTTAGCTTCAACTGGAATAGTAAATTGCTGATCGAATGTGTCGCCCATGCGCGCCAGCGCGGTATTGGCGGTAGCATCACTGGCGCGCACAGTGAATTTGATTGGCACGGCAACAAGAGGCCGCCCGATTAGTGTGCCGTCAGAGCTGAGCGACAGGCCGACGTCTTCCAGGCAAGATACGCCACCCTGCGCGGAAATTGAACCCGGAAGCACATCAAATCGCACCGGAGGCTGACCACCGAGCGCTTCGATATTGGTGTAGTAACTATTGCCTAACTGCGCGGTCGGCAATTGGCTGTGCGCGAACCTGAAGTTTGTTATCTGCGGAAAAAGATTAAGTTTAAAGATGCCTGTGCGCTGCGTGGCGACAAAGTCCGTCAATTCTACGGCGAATCGCAGGACGCTGCCGACCATCGGCGCGATGATGCCGGTGAGCTTGCCACTGCGGCTGACCATCGGCAACGAGACCGGAATCATCGAACCACTCAGCAGAGGTTTCAGCATAAAAGTGTACGGCAGATACCCGCCAGCGGCGCTGAAGTAGCGGACCAGCGGATTGCCGAAGGATGCATCACCCAGGTCAAATCCATCAGGATCTGTTTTGACATCGCCGCCTTGTGGAAACTCAGAGTCGCTGGCGAGCGAAAAAGCGGGATTGGTTCCAGCCACAAAAAATGAATTCGTGAAACGCATCGGCTGCCCGACGAAACGGCTCTGCGCCACCGGTCCGGCGACCGCATTGTCGGTATCGCGCGACTCGGACGTAGCCAGCGCCAGAGAGAACCCCAAAGCGGCGCAGAAGACCGCGCAACATGAGACCTGATGAATCACGCGCGCCACTCTTATTCCTTTCTAATTTTTTGGCTCATGTCGGCAAATGATTGTGAAAATTCACACATTTAGAGAGGTTTATTATTTGTAAAGAATAAACTATCCACATACAGAGTAAAAGGACGTTGGCCGTAGACCAGAAAGAAAATGCGGCTAATCCGCTCTTTGCCTTCCAGCGGCAAACTATGCTGCCAGTTATTTTTAGCAGCCTTAAAATCCTTCGCTTCTACGTTAAATGCGATCTTGTTCCAGGAGTTTTGGGCAATCTTGATTTGTTTTGATTCAAAGAATTCACCTGCAGCGTTAGTGAACGCCACCGCCAGACTGACCGGTGACGGAGCATTCAGAAAGACGCGCAAAGTCATTTCTTTGCTGTCAGTCAAGTTCAGTAGCGCGCCGGCGCGACTGAACGCGGTCTTAGGTTTGTCGCCACCTTCGCCTTGCACCGAGATGATCTTGTTGCCGCTGGCCGGTTCGGCAGTTTGTTGCGCGGTAGCGGGGTTGGCGTCGGGCCATCGCTCCGCGTTCCAGATACCGTCTCCTTCCAGCCCTTCAATATTCTTTGGCGTCGTCGGACCGTCGCCGTTCGCAGGTTTGACGATCTTGGTCAACGCTTGAATCCGTTCGGCGACTACTGCATCGTCCGGATGAACTTTTAGATAATCGCTGTAATTAGCGAGCGCTTTGTCGAGTGGCTGGGGTTGGTCGCAAGCTCGAACATACTTGTCGAGCGGCTGGCGTTTTTCATATGCTTGAGCCAGCAGCTTCAACATCTCCAGCCCAACGCCTTCCTTGCCTTTTAGCGATTCGAACAGATCAATCGCTTCGGCGAACATGCCTTTTCCCATGGCCCAAACGCCAACCTTGTAACGTCCCTCGATATCGTCGTCGGCCAAGTTTTCTAATTGTGTCTTGATATCGTAGTCAATGCGTTTGATCTTGTTCCTCGGGATACGAATCTGGCCGGTTTCGTTATGCACCAATAAGATGATAAATTCGTCAGTTTCGCGGAGCACCTTGCCTTCGAGATAGCGATCAGTATCGGTCAGATAAACCGTATCTGCTCGCGCCAGCGCTGACATCAGTAACAGCGTTACAATCATGCGCTTAAAGCAATGCATATTTTTTCCTTCAATCTAAAATCCAGCTGAGTTTACCATATCTCACCGCATAAATCTGGCGAAAATGCAGGTTACGTATATTTAGTTTCTGTTGCGGAAGGGCAAAAAAAATTAAAAGACCGATTACTTGTCGCCTCGTTGATTCTTTTTTGGATGAATAAATGTTAATTTTTGATGTATTGGCAACTTATTCTATCGTATTATCGAAAATCAATTGTTTTT
>JAZDLP010000048.1:0-8255 GCA_043801885.1 Planctomycetota bacterium | reverse complement strand
GACATCCTGCTGTCGTTGTTCTTGCTCGAAACGCCGCTCTTCGGCGCTCATGTTCGTCCGACCCGGATACCCCAGCCCGTCAAAATTCAGCGATTTTTGCATGACCAGGCGCGCCTGCTTGAAGATCGCAATCGTTTCGTCTTTCTTGCCATTAACAAATAGATAGTGCCCCATATCTAAATAATGACTGATCCGTTGAGGTTCATCCTGCATCTTTTTCTCCAGCATCATCCGAATTTTATCGTGCAGCGTGAAACCCGAAAAGACCAGTGGTTCGTCCGGTGTGATCCGAATATGTTTGGAATATGAATCAAAGTTTGCTTTGCGGATTAGCAATTCATACGAACCAATGGGAACTGTCTTCAGCGCCAACGGAGTCTGACCCATTAGTTCGCCATTGAGCAGCACTTCGGCGCCTCGCGGTTCGATATTTACGGTCAGCGAGCCGCTGGGCAGAGCGACCAGATGTTCTTTGATCGCCGCGCCGTGATCGCCCAGTTCCACCGCGCGGGCGACGGATTGATAGCCTTCTTTCTCCAGTCGCAGGCGATAAAATCCGGATGGCGCTTTCTTGAAGAGCGCCGGCGTGGCGCCGACCAGACGACCGTTTAGAAAAATACTGGCGCCGACAGGCTCAGATTCCACCTGTAAGTATCCGGACTTAAGTTCAGCGCCACAGACTTGCGCTAACAGCAGCAGCATATAAAGGATGAAGGATGAAGGATGAAGGATGAAATTACGAAGGCTTGTGCGCTCATGCAAATCTTTAATCTTTTCATCCTTCCCCTTTTCATCATTCATAATTAAACCTTCATCATTTTTCTTTTTTAATCTCATGATCATATGGCGTCTTCAGCGGCGGTATTTTTTCATCCGGGTTTTCAAAGACATTTCCGCCTTCGCCGGAGATGCGCACGCGACTGAGCATAATAGCGTGATCATAAGTCCAGATGGCGATGCGGTCGCCTTTCAACAGTTGCGCATCTTCGAAGACCAGCTCCCTTTTCTCCTCGTCGTTGAAGAACTGGTCCACGCGGAAAGAGAGTCTGTTGCCGCGCTTTTCGACCTTCACTGCGAACCAGTGACGGTGGTAATTATAGTTGGTATCCGGGTCGCGATGCCCGGTGGGGATGCTGCGCGGATTGCGTTTCACCTCGACTCCATTGCGAAGAATCATCGAACCTTGATTGCCGAAGCCGCCGAACATAAAGGTGTAGCCTTTGGTCAGATCGGCGCCGTCCGAGCAGATAGTGACGTTGATGTCTCGCGCGTAAGCGTATGGTTCGCCGCGTTCAGGTTCATGCTTATTGCCTACAAAAAATTCGACACTAACGTCGCCCGGATAAAGAGCTTTATTCCAGAGCACGGCGGGTTTGCCCACGGCGCGGTCGTTTTTTAGCGAGAAGAACGACCAGCGCGGAGAACATTGCCAACGATTGGTTATCTCGGTGATCGTCGCGGCGCCGGCCACGCGCCAGTCAACGGGTGCCTGCGCGAAGAGTTCGTCCTTAAAATTCTGGCTGGTGATACGAGTGCTTTCGTGTCGCAGCGTTACGCCGTTGTATCGCAGCGCCACGCCGCCACCGACCAAGGGACTGTCGTCTCGATAAACAATCGCGGTGCGTCCGTTGATCAGACCGACAAGATAACGACCGCAGCGGCGCAGGGCAAGATTGATGAGCGGAGCGGTGTTTGCGAGCAGCGGTTTTGTCACGACTTTCACGCCCTGCCGCAATAATTCCAATTTGTCACCGGCTTGGTAGCGGAAGATGTAGCCGTTCTCCTTGCCCGAAGTATTTTTTGAGACTGACAGATCGATCTCGAAGTTTGGCTTTTGAATCTCGCGTGGTTCAACCAATAATTCCACATCGCCGGGGAACTGGCTGCGGTGCCACAGCAGCGTGACCGGCTTGCCATCCACCAGAGTCTTGAGGTTGGGTGGATACCATTCGGCGTTTGCATCTGCCCACGCACTCATCGTATCTTCGTGGTCAAAGATTACATTTTCGGTCACCAACGAATTACGTTGCGATGGGAAAGAGACTTGAAAATTAGTGAAGCAAGCGACGGCCTTCTTGCCGCCGTCTTCGGGCGTCACTATCAGCCCGGCGCGGCCTTTCAGCGCGGTATCGCCGTCGAAAGTTTCAATCGAGACCGTGTCGTTGGCGCGGACCGCAATATGTCCCTGGCGAATCGTAGCCTTTAGACGGACCAGCGTATCGGTTTTTAACAAATTAACTTGATCAGTGATCATCTCTTTTCCGTTGGCAACGCGAATCAGTTTCAAGACATCGCCGGCCAGTATAGCCGCATAATAATTACTTTCGTCCCGATGCAGAAAAACAAGTCCCGCTGCGACGCCGCCTGATCGAACTTCGGTCTGCGCCTCATAGTTGGCCCAGAAACGCTCGCCGATTAGCGCTTTTGCCGGGCCGTTGTCCGATATGACAGTCAGTTCCGAAGACGCGCCTTCTCGATTTTCGCGCGGCTTGACGTTCCATGCGCCGGTGCCGACCAGCCAGCCACCGGCCAGCGAGCCATTCAGCTTGAACTTATCTTCAAACCCTTTCACCGTATTGACGCGAACATCATCGAACACGGCATGTTGCTTCATTTGAGCATTCAGACTATTTTTCATAAGATTGCGATCTTCATGAGTGCCATTAACCGGTGGCAAAGCGACGTCGCACCAGACGCCTGTTCCGCCGGCCATCAGGTATGGATCGGCCAGATCAAACAGAATGTGACCATCAATCATGACGACGGCGCCGGCGTAAGTAATACGGATAGCCGCGCCGTACCATTGGTTGGGAATGTATCCTCCGGACGCGCGAGCCAGCACTTGTTCTTGCCCATCGCGCACTCGCACCAGTTCGCGCATATCTTTTCCCATTATTTTTGAGCCGCTATTCTGGCGGGAACTCCAGCGGAACAATGCGTAGTTTTGATCATCCTGATAAGCAAAGACCAGCCCGATACAACCGGTAGCTGGCCCGCGCAGCGAAGCTTCAAAGCAGTAATGATCCCACCATGGCTGGCCGACTACGGAGTAGATATTACGACCGGCGCCCATGTAGTTGAAGGCGTTGGCGCTGGTGACAGGGAAGCGCAATGAGCGGACCAGGAAATCACCATTCTTTGAATCGCCATTGCCGCGCCACTGGCTGCCTTTGCCTTCGGCGATCATGAAATCGTCGCTGAAGTGAATATCCTCGCGCGGCTCGACTTTCAGACGAATAGGCGGATCAGCGGCGAGCAGACGAAAACCGGCGCGTCCTCCGCGCAGCGAATCGTCAAAAGCGGAGAGAATCAATTTGTTTTTTTGAAAAAGTCCGATATGCGCGCCGTGCCGCGCTAATCGCAGGGGCGCGATCATTTCCAGAACGCCTGTGGCCATCAGTTGTTCAATGCCAGCTTCACATAAACCTAAAGATATATTAGCGCCGCGACGTTCGATAAAATGAAAATTAGAATTATCGGCCAAGTCAAAATAAACGCGATAATTGTCCTCGCCTTCGATGTAGAAATCCGCGGACTCAACTAAAACGCCGCGCGGATCCTGCCCGATGCCCAGCAGCGTGGTCGGACCAGTATCTCGTTGCGCGCGAACTGGCGTGATGCTCGTCGGGAGCCGCTGAGCATTCGGAAGTTCGCTCTGAGCGGCGTCGGCCACTCCGACGATCAGAAGCATTGCGCCCGCACACAGACAAGTCGCTAGCGTCTTCATCTTAATCCCTGACGATTGATCACTAGTACTATACTGCGCACGGCTGAAAATTCGGCTTTTGACTTGGGTAGAAAACCAAAAATTTAGCCCGTGCGCAGTATACTTTGGCCGTGTTTTCAATCTCCGGCGACAATGATTCAAATCTGTTCATCTTTGTGTCTTTGTGCCTTCGTGGTGAAACTTTGGCGTTGTTGCATTGGACTACATTAGCCACCATTTTTAATCAACAAACCTACGCCGAACTTTCCTTGATCAGTATAACTAAAATCAAACGTCGTGGTCACAAAAATCTGACGACCAATCTGCAGTGTCATCGGTATCTGGAGGAGTTTGTTGTGAGCTGGCGATGTGGCGCCGAGACTTTCGACCAGATCGGTGAGCGCTATATCTCGCCTAATTTTGAACAGAATGTATCCATTCTTGACATCGAGCCGAAAATCCATCAATTTCGGGCCGCGTGATATTCCTTTTTTATTAAGAGTCAAACTGTACGTTTGCGCCAGCGCGCCGCTGCCAATAATCAGCGTTCCCGACTGTCCGACCAAATCGTTCTGAGTGAAACTTGCGTCAAACTTAATGTTCGTCAGGCGGCACAGTAATCTCGTGCGACTACGTTGCGCATGATGCACTTTAAGATATCCGAAGGTCTTTGGCCGCCCATGAGATATTATCATGCTGAAGCCCGTATCTTCCGGCGGACGGACTGTCCCGTCACCACTGTTCGAATCGTCGTTTAACGGCGCTCCCACAAAAACGGGAATCTGCGCTGTGGTGGTAAGACGCTCTGGCGAAGTTGCCGTTACGCTTACTGTATAATCTCCAGGCGTAGAGTAAGTGTGGGTGACATCGCTCCCAGTGGCGCTCGTGCCATCTCCGAAATCCCAGGCAACGGTCGCCTCTCCGTTGATGACAATCGGAAATGCCTGGAAAGTGATCAACTGCCCAACCTGAGCGGGGTTAGGCGACGCGAGCGGCAACGATAAAAATATCGGTGGCGGAGTTATCCAAATACTGATCGTGGCCGGTATAGAGACACTTGTCCCAGTTCTGGCCATAAACGTAAAGTAGTCCGCGCCAGTAAACCCGGCGTTGGGCGTGTAGGTCAACTGTGGCGCAGTTCCACTGATCGTTCCGTTCTCTGGTAGCTTTGCAATAGCGAATGTTAGTGTCGTATGATCGTTGGAGACGCCGCTTAAATTAATTGAAACGGTCTGGCCCTGGCCAATTATCAACGCTTGCGGGATGGCTGTCGGAGTGAGATTCGTAACAGTTAGCGTGCCGTTGACGTAAGTGAAGGCATAGTTATTTGAAACAGCACCGCTCGGCACGATAGCGTAAGTCCCCACAGAACTAGCGGAAGTGGCCGTCGTTGTGGCACTGGCCGGACAGATTAGTTGAGCCGCCGTATCGCCATTGACAAAGCCGCTGCAAGTTACTGTCAGCGGCGGATTGATCGCGCCAAAAACTCGCGTCTGGTCGTCGGCCGTGACAGTCAGCGAAGCGGGCGTAACTGTAAGAGTCTGCGACGACTGACCGGCATTATAGCACTCGTTTCCAGCTTGATAGGCACCAATGTCAATCGTACCGGCGCCAGTGACGGTCAGTGTATTTCCCGTAATGGTGCCGGGTCCGGAAGTAACGGCGAATGTGACTAGATTGCCAGAAGCGCCGCCGGTGGCACTGAGAGTCAACGGCGCCACACCGTATTGAACGGGGTTTAGAGCCGCAAAATTAATCGTTTGATCCAACTTGATATTGAACTCGCAATTGGCCGTCAGAGCCGTGGCCCAACAGCCTGCATACAAGCCAGAATCGTGGAAAGATTCCTCGGTTAGCGCGAACGTGCATTTGTAGCGGCCCAACGGCATCTGAAGTTGCCCCGGCAACGCGCGTGTGGATTCCCACTCGCCGTACAGCGTGGCGGCGCGCGCGGCGAGCGTGACATCATATGCAGAGTTGCCTGCGGTCGGTGGAAGCGTGACGGGTAACAGTGGGCCATCGTTGGCGCGGCGCGAACGCTGATTGGTGCGCCACAGCACGTGATAGCTATTGTTACCGACAAAGTGAGTGTTCGCGTTGCCATGTTCGTCGGTGACAAAGAAGGCTATCAGGAGATAACCCTGAAAAATGTAATTGATGTTGTTTTTGCAAGCGTTGTATTCAGTATCGTTGGAGTTGCCTGGACTTGGCTGCGCTCGCCACCAGCGGCCCAGATACCCGATTCTTTCGTTGGTTACATCATCTCCGTTGACGTCGGATCTGGTCGGTCGGCCGAGCAGTTTGATCTGGTAGGCGAAGTTCGGCTTCAAACCCGTGGCGTTGATTGTGCCCGACAGGTACGGCTCCGTGTTGATATCTGGCGTTACCTGCACGTTGGCCGAAGTATATGAGTATGCGGCGCGGAATGTCGCGCCGTATTGTTGCCCCAGGATATCTTTGAGGCGGAACGTGCCGCCGCTGGACGGTTGCAGCGTTATCGTCTCGGCGGACGCGAGAGCGGCGTTCAGCAGCAGTACAATCACGACACAGCGAAAGAACAAAAGAGGATTTTTGATTTTTGATTGCTGATTGTTGATTGAAAGAAAACAAATCGGATGAGTGGCACGGGCAGCGGTTGTTTGCTGCCCGTGCGAGTCGTCGAATTGAACGGTTACGAAATTTCTATGCTTCATAAGCGGCTACTAGCCTCTCGCCCCCAGACGGCTACTAAGATTTTACCACATTTTTCTCACTAGGCAAAATGAGGCATTCGATTATTTTCTTACGACGCCGTAATCCACGGCCTCGCGAGCTTGCGTAGCGCGTCCAGGCAGGCTTTAGTGCCCGTGAGACGCGGTTGTATATGTGTTTCGAGCGTGAGCAAGCCGTCGAACCCGTCAGCGGCCAAGGCCGCAAACTGGCCCGGCCAGTCCATCTTGCCCGTGCCTACAGTAACGATCTTTCCGGCGCCGTCAAAGTCCTTCACGTGCACTTGAGCCACGGTGCCGGCTACGTCCGAGTATCCATTCAGGGGTGAGGTGTCGCCGCCGTTCAGAGCGTTGGCCGGGTCCCAGTTGGTCTTTACATTTGGATGATCCAGACGGTCGAGAAGCGCGCGATGACCTCGTCCCGTGGCCGCGAACGTGTTCTGCGAAGTCTCAATCACCACCTCCACGCCAACATCGGCTGCTTTATCAGCCGCACGGCGCAGGATATCAACCACAGCATCGGGCGCATGTAGCGGGTCATCACCCGGTTCGCACAGAAAGGCAAACACAATAATTCGCGGACAGTTCCATTTCTGCGCTAGATCGAGAACATGGTCAAGCCGCTCGCCAGCATGCGTGGCGGTGGCCGGATCAGAACGCTTGAGTTTGAATAGTCCCGGCGACATGGCCGTGATGTTGACCTTGCCGGCCGTAACGTACTGAATCACAATGTCTGTCCACACCGGCGCGTGGTCAGGCACGCGCTCCGGGCCGAGGCAGCGGATTTCAAAGTCTCGCACACCCCATTCGGCGCCCAGTTCTACGGCTGTGTGGAAATCATAACTCAACTCGTCGGAGATGATGGCTATCTTCATGGCGTATCCTTTCAACAGTGTCTCGACAATCCACAATCAAAAAAAAATCTAAAGTCCACAATTCTTTTCTATTCCTGTCCCAATGAAAATATCTTCCAATCTTTGACTGCTCGCCAGGCTTCTTCGTTGTGTAACGATAGACCCAACATAGATGCAGATATCCAGTTTTCGTTCAAAGCGACAGCATCTACGGAAGTATCTTGGTCGCGGTAGAGCATGGTGCCTTCCAGTCGAAAACGCCGCAGCGTTCCGACAGGAGTTTCTTCAACGTAGTATTCTTTGAAGCCGCTCCGACCTGGCGTCGTCAGACGCACGCCTTTGATCTCGGTTTGCGAACGGTTGGGAAAGTTAACATTCAGCACCGTCCAGGCGGGCAGGCCGTTGGTAACGACTGCGTCAATAAATGGTAGCGATAATTCAGCCGCCAAAGCGAAATGCCAGATACCACTGGCCGGCACATCTAAAGACAACGCGACAGCGGGTATACCGTTGATGCAGGCTTCCAGCGCGCCGGCAACTGTGCCGGAATAAAAAATATTAATTCCAACGTTCGGTCCGCGGTTGATGCCTGATATGACCAGGTCCGGAGCAAACTCAGGGAAAAGATTCGTAATCGCCAATTTGACGCAGTCCGCGGGCGTGCCCTTCACACGATACGTCGGCGCGTCGGCGAACAAATTGGGCAACGCGACTCGTTCCGCATAAAGCGGCGCATGTAACGTAATACAGTGACCGACCCCGGATTGTTCATAAGCCGGCGCCACTATACGCAATTCATAGCAGCCGGCGCGTAACAATTCATTCGCCAAGGTAGTCAACCCGGGCGATTCCAAGCCGTCGTCATTCGTCAGTAGGATACGTTTCATCGCTATCACAAAAAATATTTGCCACAGAGTTACTATGGAACTTGAAAAAAGGCCAGTTACCTCGAAAAGGAATGGGTTACAGAAAGTTCAGTTTGTGATG
>JAZDLP010000100.1:0-4560 GCA_043801885.1 Planctomycetota bacterium | reverse complement strand
GAGACGGGGGGAAACAGATAGTGGCCGATTTCCTTGCTACAGTGTCCTTAAAAGTCGCTAAAAAATCTTTGCGCCACGCCGCCCGATTATCTTTTCCGTTATTTCTTTCATGCAGTTTTTCTCTGCGTCTCCGCGTCTCCGCGCCTCCGCGTGAACACTTGCTAAAAAAGCCACTTCTCGGATTCGAACCGAGGACCTGCGGTTTACAAAACCGCTGCTCTACCACTGAGCTAAAGTGGCAAATATAATTCCAATCTTTCACGCTACATAATCTGCTTTATAATAAAGCCTAAGCGAGGAAGCCATGCTACGCAAAGGCCGACTAAAAAAATGCTCCGCAATCACGAACCTTCATTCTCAGATTGAGCGTGCCGTTCAGATTCTGCGGCAGGGGGGCGTGGTCGCGTTCCCTACGGAGACCGTTTATGGACTAGGCGCGGATGCTGAGAATAAAAAAGCAGTCCGCCGGATTTTTAAGCTCAAAGGACGGCCTGTCAATCACCCGCTGATCGTTCATCTGTATTCCGCAGATATGCTCGCGGACTGGGCGCGTGAAGTTCCGCCGCTGGCGCGCAAACTTGCTGCAAAATTTTGGCCAGGACCGCTCACGATCATTCTGCGCCGCAGCCAACGTGTGCCGGATGTCGTTACTGGCGGCCTGGACACAGTCGCTTTGCGCGTCCCCGATCATCCAGTCGCGCTGGCTTTGCTGAAAGCCTTTGGCGGCGGCCTGGCCGCGCCTTCAGCTAATCGGTTTGGGTGCGTGAGTCCGACTAATGCGGCGCACGTCCGAGACGAATTCGGCGACGCGCTTGAACTAATCCTCGACGGCGGCCCATGCCACGTAGGCATTGAATCCACGATTGTAGATCTCTCTTCGAAAGAACTCGCAATTCTTCGGCCAGGCGGTGTAACGCGAGAGGAGATCGAGCGCGTGGCCAGGCAAATGATTCCGGTGCGACGCAAAAGTTCCGTGCGCGCGCCGGGGCAGTTTCGGATTCACTATGCGCCGCAAGCTGAAATTATCGTTGTGAGTAACACGGAACTGACGCGGTATGCCAAGACGCTGACGGCGCGTGGACGACGAGTTGCCGTACTGTCCGGAGCCTTAACAGAGCGACTGCCAACCGGTGTTGTTCGACTTCCGGCGCCACGCTCATCACCCAAGTTTGCTCGACAACTTTATGCTCTCTTACGAACCGCGGATCGCTTGAAAATGGATACTGTGCTGGTCTGTTTGCCGATTGAAACCGGGTTGGGACTGGCCATCGCTGACCGTCTGCGCCACGCTGCCGGACGAGGTTGAATTGTGGATTTTTGATTACTGATTGCTGATTGAGGGAACGATATAAACGGTTACAAAAATGCGAGAATCTGAGGATTGGCAGCGATTGTATCGCGATCCGCAACTGGTGAGGCGGCGGTTGCGCGCGCACCGCAAAAAACTGCGGCGACTGGGAGTCTTCGCCTGGCCGCGCGACATTCGACTTCTGGACATCGCGTGCGGGGCAGGCGAAGCTCTACGCATTTTTCATGCTGAAGGATTCACTCGCTTATCCGGCGTGGATATTACGATTGATTCGGACTTGAAAAAAGAACCGTGGGTGGAACTAAAAGTCGGCGATGGCCGTGCGCTTCCTTATCCCGATCAGAGTTTTGAGGCGGCGCTATGCATGCATTCGCTGCATCATCTCGGCGGCAACGCAGGCATCCGCGCCGCGTTGCAGGAAGCGCTGCGTATTTTGAAGCCTGGCGGTTACTTGACGCTGATTGATCATTACAACGCGCCGCAGGTCTGGCTGGCGTTCTGGGGTGTGCGCCAGAAATGGTTGACATGGCCGACATCAGGCCTGCGCAGTTTCCATAAGCAACATCTGGAAGAATGGCCGTATCTATCCGCGTACCTTCGCTCATTTGAGCAGACGCGCGCGATCATTGACCATCTGCCTTGTGTAACCATAGTGGATCGTAAAGGCCCGTTCTTTTTTTATTGGACTGGGCGAAAGAGATAACTCGCATGCCATTGTCCAAAAACACTTTACTGGTCACCGGAGCGCCGGGATGGTTAGGCGATGCATTGCTGACGCAGTTAGGCGGACTCTCGCCAGAGAGAGAAAAAAAAATCCCTCTGGTCAGCTCTTTTCAAGAAAAAGAAACACGACGCGCGTTTCGTATCCGTTGCCTATTTCAAAGTCAGTTGCCCCCCGAACAGCTCATGGCCTGGCGACTCGAACATCCCGAAGTCTCTGATATCATCGTCGGCGATTTGCGCGATGCGGAAGCGCGGCGCGGCGCGTGCGCGAATTTACAGGGCGGATCAGTACTGCATGCTGCGGGCGTCATCCATCCGCAGCGCACCTCTGAATGGTATCAGGTCAATTGCGACGGCGCTCTGCGGTTGGCTGAGACTGCGCGCGCGGCGGGCGCGAGACGATTCGTTTATGTCAGTTCGAACGCCGCGCAAGGCGTGTCCACAAACTCGTCAGTTTTACTCACTGAAGATATGCCGTGCCAACCGCAATCACATTACGGGTGTAGCAAGTATCAGGCGGAACAGGGTCTGTTGAAATTACATGAACCGGGGAGATTCGAAGTGGTGATCGCACGGCCGTGCATGTTTTACGGCCCGTCGATGCCGGATCGGCACGTGAAAATTTTCAAACGCATTGCAACGAGCCGATTACCGTTGGTGGGTGGCGGACGGTACTCACGTAGTATCAGCTACATAGATGACCTCTGTATCGGCCTGATTCTCTGCCTGATTCATCCCAAGGCTTCGGGCGAGATATTCAATCTCTGCGACGCACGCGCCTATACCACGCGCGAAGTTTGCGACGCAATGGCCTCAGCGCTGGGCGTGACCGTGCGTTATCTGCCCCTTCCGGCTTTCGTCAGTACCATTGCCTATAGCCTTGATCGCGCATTGGCGGCGGTTGGGATTTATTGGATGGCGATACACCTATTAGGCGAAGCCAACTGGAACGTAGGATGCTCTAGTCGCAAAGCCACCGAGTTGCTTGGCTTTGCGCCCAAAATGGACATCGTCGAAGGCTACCGTCGCGCAGTATCAGTAGCGAATGAACCGCTAATGAACGCGAATAAACGCTAATCACGGGAGAATGGGTGCGCGTGTTCGTGCGTAATTGACGTAAGTGGTCGCCAACTAAAAGAAATTATTCACGTCTATTCGCGGTTAATAATGGCAAAAAATCAACTTTGAAATCCGCGCGGATAACGACTGTGCCAGCGCCAAGCGTCCTCACAGATGGTTTTGATGTCGCTGCGCTGGCATTGGAAACCCAGTATCTTGCGCGCAGTATCGGTTTGGGCTACCAGCGCGGGCGCGTCGCCTTCGCGGCGAGCGGCGACTTCTACGCTCACTTGTTTTTCGCAAGCGACCTCGCACGCTTTGATAACCTCGCGAACTGAATAGCCCTGCCCCGTGCCCAGATTGAAACAACCACTCCGTCCGCCGCGCAATAGATATTCCAAGCCGATGACATGCGCTCGCGCCAAGTCAGCGACGTGTATGTAATCACGGATACAAGTGCCATCCGGCGTCGGATAATCGGCGCCAAAGATGGTGAAGTGGTCAAGCCGTCCCAGCACGGCATAATACACATTGGGAATCAGATGCGTCTCGATAGCGTGGTCTTCGCCTAAATCGCCGGACGGATCGGCGCCGGCAGCGTTGAAGTATCTCAGAGCCAGATAAGTCAGACCATATCCCTGCGCATAGCTTTCCAGTATATGTTCGAAGGCCAGTTTTGTCCGTCCATAGGGATTGATGGGAATTTGAGGGTGGTCTTCACTGATCGGCACTGTTTTAGGTTCGCCGTAAGTCGCGCAAGTAGACGAGAACACGACGTGGCGCACGTCAAAATGCTTGCAGGCCGAAAGCAAGTTCAATCCGCCGATGACGTTGATATCGTAGTATTTTTCTGGATTCTTAACCGATTCGCTCACCAGCGCTGCGCCAGCAAAATGAATCACGCCGCAAAAGCGATGCGGTTCAAAAGCCGCATAGACCGCCTGCTTGTCCCGCAGATCAATTTGATACAGTTTGAAGTTGCCGACGGCGGCCAGCGCTTCCGAATGTCCGCATGACAGATTATCCAAGACCACTACAGAGTAACCGGCCAGTGAGAGCGCGCGTACGGCATGACTGCCAATGTAGCCGGCGCCGCCAGTAACCAAAACTTCCATAATGCGGATTCTCCAAAACTCAATTAAGGCAATCATGTAACGCGGACAAAGGTTTCAATCAAGATCACTTACAGAAGCAACCTGTCTGTATTTCACATCTTCAAATTCATTAAAATGTGCCTGCCCGCATTGTATTTTTCTTTTCTCGCTAATTTTTAATTCCTGTCCCTCTGACTTTGTTTCGGCAACAAAGTAAATGGTTTTCTCATTCTTTTTAATTAGTTTCTGTTTCGTAATCGATCAAAACGCGAATATCTCCATGCCGATGATTACACTTAATCGCAGTAAAGTGATTCAAAACACGGCAAAACGAGTTAAAATATGGCAAATTTGACAATTGCCGTAGTGCAGGCA